>JANXXX010000026.1 GCA_025350405.1 Gallionella sp.
TGACGCTCAAGCAATCTACCCGCTGACGACGCGAGCAGCGTCATAGTCAGCCTATTTGATCTTGCTCCGAATGGAGTTTACCGTGCCGTCCGTGTTACCACGTCCGCGGTGGGCTCTTACCCCGCCGTTTCACCCTCACCGGCCCCTTGCGGAGCTTAGGCAGTTTATTTTCTGTGGCACTGTTCATCACCTCACGGTGTCCGGTCGTTAACCGGCATTCTGCTCTGTGGAGCCCGGACTTTCCTCTCCGCCCTTACGGACGCAGCGACTGCCTAGCCAGCTTCGATACGAAGTTTAACACGTACACACAGTGACTCGAGTTATATAACCCCCGCCTGATGCGCCTGCTCGTCGGCGAAATAACTGCTGCGCACCATCGGACCGCAGGCTGCATGGCTGAAGCCCATCTCTTTTGCGGCTTGTTCGAACATCGTGAATGATGCCAGTGGCGCGTAGCGCAGCACCGGCAGATGACCGTCGGAAGGTTGCAGGTACTGGCCGATCGTGAGCATGTTCACATCGTGTGCGCGCAGGTCGCGCATCACTGCGAGCACTTCTTCGTCGGTTTCCCCCAGACCCAGCATCAGGCCTGACTTTGTCGGTATGCTCGGGAAACGCGCCTTAAAATCCTTGAGCAGCTTCAGCGAGTGCGCATAGTCCGCGCCGGGGCGCGCCAGCTTGTACAGGCGCGGCACGGTTTCCAGGTTGTGATTCAGCACATCGGGCAGGCTGGCGGAGAGCGCGTCCAGCGCCTCTTCCAGCCGACCGCGAAAATCCGGCACCAGAATCTCCAGTCGCGTCGCGGGGGAGCTGGCGCGTATCGCGTTCAGGCAATCGGCAAAATGCTGCGCGCCGCCGTCGCGCAGATCGTCGCGATCGACGCTGGTGATGACCACGTATTTGAGTTTGAGCAGTCCGATCGAGCGTGCCAGATTTTCCGGTTCGCTCACATCCGGCGGCAGCGGTTTGCCGTGCGCCACGTCGCAGAACGGGCAGCGGCGCGTGCACACATCGCCCAGGATCATGAAGGTCGCGGTGCCTTTGCCAAAGCACTCGCCGATGTTCGGGCAGGAAGCCTCCTCGCATACCGTGTGCAGCTTGTGTTCGCGCAGCATGCGCTTCACGTCGTGATAGCCCTGCCCGCTGCCCGACTTCACGCGTATCCATTCCGGCTTGCGCAGGCGCTCCTGCAGCGGCACGATCTTGATCGGGTTGCGCGCGGTTTTGTCTTTTCCGGTTTGCTTGTTTTCAATGTTGCTCATGCGATAGCTTTCTCTCAAGGTGATGCTGTAATCCGTGTATCAAATTCTGCGCCAGTTCGGCCTGCAATTCGCTGATGCCAGCGGTGATGCCCAACTCACAGGCTTGGGTCACGCGCAGTCCGGCATAGCCGCACGGGTTAATGTTGGCGAACGGAGTCATATCCATGTCTACATTAAACGACAGGCCGTGATAGCAATAGCCGTTCTTGATTTTCAGTCCCAGCGCGGCGATCTTCGCATCGCCCACATACACACCGGGCGCGTCCTCGCGGCCCTGTGCGGCCACACCGTATTGGGCCAGCAAGTCGACCACGGCTTGCTCCATCAAACGCACCAACTCGCGCACCTTGATTTTCCAGCGGCGCATATCGAGCAGCAAGTAGGCGACGATCTGGCCGGGGCCGTGATAGGTGATCTGACCGCCGCGATCGATTTTTACGACCGGGATGTTGGTGCTATGCAACAGGTGTTCCGGCTTGCCCGCCATGCCTTGTGTATAAGTGGGCGGATGTTGCACCAGCCATATCTCGTCGCGTGTTTCGCTGGAACGCTCGGCGGTGAATTTTTTCATCGCGTCCCAAGTCAGTTGATATTCGACCAACCCCAGCGATTTGACGTGTGGTATCACAAGACCATTACGACAGATGGATGGTCGCACAACTCTTGATACAATGCGTCGAGTTGCTCGCGCGATGTGGCTTGCACGGTGCAGGTCAGGCTGAGGTAGCGCGCATTTTTGCTGGCGCGCATTTCCATCGAGGCGGCGAGAAAGCCCGGATCGTGTTTGTTGACCACTTCCAGCACGGCTTGCGCGAAACCCGCTTGCTGCAGGCCGAAGATCTTGATCGGAAACTCGCAGGGATATTCGATCAGACTATCGGTCAATTTGTTATCAGGCACTTTATTTTCTGGTAGCTCGCTCATGGCTATTGGTTGTTTTGGCGCATCACATCGCGCTTGAAATCCTGATAAAGCTTGTGCAGCCTGGCGAACATCGCGCCCGGCTTTCCGGTGCCGACCGGTTTGCCGTCGAGCTGCGTGATCGCCAGCACTTCCTTGGTGGATGAGGTGAGCAACAGTTCATCCGCTGCAAACACTTCCGCTACGCCAATTTTGCGCACCTCATGCGGAATACCGTTGGCGACGGCAATTTCCAGTATCACATCGTAGGTGATGCCGGGCAGCATCAGGTTATCCTTGGGCGGCGCGAACAGCTTGCCGCTCTTCACCACGAAGATGTTGCTGGCCGCGCCTTCGGTCATAAAAGAGGATTCGTTGTTTGATCCGGATCGTATCAGGATGGTCTCGGCGCAGCCCGCATCGACCGCTATCTGGCGCAACAACACATTGGGCAGCAGCGCAATGGCCTTGATGTCGCAACGCAGCCAGCGGTTATCCGGCGCGGTAATGCAGGCGACTCCATTATGCAGCTGGTCGGCGGGCGCGATGAGCAGCGGATTGCTCATCATGAACACCGTCGGCCCGACAGGCGGATTCGGGAAGGCGTGATCGCGTTTCGCCACGCCGCGCGTGATGTGCAAATACAGGTACTGGTCTTGTGCCTCGTGGCGCGCGATCAGTTCGTTGATGATGCTCGCCCATACTCCATCGCTGTGCGGATTGGCCAGCCGGATGCCGTCCAGGCTGTGTTGCAGACGCCGCAAATGTTCTGTCAGGCGAAATGCACGGCGCGAATACACCGGAATGACTTCATACACGCCATCGCCGAATATGAAGCCGCGATCCAGCACGGAAATTTTGGCTTCCTCAATGGGCATGAATTCGCCGTTTAAATAGATCGTCATCGATAGCTCCCTATTCAAACATCAGGCGGATACTGTCCCAGCCGCGCGAAAATACATTCGCCAGCGGCACGCTGTCCAGTGCCAGCAATGGAAATTCTGCATAGGGCTTACCGGCCAGCGTCAGCTTGAGCACGCCCAGTTGTTGCCCGCTGCTGACCGGCGCGAGGATGGGCTGGTGCGTTTCCATGGTTGCCTTAAGTTGGGAAAACGTTCCTTTTGGAATGCTCAGAAATAAATCCTGGCGAAAGCCGACCCCAAGGTGGCTCGCGGTGCCTTTCCAGATGCGGAGTTGGGTGACAGGCTGATCCTTTTGATACAAGCGCGCGACATCAAAATACTGAAAACCAAAATTCATCAGCTTCTGGCTTTCGCTGGCGCGCAGCCGGTCAGAATCGGCACCGAACAATACCGAAATCAGCCTATGGTTATCGCGCTGAGCTGATCCGACCAGACAAAATCCGGCCGATTCGGTGTGCCCGGTTTTCATGCCGTCCGCATACGGGTCAAGCCACAGCAGCCGGTTGCGATTGGCTTGGGCGACGTTGTTGAAAGTGTAGTTGCGCAGGGAGAACAGCGGATAGTGCTGCGGATAATCGCGCAGGATAGCCGCCGCCAGCACAGCCAGATCGGACGCGCTGCTGTAGTGCTGCGCATCCGTCATGCCTACCGGATTGGTGAAATGGGTGTTATTCATCCCGAGCCGTTTCGCTTCCTTGTTCATCATGTCGACAAAGCCCGCTTCGCTACCCGCGATATTGACCGCCAGCGTGATCGCCGCATCGTTGCCGGATTGCACAACCAAGCCGTGCAGCAACTCGTCCACCGTGACAACTTGCCCGGCTTTAAGCAACATGCGCGACTCGCTGCCCGCATTGCGCACTGCGGCAGCAGGCACGCTCAGTTTCTGTTTCAGCGACAGCGTCCCGTGCTTGAGCGCATCGAAGGCCAAATAAGCAGTCATCAATTTGGTCAGCGAAGCGGGCTCCATGCGCGCGTCGCCGTTTTGGTTCACCAGAATTTGACTGCTGGTGTAGTCATACAACAGATATGACTTGGCCGCCAACTGCGGTATGGAATAAGCCGTGACCGGACTATCGTTTTTAGACGGCATGGTCAGATGGCTAGCCGCCGCTTGGCCATTCTTGATGGGTGGCTTAGCGGGATGACTAATAGTTTTATCAGCGGTTTCGTCAGTCGTTTCACCAGGCAAGATGGCTGACTCCGCGAAGGCGAGCGCGGGCAGCAGGAACAGCAACGATAAGATGAGCTTCATAAGGCAACAGGAAATTTTCAGGACGCTATTATAATCGCGTGGCCCGGCCAGGTATAGCAGACCGCACGTTTCACCTGCCGCGTATAATCCGCTGCCGATAATTTTTATACGGAAATATCATCGTGACCAATTTGTATCGATCTGGTTTGTGCCGGTTTGGCGGGTTGCTGGCAGCCGTGCTGGTGAGCACCAGCGTTTATGCTGGAGATATCCACGTTGAAAATGCGTGGGTTCGTGCCACCGCCCCCGGACAAGATGCGGCAGGAGTAGATCTAACCATCACCAGCAAACAGGCTGCATCATTGCTTGGCGTATCGAGCCCGGTCGCCGAGACGACAGAACTGCACAGCATGACTAGCGAGAACGGCATGATGAAAATGCGCGAGGTGAAATCCATAGCGCTGCCCGCCGGCAAGCGCATGAATCTGCGCGAAAGCGGCTATCACCTGATGCTGAACGGGCTGAAGTCTCCGCTCAAAGAAGGAGAAACTGTCCTGCTGACGCTGAGCATAAAAGTGGCCAAACGCGCCGCAGTAAATATCGAAGTACGCGCCGAAGTGAGGTCGTTGCACGCAACCCGTGCCGCAGAGCAGGAAGATCCTCACCGCAGTCACTGAGTGAGTGTTGGCTACGTCGAATAATCAGGCGGCGCGTGCCACCTGAATCTTTTCTGGTGTAGAATCCTCAGCAAATTTTCCTGGGGAAGAACTATGCCGCTTACCGCCGCTACTGCTGAACTCAAAGCGCACGTGCTCTCAGAGGCCCTGCCCTATATCCAGCGTTTTTTCGACAAGACTATCGTTATCAAATACGGCGGCAACGCCATGACTGATCCGGCGTTGCAGGAGAGCTTCGCGCGCGATGTGGTGCTTCTCAAGCTGGTCGGGATGAATCCGGTGGTGGTGCACGGCGGCGGGCCGCAGATCAACGAGATGCTGAAACGTGTCGGCAAGCAGGGCGAGTTCGTCCAGGGCATGAGGGTCACCGACGAAGAAACCATGGACATGGTCGAGATGGTGCTGGGCAAGGTCAACAAGGACATCGTCAACCTGATCAACCGTTGTGGCGGCAAAGCGGTTGGACTGACCGGCCAGGATGGCTCTTTCATTCGTGCCAAAAAATTGCTGCTGGAGAGTAACGAGGTGCAGGGCAAGATGCTGGACATCGGGCTGGTCGGCGACATCAGCAAAATCGATCCGGCGATCATTACCTTTCTCGATTCCGGCGACTTCATCCCGGTCATCGCGCCGATCGGCGTAGGGCCTGATGGCGAGACGCTGAATATCAACGCCGACGTGGTATCCGGCAAGCTCGCCGAGGTGTTGCACGCCGAGAAACTGGTGTTGCTCACCAACACACCGGGTGTGCTGGACAAAAACGGCAAGCTGCTGACCGGCTTGACCCCGAAGCAAATCGATGATCTGGTCTCGGACGGCACGCTGTCCGGCGGCATGCTGCCCAAGATCGCTTCTGCACTGGATGCGGCGCGCGGCGGAGTGCGTTCGGTGCACATCATCGACGGCCGGGTGCAGCATGCACTGTTGCTGGAAATCCTGACGGACGAGGGTATCGGAACATTGATCAAGAGCAAATAAGGGGTGACTGCTCCGCTGTGGATTTTTGATCTGGACAACACGTTGCATAATGCGACGCCGCATATTTTTCCGCACATCAACCGCAGCATGACGGCATATGTGCAACAGCATCTGCAACTGGACGAAGCGGATGCAAATAAACTGCGTGTGCATTACTGGCAGCGCTATGGCGCGACATTGAGCGGCTTGATGCGCCATCATGGCACCGACCCGGATCATTTTTTGTGGCACACGCACCAGTTTCCTGATCTTGATCGTATGGTGCTGCGCGAACCACGTTTGCGCCATGCGCTGAAAGCGTTGCCGGGCAGGAAGGTGGTGTTCTCGAATGCGCCGCAACACTACGCGCATGCGGTGCTCAAGTTGCTGCGCGTGGATGATTTATTCAACGATGTGATGGCAGTGGAGCACACCCGTTATCGCCCCAAGCCGGAGGGCTATGGCTTCTTGCGTTTGCTGAAGCGGCATCGCGTACGTGCGGCACAATGCGTGATGGTGGAAGATAGCCTGGATAATTTGCGCACTGCAAAACGGTTAGGGATGCGCACGGTATGGGTGAATACCAGCAACAAAAACTCACCGTACGTGGACGTGAAGATTCGTGATGTGATGCAGCTGCCGGATGAGTTGCATCGATTGATTTAAAAGAGCGGGGTGAATATGGCGAGCAAACCGGGCGAAAGAAAATTACAGATATTGCAAACCGTGGCGCAGATGCTGGAGCAGCCCAAGGGCGAAAAGATCACCACGGCTGCGCTGGCGGGGCGACTGGAGCTTTCCGAGGCTGCGCTGTACCGCCACTTCGCCAGCAAGGCGCAGATGTTCGAGGGCTTGATCGAGTTTATTGAGCAGACCGTATTCGGCCTGATCAACAAGATCACGCAGGATGAAAAAAGCGGCGTGAAGCAGATCGAAGAGATCGTGGCGATGCTGCTGAGCTTCGCGGAAAAGAATCGCGGCATGACGCGCGTGCTGATCGGTGATGCGCTGGTGAACGAGGACGAGCGCTTGCAACAGCGCATCAACCAGCTGCTGGATCGCATCGAAGCCACACTCAAACAATCACTGCGCATGGCCGCAACGCAAGGCGAGATGGGCGAAGCAGTAGATGTGGGTGCACACGCCAACCTGCTGCTGTGCTACGTGATCGGCCGCTGGACACAGTTCGCCAAGAGCGGCTTCACCCGCGCACCGATGGCGCAGTGGCCGGCGCAGTTGGCCATTTTGTTGCACTAATAATCGGGAAGAATAATGATACTGATCCTCAACTCCAACGTCAGCGAGCAATCCCCGGAATACCGGCAACTGATGTCACACCTGGCTACCTTGCCGGGCATCCAGACCCGCGTGCATGTCGAGCGCGGCATTGAAAAGACGCTGACGGAGATATACCTGATCGGCAACACCCAGTCGCTGGAAATAGAGGACATGCAAAGCCTGCCCTGTGTCGAACGCGCGGTGCGGGTTTCCGAGGAGTACCGCATCCTGGGGCGGCACAAGGACGATCAGCGCCCCACCCATTTCGAATACAACGGCGTGCGCTTCGGGCAGGACACGCTGAACGTGTTCGCCGGATTGTGCGCGGTGGACAACCGCGAGCATGTCGAGATCATGATGAAGGCGGTGCATGACTGCGGACAAGTATGTACAAGGATGGGCGCATACAAGCCGCGCACCAGCCCGTATGCGTTTCAGGGGCACGGCAAATATTGTTTGCCTTACGTGTTCGAGCTGGCGGGCAAATACGGCATCAAGGTGATCGCGATGGAGATCACCCACGAATCGCACCTCAACGAGATCAGGGAAGCGTTGCATGCGACCGGCAATCCGACCGGGGTGATGCTGCAGATCGGCACGCGCAACACACAGAATTTCGAGCTGCTCAAGATCGTCGGGCGGCAAACCGAGATGCCCATCCTGCTCAAGCGCGGCTTCGGCATCACGCTGGACGAATCGCTGAACGCGGCGGAATACCTGGCTTCCGAAGGCAACCGCAACGTGGTGTTCGGCCTGCGCGGCATGAAGACCAACATGGGCGACCCGCACCGCAACTTCGTCGATTTCTCGCACGTGCCAGTGGTCAAGCGCCTGACGCGCATGCCGGTGTGCATCGACCCATCGCACTCGGTCGGGTCAAGACAAGCCGCGCCGGACGGCATCCTCGACATGATGCACGTCACCGCACAAGGAATAGTGGCCGGAGCGAACATGGTGCTGGTGGACTTCCATCCCGCCCCGCCCAAGGCGCTGGTGGATGGCCCGCAAGCAATGCTGCTGAAGGAACTGCCGTACTTTCTGGAAGATGTGCAGATAGCGCGTGATGCATATCTGAAGCGCGTCGAGTTACGAAAGCAACAAGTGTAATTTCACCGCTGTAACAACACGAACGACGAAGTTAATACACTTTGTTTTGTCTGAATAATAATATTGTGATGCTGGCACTTTAAGTTAAGTAGCCCCATTAGCTTCCCTGACCCATGATGCTCGGCTGACTACACCTAACATCTATCCCTTGTTTTTTTCCTTATCCTTATCTTTGTCTTTTCCCAGAAATATTTTCAACAAATCTGATGCCTTTTCTTTTTTTATCAAATTCTCTAAGACTTCATGTAGTGGGCTGGCATGATTCCCACTTCCACTATATATTCTAATTGGATTGTCACCTAGATTCTTTATTGCCGTATCCATGAGATTCTGCAGCATTACCGGATCCACTTGTTTTGCCTCGCGCTTATATCCTTCGAAAGACTTAGCAGATGCCTCCTTATAGGCATAATCTTCACGTAAGCGTGAGGTGTAGTATATTGCTTAGCTGAGAGCCAACCCAACCAGATAAACGGCGCTGTAAGAGCCAATCTTGATGGCAACTGCTCCAATTTTCCAGATTCGAGAAGTGGTGCCAAATAAATAACGCCCATAGTAACTAGTCCAATTATTGAACATGCAAACACTGTGAGCCAGGCGATCATTGTAAAGTTGAGTTCATCCTTTCGATTAGTGAAAGATGCTGCCATTCCGGTTCGGTTGGCATCGCGTAGCAGCCCATCAATTGTATTTCTAAAGCCTTCAAATTCTTTAAACAGGTTTTCTTGGGTAACCTTATTTGCATCTAATTCACCTTTTAGTGTGGTGAACGTCGAGACAAGAGTATTAATACTATTTTCAAAAGCTAATATTTCTGCGTTACTTTTCGATGATGTGGCTAATAGTTGATTAGATACAGTTTCAGTCTGTTGAATTAATGTTAAGGATGCTGTTGCCTTTTGACTTGTTTCTAAAGTTTGAGCTAACACCTCATTTACTGCTGCTGCTGAACTCGCGCTTGCAATATGCGTTTGAAGTAATTCAGTTTGCTTGTTTGCATTTTCTAAAATCTTATCCAGGTTATCTTTTACTTGAACTCCCTCTCTTAATTTTTCAGTAGCCTCTATTGCTTCGAGTTCTAAAGATTTTAGTTGATTGAGCTTGGTGGTAAATCCAAGGAGTTCATTTGAAAGATTATGAAGGCCATACTGCCATATATTTGCATTTAGTTTTTCAATTGCATCAACTAGATTCACTACTTCGTCTGAACCTGCAATCAAGTTGTTCTGGTATCTAGCGATTGATTCTAGCGAGTTTGCAAAAACCTTCTGGATTGATATCGGTAGTTGAATTAACTTTTGTTTCTCAATTGCATCCCTTAAGATATCGCAAGCCGAGTTTAGGTTTATATATGATTCATCAAGAGAAATAATTCCTCGATTTAAATCAAACCCTAACTCAATACATTTAGATTTTGCTGCTTGCTGTGACTCATAAGTAATCGTTGTTAGAACTGACCACATGTCATCAATCATATTTCCCCCTTGATTCAGAATATCCCCCGAGAATCGAATAATTAAGGGGCGCGAATTTCCTTCTTGTAAACATAAACGCTTTTACTTTGACACAGTCTATCCGACCTTCAAAAGAAATCTTCGTCGCGCTGATCGAAATTATTCGGGTCAGCATCAATATACTATGGCATAAAAGCATTGTGATTCGAATTGCTTCCAAAAAATCGAACGGTACCAGAGTCAGATTATTTTTTCTTAGTGACATATTCAGTCGCAATAATATTTGTTAGTCAAACACAGTTTTGTTTTACTCTGATACGTTAGCGAATTACTAGTAACGTGGAAAGTTACATTTCAGGGATTGATCTTGAAGACGGACTGATCAACTTCTCGATTAATACTGATGTCTACAGTAATTATTGGGGTCAGCATCACATTACTTTTTTGGAATAAAACTATTGTGATGCTGACCCCTTTCGCCTTAACTGCATTGCAGTTGAAAAGGTATAAGTTTCTATGTGGCTCAGCGGTCTTTCAACAGGGGGTCAGTCCATAAATATCCTATCTGTTTAAATCAAGCCCGGTGAGAATCATTTTCAAGTGTAGTGCTCCTGATTAATGTGCGCAGTTCATGATGGGGGCTTCTAACGTTTCACCGAACAGGCTCCAGCGTTTTATCTTTTCAAAAACTGGAAAGATGTATGGATCAGCTCTTGCTTTTAGGTAGTTTCGTGGTCGAACGTCGAACTCATCCGGTGGCATAGGTTCGCAGCCTATCGTGATTAATAACTCACCTTCACGGGCCTCGGCAAGTTTGGCATGATTGAGTATTCTTCCGCATGGCTGTCCTATCTCTACCGTTGATGCTTTTCCTGGGATTCGATCTTTGCCTGGTTCGCCGCGAAAGATGATCCCGTCTGGTTGGTCTTCAAAAGCGATTGCTGTGAAGCTACATTCTGTCCTAAGAATCGCGGGGCCAGCCTTAGTGCTGCCAATCAATTTTTCGGTCTTGGTCCAATAGAGTTGGAATCGCCCATTATTTCCATAGGCATCCACGCCAGATAATTGCCCTTGGTAAAGATAATTGGTGCAGCCAGACAGCGCCCAAGTCAGAAGCACAGGTAAGAGGTAACGCATGGGTTTCATTATTTTCTCCTCATGATGTGACCATGTCGACCAGCTTGTCGCCGACAACTGGGCTGTTCCAGTAAGCTGTGTGTGCCATGAGCCATATTTTTCCAGTGTCTGCAGCGATGTCTCGAATCACCCATCCCTGCTTGGGATCGGAAGAGAGAAAACTTTCGGCGATCTTGTATTGCGCAAGATTGCTGCCAAATATATTTCCAGAAACGACTGGGTCGTTGTGATCCCAGATGTTGAGCCAACGGAACCATTTGTCACCTTCTCCGAGATTCTGGATCTTGTTGCGGCCTGTGACCCTGAACATTTCCAGACCAATGGGTGAGCCTATGGTCAGCATTCCCTGCACCGGCCATGTTTTGCGGGAACTGCGGTCAAAATATTGACGATTAGTCATCAGCTCGTTCAGTACATCGAACGCGTAGATCGATCCGAGGCTGTGTGCCACGATGTAGCATGGGCTGCCTTCGTTATAGATATTTATCAGCCTTTGCTTGAGGCCGGCACGTATCTGGTTCGCGGTGCTGTTCTTGGATAAAGAAATGACAACATCTCCAACAATGTCCAGTACCTTCTTGGTAACAACTTTACCGACCGGGTTCTGCACGAGCAGGTCCATCAGCTGTGTTAATTTCTTTTGGGCCGCATCATTAATATCCTCATAGCGAAATAATTCGCACTGGTAGGCGAAAGGAATATTACCCAGACGGCTTTTGATGAGCTCATCAATCAGCTTGTCCTGGTTCAGGTCAGCATCGGTGCCAGTTTGTACACCGTGTATGACTAGTACTTTTCGAGGTTTCTTGGGATCGATGGGCATAATGGTCTTTCCCTGTATTAATTGAAATCAGTTGAGCAATCCTTAAACCCTTCAGTCTTGTAACTCCCTTAAACGCTCAAGCGCTTTTGAGTTGCGTATGTACCAGTGCCAAACAAATACGAGGCCAACAATTGGGGTCAGCATTGCAATTGTTTCCACATGTGCGGAGCGAGGCCGCGCTTTATGGTGCCAATGCAAAACATATTCTGAGAGATTCACGCTCATGCTTTACCTCTCTTCTTTTTCGCAGCGCTTATTTTCTGAACCCACGGCACCTCTTTCCGCAGCACGCTCTTCGGGCCGACCAAGTTGGGAGTCTGGTGGTATTTCAGTTGTTTGAGTCGCACTTGGACTTCGCTCACCAGCTTGATGAAAGTTGGGTTGATGTTTTCGCTGCGGTTTGCGCGCAGGATTGAGGCGAGGCTGTAGGTAAATGCGCCATAGGATTGTGTGCCGTGGCGGTATTCGTAGGAGAGTTGGCTTTCCTGGCAGGCTTCGAGTATCACGGGCAGGTAGGGGCCGTGATGTTTGAGTGTGCGCCGCGTTGCGTCGTATTGCCCTTTCGCCAATGTGCGCAGGCTGATGGCGCGACCGATGCGGCGAGTGGCGCCGTTGCTGCCGAGATAGTTGGTATCGCCCTTTTGCGAGAGCGATGGGTTGGGGCTGGTGAACGTTCTGTCTTCCCACATTTGCAACTCTGCGTTCCAGCGCAATGCGCGGTGGCGAATGTCGTCCGGCGGGGTGATGCCTCTGGCCTTGCGCGCACCTTCGCGCGTCATGCCACCGGAATGGCAGCAGTCGAAGATGGCGACGAAGTTGCTGTCATAAGGCAACTGGCTATAGAGGTTGAGGAATTGTTTGTCGGTGACGGCATGTTCCGGCGTCCAGTCGAAATCATATGGCACCAGACATTCGTCCATGTGGTCAGCTTCTTTGGTTGGGCCATACACGGGCATCTGCGCGCCGTGGCCGGAATAGAACAGCACGCGCTCATCTCCGGACTGTACGCCGTCGAGTAGCCAGCGCATGCGCTCGAGGATGCCTGCGGCGGTGGCTCTGTCATTCAATACTACCCGGATGTCGTCAGCCGCAAAACCGCTTTCCTGTAACACCGAACTCATCAGGAAGACATCGTTCACACATCCGTCCAGATGGTTGGCGGGATCGGGATAGTCGTTGATGCCGATTAGCAGCGCGCGGCGAGTGGGTTTCTTGGCAAGGCTGCGGAAGGTATCCATGCTGCGCGTCATCGCGCGGGCGACCTTGGCACCGGAAACATCGCGCCACACCGTGGCGCGGGTGTTAGCGTGGCCGAGATACCAGGTCGGGTCGTGATTGATGATGTCGTTGGGTACATCGAACCGGGTGCCGACTTCTTCGAAATTGTCGGCAGCAAGGCGGATGTCTGCCGTGAACACGTGGTCTTCCGGGTTGTAGAGGTGGAACCATTTCGCGGCCTTGGCCAAAGGCGCGATCCTTCCGGCGAAGGTGTCGCGCACGCAGGGGTTGCCGATCTGTGAACCGAACGATACGAAATATTTGTTCTGGATAGCGGCAGGCTGATTCAGGAAGGTGTCGTAGCAAAGCAGCGAGCCAAGGCTATGCGCGCAGACGAGGTCGTAGTTTTTTTCGCTCATTTTTTCCAGGATGCGGTCGCGCGCATCGCTGCGCAGTTGCTGGTCGCTCACCCACTGCGCCACCATGCCTGCCGTCCAGCGTATCTTGTCGGGAACCTCGAACAGGCCGCGCTCGCGCGAAAAGAAATCGCCAATGCCATGCATAACACCGCTGGCGATCAATTCGGCGAAGGCTTTGGCATAAGTGACGGAGTTGAGCGGCGCTTTCTCGAACAGCTTGTCGTACATGAGAAAGTCGCAGGTTATCTCGCCTTGCAGCGATGAGTCCCATGCGAGCAGACCATCGTTGATGACTTTGGTCCATGAGCTTGCCAGATCAGTATCCTGATCACCATGGCCGACGCCATGCACGCACAAAACAGAAATTGATTTAGCCATGACTTCTCCCTTGTTTGATTTGGAAGCTACGTGGGTTAACTCGCAGAACAACTTTTTTCGGCAGTTTCTCCAGAACTGGTTGCGGCACGACATAGAGGTGATCGCGATGATCGGGCAAATCCAGATGGGTGCAAGACAATGCGGATTGCAGGTGTAGCAGGCAACATGTGATCCCCTTTAACAAGAACTGCTGCTGGTGCGGCTTCCGTCGCCTATGCGGGTTTCGTCTCGTGCTAACTGTTGCTTGAATCCGCTGCTGCCTTACACCGTTCCTGCGGTGCGATGGCCGTTAGCAGATGTGCAGGTGGGCGAGAACTCTATTACTGTTCCCGGCGCATTGTCTGTGGTGAGATGATGAAAAACTATACGTATTTATGCGTATTGGGTAATGGCTGCGCTCAATCGACGAAGCCACTCTCATTCTGGTGGATGCTAACGAGGGTGTGCAAGTGAGCGCAGGGACTGACCCGCACGTGGTTCAATGCGCAGCGGGTGACGCTTGAGCGGGGAAAACAAATGCTGCATTTGTTGCATGATTCGGCCACCTCCCCAGGTTGTTCCGAACTGGATGGGATGAATAACCTAAAATACGGAAAATTTTATATCAGCTGTATTTGCCGGGTGTCCAATTGAAACGCTTTGATGAACGGCTCAAGTGGATCGACAATTTCACTACATAGAACTAACGAACAATAGGCTTCTTTAACACGCTACTGGAACTGCCAGGCGGATTGCCGTATTTGAGGGCGCGTGACTCGCGTGCAAGGTTTTCCTCAAGGGTGTCACGATACGACAGGGCCAAGGAAGATTGCTTGTCCGCATTACGCTGCATGGGCGAGTGCCAAGCTTTTCCGCCAGAACTATTGGCGGCAAATTTTTTGGATTCTTTTATGTTCACGACATTGCCTTCAAACTCAGCCGCCTGACTGTTCAAAGCATTTCCGTCCAGCCAATTCAGGATAGGCAAAAATTCCTGCCTTTCCGCATAGGTTTCTGCTTCATCCATTTCAAACACGCCCAAGCCTTTTTCTGCGGCGTGAATGTAATTGTCCGAATCGCTGATACTGGTAAGAAACGGCAGATTCAGGGAGATAAGGAACCGTTCCAGCGATGCGCGTGCCGGGGAATTGCTGCGCATCCGGTTGGCAACGACTGCAATCTGGTTCTTTGTCGGGCAAGCTCCGCCGATCGTGAACATCTCTTTGATAAAATCGGCAGTGGCGTGAATATCGATCGGGGATGGCACAACGGGAACCACAATGAAGTTCGACCTGCGCACCATCTCCTGCAGCAACAAGCCTTTCACTCCGGAAGGCGCATCAATGACCAACACCTCGGTGCCGACCGGAACCCACTTCTGCAAATTATGCAGGGTGCTGGCACCTTTCGGGGGAGCCGCATTGGCACCGTGGATATTTCCCATGTGATCGGGCCGTGACCGCAACCACTGCAAGCAGGATCCCTGCGGATCATAGTCCATGATCGTGGTTCTCAATTTCTTGCTGGCATAGTAACTGGCGAGATTAATACTCAAAGTGGTCTTCCCTGACCCCCCCTTGGAATTAATGACTAGTATTGTCAGCATGACGCGTTCCCTTTCTGCGAATATCGACCTGCCTGTGTTCAATAGTCGGAATGTTTTTGAATACACTTGGTTACTTGCACGGGTGATTGTAACAAAATTAATGGCGCTCGGTGAACTATCCGAATCCCGCCTTTTGCGCTGCCGGCAAGCCCCCTTTCAGCAGCGTCATGGATAACTCTTGAATCTGCCCGTGGCGGTGAGCGTAGTGACGTTCTGCGTACCCGTGCGAAAGGCAGCGAACTTTCTTGATCCTTCAAGGATTGAGGCTCTGTCTTCGATGCGTGACCCGAATCTGTTCGGGAATTGCCCATTCAGCCACTTCAGGATAGGCATCAGCTCCCGTCTCTCTGCAGCCGTGATTGATTCATCCATTTCGAACACGCCCAAACCTTTTTCGACGGCATGGAGATAAATTTCCGAATCGCGGATGCTGGTGAGAAAGGGCATCTTCAGCGAATTAAGAAAACGTTCCAGCGACGCGTAGACCGCTGAGGAAGAACTGCGCACCCGGTTGGCAACTACTGCGATCTTCGCCTTGGAAGTGCGCGCCCCGCCGAACAGGAAGAGCTCTTTGACAAAATCGGCGGTGGCGTGAATATCAATCGGCGAGGGCGCGACCGGAATCACGATAAAGTTCGCCCTGCGCACAAGATCCTGCAGCAACAGACCTTTCACTCCGGCAGGCGCATCAATGATCACGACCTCGGAGTCCGCAGGTATCCATATCTGTGTGCTGCGCTGTATCGTCGCGCCCTTGGGAGGGGCTGCATTGGCACCGTGGATTTTTTCTGCCTGCTCGGGTCGTACTTTCAGCCACTGCAGGCTCGACCCCTGATAGTCGTAATCCATGATTGCAGTTTTAACTTTCTTGCTGGCGTAGTAACTGGCCAGATTGGTGGTCAGGGTGGTCTTCCCAGACCCGCCCTTCGAATTGATGACCAGTATCGTCAGCATGGAACCTCCTTGTTGTTCGGTCATGTCATCGTCATAGAGTAGCAGATAAATGCGCTCTAACAAAGCCATCAAAATGCTGAAGATGAGCACGCAAATCGGCAACCCTAACACCAGCTTCATGCAGCTACGGGATGCCCGAATTTTTATTGCCGGAATAGATAGTGTCCTCCTGGCGTATGCGAAAAATCATGTCACGCTAATATGTTCAATGAACGGCTGCCCTCTGCGTGTCCGGCATCAAATATTAGCTGGAACTTGTTGACTGGCAAGCCCCGCATCAATATCATGCTACGCAGCATGGTTCCAGGATTTCTAATATTGACATTAGATGAGGTGACAAAATGGTAGCGCAAAAAGCAAAACCGGCGGCAAAAAAAGTTGCAGCCAAAACCAAGACAAAAACTAAGACCAGTAGTGCTGCGTCCGGCAAACCGAAAACCACTAAAGCGACGGTAACAGCGACCAAGAAAAAAGTGGCGGCGAAAAAACCTTTGACCGCAACAGCAAAAACAAAGAAAGCAAAGCCGCCCGCAGTAAAAAAAGCGGCAACCCCTGCCGCCAAAATAAAATCTCCCGCAAAAAAGGCTGCGCCCGCCAAGGCCAAACCATCGACTGCTGCGTACAAGGCGGCAATAATACCCACTCCGGAAGAACGCTATCGCATGGTGGAAACGGCCGCTTACTATATCGCCGAGCAACATGGTTTTCAGGGCCGCTCCGACGAACATTGGGCGGCTGCAGAGCGTGAGATTGCATCCAGGCTGGATCGCTAATTTTCGACATCCAGAAAGTACACAGCAAACGCTGCCGTACGCACGATCCCTGCGCGGATTTCG
The DNA here is from genome assembly GCA_025350405.1 of Gallionella sp. Lineage (GTDB taxonomy): Bacteria > Pseudomonadota > Gammaproteobacteria > Burkholderiales > Gallionellaceae > Gallionella. Next base: position 17,104 of record JANXXX010000026.1, read on the forward strand.
GCCATAAAAATCTTGTGGTTGATATTCTAATTTACCAAAAATCGCCGGTAAAAATATCGCTTCACGAATTCCACTGCCGCCAGATAGCACAGCACCATTCCCGGCAGGATCATGAAGAACAGTGGCGGCGGAGCGACGAAACCGAGCTGCGCCGCAAACGGCGTGAACGGTAACGCAGCGGCTACCAGCACCACCGCCAGTGAAGCGCTGGCCAACGCAATGTTCGGGCGGCTCTTGAACGGATTGCCACGGGTGCGGATCACGAAGATCACCAGCACCTGCGTGGCGATGGACTCGATGAACCAGCCGGTGTGGAACAGCTCTTCACCGGCAGCGAAAACTTTCAGCAGGATGAAGAACATCAGGAAGTCGAACACCGAGCTGACCGGCCCGACCACCCACATGAAATTTCGGATGAAGGCCGTGTCCCAATGCCGGGGATGGGTCAGATTATCGTGATCAACGTTATCCATCGGTATCGCAAGCTCCGAGACATCGTAGAGCAGGTTGTTGAGCAGTATCTGCGACGGCAGCATCGGCAGGAACGGCAGGAACAATGTCGCACCGGCCATGCTGAACATATTGCCGAAATTCGAGCTGGTGCCCATCATGATGTATTTCATGATGTTGGCGAAAGTGCGCCGCCCCTCCATTACGCCCGAGTGCAGCACGCCCAGGTCGTGGCGCAACATGATCATGTCGGCTGCCGCCTTGGCGACATCGACGGCGCTGTCCACCGAGATGCCGACATCTGCCGAGCGCAGCGAAGGCGCATCGTTGATGCCGTCACCGAGATAACCGACCGTGTGCCCCTGCGCTTTCAACGACAGGATGATGCGATTCTTCTGCGCCGGTGTGACACGGCAGAACAGATTGGTTTCTCTCACCCGAACCGCCAGCGTGGGGTCATCCATCTTTTGAATCTCGCTGCCGTTCAACACGCCGGTAACTGCCATGCCCAGTTGCGCGCACACATAGCGGGTGACCAGCTCGCTGTCGCCGGTGACGATCTTGACGCTGACTCCGTCCGCCGCCAGCGCCTTGAGCGCATGCGCCGCGCTCTCCTTGGGCGGATCGAGGAACGCGGCGAAACCGGCGAAGATCAGCTCGCTCTCATCGTCGACAACGGCATGCGGATGATCCAGCGCCACCGGACGCCAGGCGATGCCGAGCACCTTGAAGCCTTCCTTGCCGAGGCTGTCGTGCAAGGCATTGATCGCTGCAAGCGCCTGCTCGTCCAGCGGTAGTGTGCTTTCCAGTTCGCCGACGGCATATTGTGTGGACAGCCTGAGGATATCTTCGGGCGAACCCTTGACCACGAGCAGCCGTTTGTTGCCCTGCCCGGACAATCCTTGCCCGGCCAACTCTTGTCCAGCCAATCCATTGTCGACCAGTACCGAAACGCGCCGCCGCTCGAAGTCGAACGGCACCTCGTCGATCTTATGCCAGCCTCTGACGTCGATCTCCGCGTGCCTGAGAATCGCATCGTCCAGCGGACTCTTCAGCCCGGTCTCGAAAAAACTGTTGAGATAGGCGAGCTGCAACACCTGCGCGCTGTCGTTGCCCTGTGCGTCGAGATGGCGTTCCAGCTTGATGCGCCCTTCGGTGAGCGTGCCGGTCTTGTCGGTGCACAGCACGTCCATGCTGCCCAGATTGTGGATCGCCGCGAGTTGCTTCACGATCACCTGCTTCTTCGCCATGCGCAGCGCGCCGCGCGACAGCGTCACCGTGACCACCATAGGCAAGAGTTCCGGCGTGAGGCCGACGGCCAGCGCGATCGCGAACAAAAATGATTCGAGGAACGGCCGGTGAAAAAACGCGTTGATCAAAAACACGAACAGCACCAGCAGGAAAGTCAGGCGCATGATCAGCATGCCGAAACTCTGCGTGCCCAGCTCGAATGCCGTGGGTGGTGGCTTGACCGCCAGCGAGTCCGCGATATCGCCCACTGCCGTGTCGGAGCCGGTGCGGCACACCATCGCCTTGGCCATTCCGCTGATGACCGAAGTACCCATGAATATGGAATTCTCGGCCTGGCTGAGGTCTGCCGCCGGAGCCGGCAATTCGCGTGAATGTTTTTCGACCGGATAGGATTCGCCGGTCAGCAACGCCTGGTTGATGAAAAAATCTTTCGCCTCGAGCAAGCGGCAATCTGCTGGAATCAAATCGCCCGCAGCCAGCAGCACCACATCGCCCGGCACCAGCTGTGCAATCGTGATCTCCTGCGGGTGGCCGTCGCGCAACACTGTGGCGCGTACCGCGACAGCCTTCTTCAACTGCTCTGCGGCACGACCAGCGCGATATTCCTGAACGAAATCCAGCGTCACGCTCATCAGCACGATGGCCCAGATGATCACGAACCCGGTGATCTCGCCGGTCAGCGCGGACACCGCGCTGGCCGCCAGCAACACCATCACCAGCGGACTTTTGAAGTGGCTCAGATACTGGATCAGCAGCGGCCGTTCACCGTGATCCCGCAACGTGTTGGGGCCGAACTGGGCAATCCGCGCCCGCGCTTCCCGCTGGCTCAGCCCGTCCGCAGTCGCTTCCAACTGCGCTTGCAGGGATGCAGAGGGCAGATTCCAGAATAGGGCGCCTGGAGGTTTTATCGGGCGTTCCATAGCGTTAGTTGACCATGAATGAAATGTTCAGACCTGACTATCGTACTCCGGAATGGAACAGGCCGCGAAAAATCTGTGGTCACCAACAGCGTGATAAGTTAATAAAACTTGGGGGAGTGTGTTGCTTCGGGAATACCGTCGCCGGGAGACGGCGATATAGAGCGGTCAGTCACCAGCCTTCGCAGAAGGCTGGTGTACCTGGAAATGATTACTTCTTTGCGCCGTTGACTGCGGTCTTCAGCGTTGCGCCAGCCTTGAATGCCGGAACCTTTGCTGCCTTGATCTTGATTGCTTCGCCAGTGCTGGGGTTACGGCCAGCACGTGCAGCGCGCTTGCGTACTTCGAAGGTGCCGAAGCCAACCAGAGCGACGTTGTCACCCTTCTTCAAGGTGTTGGTGACGATTTCGATCAGCGCTGCAATGTTGCGGTCAGCGTCTGCTTTGGAGCTGCCTGTCTTGTCGGACAAGGCGTCTATGAGTTCTTTTCTGTTCATGTTTTTTCCCTCAGAAGTGATTACTGCACATGCAGCGATTAGGAGTCTAGCATCACTCGATGCAGTTTGTGAAACCTTTCTCCATCAGACGGGATATGTCATCCCGCCCTATATAGGCCTATTTGGCACGTCCGTATGTTGCGGTGAAGCTGGCTTTGCCCAGCATATTCGCATGGATCATGTAACCAGTCAGCGCGGCAGTGGCATCGGCTGAGACGTCAATCTTGTCGGTTTTGAGCGCGTAGACGGTGAAAATATAGCGATGCGGCTTATCCCCTTGTGGCGGGCAGGTGCCGCCCCAGGCTGCCGAGCCGTAGTCGCTATGGCCTTGTATTGCGCCTTTCGGCAGGGTCGTGCTGTTGAGCGCACCCGCGTTCGCGGCCAGCTCGGTGACATCAGCCGGGATGTTGAAGACCACCCAGTGCCACCAGCCCGAACCGGTCGGCGCATCGGGGTCGTACACGGTCACGGCAAAACTCCTGGTATCTTTGGGCGCACCGCTCCATTTGAGCGCTGGCGACTTGTTATCGCCGGAACAACCAAAACCATTGAATTCGAAACTCTTGGGTATGGTGCTACCGGCTTTAATTTCCGGGCTGGACAGTTCAAAACCGGAGGCGTAAGTCAAAGTCGACAAGCCAGCCAATACAACTGCAATAAGTATGCGGCGCATGTGGGTTCTCCTTCAATATAAATCGGGGGCGGGATTGTAGCACCGTTGATGCTCCCGCTAAATCGATCTGCGTCCGCCCGGCTATTCTGCAGGCAACGCAGCTTATGCTTCCTGCCCGATCATATTGGCCCAGGCCAGCGCTTCGATTTGCGCCGTGTTGACCTGCGAGATATCGAGAGGAGCCAATTCCTCGAGCGATTGGCTGGCCGCTTCCACATCATGTCTTTCCAGCTGCTCGATCAATTGCAGCATGTTGCCGAATTGCCCGGAGCGGAACAACAGCGCACTGGAAACATCATACGGCAAGTTTAGCGGCGAGATGATTTCGGCGAGCGGCATGCTGAGCAGCGTATCCATCAGCGACATGATGCCAACCATGTATGCATAATCTTCCATATCCTGATTGCCTCTGTCTATTTGCCGTGCCAGCAATTCCATGAATTTGCCGCGCGTCGCTGCAAGTTGCAGCAGGGGATTGGGAAAGATGGCATTTTTGTCGTTGGCGAATAGCAGCATTTGCAGCCACCGGAGCAATTGCCGCCGACCGAGTTTCATGATCGCGTGATTTACTGAGGTGGTCTTTTGATATGTACCCAAGGCTGTCGAATTGGTGAGGCGTAACAAGTTGAAACTCAATCCGGGGTTTTCCTTGAACACTTTTTCGATTTTGCCGGTTTCTGCTTCACTCATTACCAGCCCGATCAGGCGTATCAATTCCAGCTCGGAATGGGCCAGGCGCTTGCCGGCGATTATGGAGGGCCTGGAAAAATAGTGGCCCTGAAACAGGTTGAAGCCCAGATCAAAGCAGCGCTTGGCTGCTTCCATGTTGTCCACTTTTTCGGCAAGCAGCTTCACCGGCCATTTTTTAAAGCGTGACACAATTTCAGTTTTTTTGACCTGGTCCGGGTTTTCAATATCGACTTTGATCACATCGACAACACCGCGCAACGGATCAACGGCATTGGAATGATGCATGACATCATCTAGTGCCAGCTGATAGCCAAGAGATTTGAGATGTTTGCAACGTTCCACAACCTCGGCATCGATTTCGATAGTTGCCAGCAATTCAAAGACGAGTTGATTCTTGGGCAGCAGCTCGATCATGTCGCTCATCAATATGTTGCGGCTGACATTGATAAAGCCACGATACTTGCCAAGCAAGGATTTGAAGCCGAGCTCGTTGAAAGCATGGTTCATCACCAGACTGCTGGAGGTGTCGTCATCCAGGAGTTGCGCCGTATTCTTCTGGCTGGAGCGGAGCAGTAATTCGAATCCTTCCAAATTCTGGGCGCGATCCAGGATCGATTGTCGTACCAGGAAGAACTTGTTTGCTGTTTGCATTAGATTGTCTGCACTCCGAATTCCACGATATTCTCCGACACTACAAATTCGCTTAAAGTTATCGGATATGGCACATGGCCGGCACATCAAACAGTGCCAAAATACGATAATATAATCCTAGCATGGTAATGTACCAGTGAATATCGATGCGCATTTATATTCAGGCCGTTATTTGCCTGCTGACCTATATATTTCAAGGTAATTAGGGCGTTTCGTAACCAGTGTATCCTTGGAGATACTTATGGTTACAGGCGTTCATACAGTATTTAGTTGTGCGACCAACTTTTTGAATGGTCGAAAGTGCATTTTTTGTGGCTCTTTTAAGACCGTAAAGAC
>JANXXX010000028.1 GCA_025350405.1 Gallionella sp.
TCGGCAATTGCCCCTGGTTTAAATCCTTGCTGGAGCTGGGTTTGAATCAAGACTCTATCATCCAAGGTGAGGTGTTTGTATTTTTCCGCCATCCAACATTCTTTCATGAAAGAATGTTGCACTTGGTTTTCGCGCCCGCCGAGGGATTGTTTAAGGTTCAAGAATATAAATCCGGCGAGGTCATAGTTCAGCCGGGTGACGCACGGCCAGACAATCTGTATATCCTTGCGTATGGAGATATTGAGGTAAAGATCGAAAGTGGTGAAGGAGAATCCATCATCCACGTGCTCAAGCCAGGTGATCTGGCAGGGATGATCACATTTGTAGGCGGTGCCGTCGCACAGATCAGCGCAACGCTTTACGCAGTGGGTGATAGCAAAGTGTTGAGCCTGGAACGGGACAAGTTCGAAAGCTTGATCAATTCCCATCCAATGATCGTATATCGCGTCATGCGGGGCGTGGCGCGCAATATGCACAGCATCGTGAGGCGCGCGAATACCCAATCCACAGAGTTGAGGAATTACATTTACCGTGCCAATGGACGCTACTAGGTTGCAGTAAATTATTCCCGCACTTCGCGCTCCATTTCCTCCATCGTGATATGGCGGATATCGCGCCCCTTAACCATGTAGACCACGTATTCGGACATGTTTTTGGCATGGTCACCGATCCGCTCAATGGCCTTGGCGACAAACAGGATGTCTAGTGCGCTGGAAATAGTGCGCGGATCTTCCATCATAAAAGTGACAAGATAACGCATGATGGCGCGGAACTCTTCGTCCACCTGCTCATCCTGGCGGACTATCTGCGCGACAGCTGAAATATCCAGTTTCGCAAAGGCGTCCAGCGACTGGCGCAACATGTCCAGCGTCAGATCCGTCATATATTTTATTTTTTTAAAACGAGGCACGGTGAGGCTGTTCTTCTGTGCCAAATTCCTGGCCGAAATGGCAATATTTTTTGCTTCATCGCCGATACGTTCGAGATCGGTGATCGTTTTGATTATCATCACCACCACGCGCAAGTCACCCGCAGTGGGCTGGCGGCGCGCGATGATATGGGCGCAACTTTCGTCTATGCCCACTTCCAGCGCGTTGACACGGTGGTCATCGGCGATGATACGATTGATCAATGCTACATTGCTGCCGCCCAGTGCCTCAATGGCGAGACGGACTTGTTTTCCGACCAGCTCTCCCATCAGCAATACCCGCTCGCGCACGGACTCGAGTTCTGCGTCATATTGTTTCGAAGTGTGTTCGCTGTTAACCATCGGGTAATACACTGGTTGGCGTAGATAACGGGTAATACTACCCGTGCGGCTTGAAGATTTTGTTACCAGGATAGCGCGTAGTCTATGAGCCATCCGTTCTCTTGTAAACGCACAACGAACCGATCTCGCTTATTCCCGGTATTCATGTTTTAATTGACGCTGATACTTTAATAATTGTTTAACAATGGAAGCGTAAGATGATGAAATCGGCTCAAGTGGTAAAAGCATTATCGGCTTTGGCTCAACCCACCCGTCTGGGGATTTATCGTTTGCTGGTGGAGCGTGGGCCGGAGGGCATGGCGGCAGGACAGGTGGCCGAAAAACTGAAAGTATCTCCGGCGACCCTGTCGTTTCATTTTAAGACACTCAGCCATGCCGGGCTGGTGGAGGGCCGGCAGGAAGGACGCTTTATTTACTATGCCGCAAACTTTGCGGTGATGAACGGCATGGTGGCGTATTTGACTGAAAACTGTTGTGGTGGCGCCCCCGAGGCCTGCAAGCCGAAAAAATAAATGGTTAATGGATTTTTCAAGGAGTTTATCTTGCAAGACAAGAAATATCAGGTATTGGTGTTATGCACCGGCAATTCCGCACGCAGTATTTTGGCGGAGGCGCTGTTCAACGCATTGGGCAAAGGGCGATTTATTGCACACAGTGCGGGTAGCAAGCCGGTTGGACGTGTCAATCCGTTCGCGCTGGAGTTGTTGCAACAGCAAGGGCTAGGCACAGAAGGATTGCGCAGCAAGAGCTGGGATGAGTTCGCCGCACCCGGTGCGCCTGAGATTGATTTCATCTTTACCGTATGCGACAACGCGGCAGGCGAAACTTGCCCGATCTGGCCGGGCAAACCTGCCACCGCGCATTGGGGCATACCCGATCCGGCGCATGTGGAGGGTGGCGATGAGGCTAAGCGTGCGGCGTTTCGCAAGGCATCCGAACAACTGGCGCGGCGTATCCAGTTGTTTATGAGCTTGCCGATCGAATCATTGGACAAGCTCACGCTGAAAGAAAAACTCGCCGAAATCGGCCGCATCCAGGATTAACGAAATGAACTTGTTCGAACGTTACCTGACCGTGTGGGTCGGGCTGTGCATCGTTGTCGGCGTGCTGCTCGGGCAATTCCTGCCCGGCGTATTTCATGCCATCGCCAGTCTGGAAATCGCCAGGGTCAATATTCCGGTGGGCGTGCTGGTGTGGGTGATGATTATTCCGATGCTGCTGAAAATCGACTTCGCCGCGCTGCATCAGGTCAGGGCGCATAGTCGCGGCATCGCTGTAACGCTGTTCATCAACTGGGGCGTGAAACCTTTCTCGATGGCCTTCCTCGGCTGGCTGTTCATCCGCCATGTGTTCGTTGCTTATCTGCCTGCCGATCAAACCGACAGTTATATTGCCGGACTCATTTTGCTGGCTGCCGCGCCGTGCACCGCGATGGTGTTCGTGTGGAGCAATCTGGTGAAAGGCGATCCGTATTTCACGCTGTCGCAAGTGGCGCTCAACGACACCATCATGATCTTCGCTTTCGCGCCGCTGGTGGGGCTGTTGCTCGGCATCGCCAGCATCGCCGTGCCGTGGGATACGCTGCTGGTCTCGGTAGTCTTTTACATCGTGATTCCGGTCATCATCGCGCAACTGCTGCGGCGACAATTGTTGGCAAAGGACGAGGCGGTATTCAAACAGGCAATGGAACACATTGCTCCATACTCGAGGGGTGCGCTGCTGGTGACCCTGGTTTTGTTGTTTGCTTTGCAGGGTAATGCCATCGTTGCGCAACCGCTGGTGATCGCGATGCTGGCCATGCCGATCCTGATCCAGGTATTGTTCAACGCAGGGCTGGCCTATAGTCTGAACCGCCGCTTGGGTGTGTTGCATTCTGTCGCCGCGCCGTCTGCCTTGATAGGCGCGAGCAACTTTTTCGAGCTGGCGGTGGCCACCGCAATCAGCCTGTTTGGCTTTCAGTCCGGTGCTGCATTGGCTACCGTGGTCGGCGTGCTGGTCGAAGTGCCGGTGATGTTGCTGGTGGTGAAAATTGCCAATGCTAGTCAGCTCTGGTACGGGCGTGGCCAACGAAAATTAAATTAGGCGTCACGGGAAGTTGCAAGAATACAATAACGAACGGATCTCCGAAGAGGCCGTTTGTATTGGTAGGGTGTGCTGTTACACACCTGATATGGGATTACGCTTTGAGAAAATGCTTGGCGTAGCGGCTGCTCATGCGCGACATCGGCAGCAGGATGAACAGGTCGGCGGTGTTGAATTCGGGATCCCAGGCCGGCTCGCCGCAGATGTAAGCACCCAGCCGCAAATAGCCTTTGAGCAACGGCGGAACCGGCGCATCGAGGAATTGATTCAGTGCATGCAGCGGTAACGGGCAGCGCGGGAACACGCTGTATTCGACAGGGGCGGCATAGAGGCGGTGCAATTTGCGATAGATGCTGGCCGCGACATGGCCGCCATCCGCCATGCTGATGCTGGCGCAACCGATCAGATATTCATGGCGGTGTTGCTGCATGTATTGGGCCAAGCCGCTCCACAACTGGGTGATCGTCGCGCCATCGCGGTAATCCCAATGCACGCAGGAACGTCCGACTTCCACCATGCTGTCGCTGAGATGCAGCAGCCGGGTCATATCGAATTCGGTCTGGGAATAATAGCCGCCGATCTTTTCCGCCTGATCGGGTGAGAGGATGCGATAAGTTCCCACAACTTTATTTTCTGTACTTTCGCGCACCAACAAATGCTCGCAGTAGTTATCGAAAATATCGCGGTCAATTCCTTCGCTTGCGCTGGGCAGGCTGGCGCCCATTTCTTCGGCGAATACTTTATAACGCAGGCGTTGCGCTTCCAGTATTTCCGCATCGCTGTGCGCGATGGAAGTGGTTAATCGCCTGTGATCGGCGGGTTGGGTTTGCCGGTTGAGTTCTAACATTGCATCTCCTGTTGATGGGTTGAAGATGCGTACAGCTTAGAGACGTCTTGTTTCAGCGTGATGACGGGAATATGAAGGAAGTATGAAATCTCTACTTGGGGAGTTGATTCAAGGCCGGATTGATCAGCAAGGCATAAGCAGACTGTGATGAAAGCATGGTTTGCGGAACGGCAGAAGCGGCTGGCTGCGTGATTGCTTGCCGGGTGATACCGACATTTTGCAGACCTTGCGCAATGGCTGTTTGTGCCGTGCGTGCCAGTACGCGGCGATTCTCGTTGACGGCCAGCAGCGCGGGGGTGAACACCACTAACGCGTTGAGCTGCGGGCAGCGCAGAATTTGCCAGATGGACTGCGCCAGTGTGGTGTCGCCGGTGAAGGCAGCAGCGGAGCTCAGATACCCATCTTCATTCTGATAGCGCAATGCGATTGGGCACAGCCTTACGCCCGCATCAATCGCCGGCTGGATGAGTGCCGAGTGGAAGTGACCGACCTGTGTGCCGTCCGTTGTCGTGCCTTCCGGGAAAAGTCCGATACAAGCACCCTGTTTTAGCAAGAGGCTGACGCGCTGCTTGATCTTCGAGGCATCCTGACGCATGGCACGTTCAATGAAAATAGTGCCGCTACGCCGGCTGATCCAACCGATGACGGGCCAATTGCGCACTTCCGATTTGGCAATGAAAAGCGCTGGATGGATCGCATTCAGCACAAAAATATCCAGCCATGAGACATGGTTTGCGACGATCAAACATCCGCTTTCGCCACGCGCGGGCTGCTGCCCCTCGATCTGGATGCCGATGTTGAGGATAGACAGCAGTTGCCTGCTCCAGGCTTTCAGGATGCGATGTTGCCTGGTTTGCTTCAGATTGGGATATATGATTGCCAGCAACACCCCATGAACAAGGTGGAGCGCGAGGCGGCCACCACGGAAAGCGCTTAGCAGTATATGTGGCGAATGCTTATCCATAATGGACTCCCTCATTTCCATGTTGTTTTTCAGTCGCCCCGTGTGGGTGCAGGTTACGCTGTTCAATGAACAGGCTGTTGCCGGGTTTTTCCTTGGCCATTTTTTTGGCGGCCGTGGCTGCTTCTGCCACTTCATAATGTGAGCTGAACAGCTCCGGAATAACCCAGATCACGCCGATCGAGAGGGTGGGTAGCGGATGGTGGATGACGCGTCCTTGCCTATCCCCGGTGAGGTACCCGCCGATGGAGCGATGATTTTTTTCGAACATTGCCGAGGAAGTATGTGCAAAAGCAGCAATGGCCTGATCGCAGCGTTGCTCCCAATCCGGACTTTGCAGGACAAGGATAAAATCGTCACCGCCGATATGGCCGATAAAATCGGTTGCCGGATCGCAGACATGACTGAGCAGCCTGGCGGTGAATTGGATCAATTCATCACCCTTGCGATAGCCGCACACATCGTTGAATGGCTTGAAGTTGTCGAGGTCAGCATAACAAACGGCGAAGGATTTTCCGGATTGCAGCAAATACTCGATGTGCTCATTGATCGGGACATTGCCGGGCAAAAGTGTCAGCGGGTTGGCATAGCGCGCGGTTTCGATCTGGGCTTTGGTGATCTCGCGCAACAAGTCCTGTCCGGTGCCGATCCCGAGGTAGCGGCCTTGCTCGGTGATGATGAAGCCGTCGGTAAAATGGCGGATTTCGGATGCACTCAAAAATCCGCTCAGCTCGTGGATAGGCGTTGTTTTTTCCACCAGCAACGGCGTTGCGATCATCATATCTTCGCAAGGTTTTTTGCCGAGCAGTTCACGGCGGAAAGGCTGGGCAAGGCTATCCACGAATTCATAACGGTTGATCAGTCCGACCGGACGGCCATGGTTAACCACAGGTATGGCCCGCAAGTCTTTATTGGCGGCAAAGCTGGCCAATATCTTTTCAATTTTTGTTTCCGGTTGGGCCGGTTCAACATAACGCAAGATGGTTTCCACCGTGATATTACGGCTGTTGTTATACGGTTGTTTGATGGGATGCTGGGTGTTGAGTAAACAGCCTACCTCTACGCAAGGGCTCAATGGCGGGATGTGATTGGGGCGGGCAATGAAATAGCCTTGCCCGCAAGCAATCCCGATATCGCGGATAAATTTGAATTCAGCGGCCGTTTCGATGCCTTCCGCGATCACTTGGGTGCCTGAACTGAGCGCGATGCTTTGAATCGATCTCAGGAACTGCTGTTTGAGCGGGTCGGTGTTGACGCTCTGCACGAAATGCATGTCTATTTTTACATATTCCGGTCGCAACTCAGACCACAGGCGCAAGCTTGAGAAGCCTTCGCCCAAATCATCCATCGCAATCTGGAAACCCATGCCGCGATAATGCAGCAGCGCATTGCGCATACCTTCAAAATCGAAGGTGGGTTGATTCTCGGTGACTTCGATGACGACAAGCTCCGGGTCGAGGCCGAGATTTTCCAGGTAGGTCAGCGTTTGCCCGTTCTTGAAGCTGGGGTGGGTTAAGGTTTCCGGGCTGACATTCAGGAATAGTTTGCCGGGCAGATTTTGGGTGGCAAAGGATTCCAGCACGATCTGGCGGCATAGCATTTCCACCTCAAGTGCAAGCCCCTGTTGTTTAGCTGCGGCGAACAGCTTGGCAGGTGAATGCAGCGGGCTGTTAGCCGGGCCGCGAATCAACCCCTCAAAACCAAGAAACGTGCCGCTGGCAATATCCATGATCGGCTGGAACAGCGCGGAGAGGTCGCGTTGCTTGAGTATGTCCTGGAGCGTTTTCATCGTACATGTCTTAATGAGTAGCAGGTTACGGCAGGATAATTAGCAAATGTTTCAGTTGGGTTAATGCCGTGTTACAAGTTGGTTGCAAGATTGGCTGCCGCGGCACACCGGGAACAATCGATTCTTTCGTCATCCATCGCTTTTGCCCGTGTTGCTGGTGAATTTAGCAGCAGGAGCCTTTTCCGGTTTAACTATTCCGCAACACAAGATTCACGGAAGCTTCGCATTCGCCGTGTAAGGTGCGATGCCATGAATAAGTTTCGGCATTTGGCATGGTTCATCCCATTGTTGCTTTACAGCAGCGATGCGCTGGCGTGGGGTTTGTATACCCATGTTTATTTTGCCCAGCAACTGGTGTGGGCGATTCCGCTGGCCGACACGCGCTTCCGCCGTGCCGTGTGCGCATTCCCGGGTTGGGTGATGGCAGGTGCATGCCTGCCGGATTTGGCGCTGACCGGACGACATGCCGGAACGCATGATTTCCAACAAACGCACCAATGGGACACTGCGCGCAGATTGCTGGAGCAGGCCCGCTGTGATGAAGAGCGTGCCATTGCACTGGGCTTTGCCAGTCACTTGCTGGTGGACATTATTGCGCATAACCACTTCGTGCCGGCCCATGAAAAACTATGGGCGAATGTTCCGATGCTGACGCATGCGTCCAGCGAATGGGCGATGGACGCGCATGTCAAGAATCACGTGTTCAACTCGCCTGCCAAATTGCTCAAGCAGAATCAGGATGTGCTGGCACATTTCGCCGCAACGCACTTTCAATGTGATCCGAAAAAAGCCCGACGCGCGATCATGCTGTTGGCACACGGTGAAGCTATGCTGCGCGGCAGTCGATTAGCCGAGGGGCTATACCATACCGGAAAAGTGCTGGACCGCAATCTGAAACGTCGTTTCAATTATTACTTGCGCGAAACTTCGCGGCGCTTGGTGCAAATCAACCAGGTAATTGAAGGCCGCAATCCGGTCTGGCATCCCGAACCGCCACTGCCGCATCTGGCGCATGCCCGTGTCAGGTCGCACACCATGCGGCAGATCAACTATCACTTGCCGCTGCCGCCGGATCTGTTTTTAGGGTTAGAGCAGTTAGAAGCCTAACGATATTCCCGAGATTGTTGCGCCTATGACTATTCCGGCCAGTACATCGCTGGGATAGTGCAGCCCAAGCACCAGGCGCGAAATGGCGACCAGTGCGGTGAACGGCAGCAGCAACCAGGCGAGCGCCGGGTAGTAGGCCAAGGCCACGACACTGAAGGCTACGGCATGAAGTGTGTGGCCGGAGGGGAAACTGAATTGATCCAGCGGCGCAATGCCGCAGCTGATGCCCAGATTCCTGTTGAATGGGCGCGGCCTGTGTGTCTTGCGTTTCAACCATTTATACAGGACTGTGCAAACCAGTCCGGCGGCAGCCATGTGCAACACCGGCAGCAGCGCGGCAGCCTGATATTTAACCAGCAGCCACAACATCAGGCCGTACCAGAAAATACCGTCGCCCAGCCGGCTGATCAGGCGGAAAGCCTGGCGTATCGCCGGACTGATGCTTGCGCGGTTGAAGCGCAAGCACCAGGCTTCATCCCAGGTTTGGATCCGTTGCAGGTTGTAGATTCGGTGTGACATGATGCACCTCCGGTTTGACGGTTAGTTGTGCAAGGGCTTGCTCGAATTCGCCTACGATGTTTTGCCAATCGAGTTTCAACATGGTTTGGTGTGCTTGCCTGCGCAGTTTGCCGACGAGCGCCCCATCAATGGCCAATCCGTTCGCCAGTTGCATGAATTCCTTATCATCGCCGAACCCGGCAAGCAAACCGTTTTCTCCGTGCGCGATATGTTCGGCTGCTGCCGCATAACGGTAGGCCACTACGGCAAGCCCGCTGGCCATCGCCTCCACCGTCACGTTGCCGTAGGTTTCTGTCATGCTCGGGAACAGGAAGATATCCCCTGACGCGTAATGCGCCGCGAGGTCTTCGCCGGTTCTCATCCCGGCAAAAATAATTCCGGGATGTTGCCGTTGCAACTCTGCGCGCACCGGGCCATCACCAACCAATATCAGTTTCAGATTAGGATTGAAGGCCTGCATCGCATTGAAGGCGCGCAGCACCAGCGGCAGATTCTTTTCTGCCGAGATGCGTCCCACATAAATAACCGCCAGATCGTCATCGCCAACCACGCCCCATTGCAGGCGCAGTTTTTCACTGCGCTTGCTCGGATGGAACAAGGTGGTATCCACGCCGCGTGCGACGACCTGCAGGTTTTGATAGCCCTCTTTAGCCAGCGTGTCGCGCAGCTCCTGGGTGGGAACCAGCGTGGCGTCGGTGCGGTTGTGCAACTTGCGCAAATAAGCCGCAACGGTCTTTTGCAGCCAGCCGAAACCATAATGCTGGCTGTAGCTGTGGAAGTTGGTATGGAAATCGCTGCTGACCGGGATGCCTAGTTTGCGTGCGGCGGCCAGGGCGGATGAACCCAGCGGTCCTTCGGTGACCAGATGAACCACATCGGGACGCTGCTGGGACCAGAGTTTGATTAACCGTTGTTTGGCCGGCAGGCCCAATTGCAAACCCGGATAACGTGGAATCGGGAAGCCGCGCACCAATACCTCTTGCAAGGTGAGTCCATCCTTTGCAATGTCCTGTCGATTCTGGCGCGGACGTATCAATTCAACCACGTGTCGTTGGCGCAGGCCTTCCACCATACGGCTGATGGTCACCGCCACGCCGTTGATTTCCGGCGGATAGGTTTCTGTTACAACAGCGATACGCAACATACGATTTGCCATGTTTTCTCCTTGGTGGATATTCATGGCACACACTTTCTCATCCGAATAAGAAAGTTTGATGAAGGATTTATGAGGATTTCGTTACAGCGTTCAGCAAAGCAGGATCAGCAACCAAACCGAAACGACATTCAGCAAGCTTAGCAATACCGCTGCACTGCCTATGTCCTTGGCGCGTTTGGCTAGTTGGTGATGATCCAATGAAGTGTGATCCACGGCGGCCTCCACTGCGGAATTGAGCAATTCAACTATCAACACCAGCAACACGCTGGCGATCATCAATGCCTTGCCGACTGCACTGACGGGCAAAAACAACGCAGTCGGGATGAGGATGGTTGCCAGCAGCACCTCCTGGCGGAAGGCATCCTCATGGCGGATTGCGGCGCGCAATCCGGCCAGTGAGTAAAACAACGCGCTCCAGACGCGCTTTAAACCGGTCTTGCCTTTGTATGGGCTTTCCATCTTTAAAATCCTGAAGAATTACCCTGTGGGTGGGCAAGCGCGGTAGCATACGCAGCGAATATTTCAGTTTAGTTAAAGTGCTGACGGCGGGCGCGGCGCGGCGCGCCCAGAAATTCAGGCCAAAAATTCAGGTTGAACATTCCGGATTACTTCGGTAGAATCCGCGCTCTTTTGAAATCGGTTGGAGTAGAGCCATGGCACGTGTCTGTCAAGTAACGGGGAAAGCCCCAATGACCGGGAACAATATTTCCCACGCAAACAATAAAACCAAGCGTCGTTTTTTGCCTAACCTGCAACGTCGCCGCTTCTGGGTCGAGAGCGAGAACCGCTGGGTCAGCCTGCGCTTGACCAATGCAGCGCTGCGTACCATCGACAAGAATGGCATCGATGCGGTGCTGGTTGAAGTACGCGCCAACGGCGTGAAAGTTTAAGGAGCCGCACATGCGCGAAAAAATCAAACTCGAATCCAGTGCCGGTACCGGTCATTTCTACACCACCACCAAGAACAAGCGCACCACGCCGGAAAAGATCGAAATGAAAAAATACGATCCCAAGGCACGCAAGCACGTTATGTACAAGGAAACCAAGCTGAAGTAATCCAGTTCAGTTTCGTTGCACCAATAAAAAACCCGCGAATGCGGGTTTTTTATTTTAGGCCATGGCTATTTTTTAATTCGCGGGGTTAAAAAATATCGTGCCTGGAAAATTTCCGAAATGTTTTGTAGCACAGTGTTCAGTTCAGTGAGACAATGGTTTTGCATTAGCACTGTAGGCGCTGCTGGCTGGCGGCAAATATAAAAGGCTTCGCTCCGCCTGCTTGGCGTCCGCGCAGCATGAGGAGAATGCAATTGCGGCTGGAACTCTATCCCGGTTTCTGAAATGAAATTCAGAATACGCAAATCCCGTCCCGTCCTGGCTCGATTCGCGCCGTTTTTCTTATTGTGCATTTTTTTCTTCTCGCCCGCGCTCTCGTATGCGGCATCGGATTGGGCTGACGACATTCTGTATTTCGTGCTGATCGATCGCTACGCCGATGGAGACAGCACGAACAATCGTAGGGTCGAACGCAGCAATCCGGGCGGTTTTCACGGCGGCGATCTGAAAGGTTTGACCCGGCAACTGGACGAGCTCGCCGACCTGGGGATCACTGCACTGTGGATCAACCCCGTTCAGAAACAGGTCACCCAAAGTTTTTATGCCAGCGCGCCGGCAAAACTCGGCATCCCGGAATTTAAACATTTTGGTTTTCACGGTTACTGGATCGATGACTTTACGGCGATGGAGCCACAGTTCGGCAGTCTTGACGACCTGAAACATCTCGTTGACGAAGCACACAAGCGGCATATCAAGGTATTGCTCGATGTGGTTTACAACCACGCCGGATATGGGTCCAGCTATGAAACGCGCAGATCCTCGGACGGGCAGAGCTGGATACGCTCTGGTGAAGGCAATTGCGAGGTCGACCCGATCACGTGCCGCGTGGGGGGGCTGCCCGACTTCAGGACCGAGTTGCCCGAGGTCAGGGATTATCTGTTGAATGCCAACATCAACTTGGCCAAGCAAGCCGGTGTGGATGGCTTTCGCTTAGATACCTTCAAGCACGTCGAGACTGATTTCTGGCTGGAGCAGCGCCGCCGCACGCGGGCCGAGCTCGGCAAGGATTTTTTTCTGCTGGCCGAATATTGGGGCGGAACCGCGAGTTCGCTTGATCCTTTTTTTGCGCAGGACGAAGTCGATGCCGGATTCGATTTCAGTTTCAAGGGCAGCTGCGAATCTTTTGTGAATGGCCGCGGTCGCACGGTTGCTTACGGCAGCTATCTGGGTTCGAGACACAAGGTGCGCCAAGGATATTTGCTGGCTCATTACCTTTCCAGCCATGACGAACCGATGGCGTTGTACAACTTGAATGGCGACAAGGACAAGTTCCGGATTTGCGCGGCGATCCAGATGACGTCGATTGGAGTGCCGGTGATCTATTATGGCGAGGAAGTGGCGCGCGCCGGGAGCGAATGGCCGCTCAACCGCACCGATATGCCATGGGGCGATCGCGACATCCAGCCGGGCAAGGGCAAGGCGCGCGATGAGCATATGCGTGAATATTACAAAGCGCTCTTGCATCTCCGTCGTTATCACCCGGCGTTGAGCCGTGGCGATTACACGCTGCTGTCCGGGCCACAGGATGCGGTGCTTGCCTACCTCCGGCATGACGCGACGAGCGACGACAACGTGATGGTGTTGGTCAATCGGGAAGACAAGGAATTGACGGCAGACTTCGTACTGCCCGGGATATGGAACGAAAGACCGGTTGCGGATGAATTGAACAACAAGCCGGTAACGATCGCTGCTGGACGTATACAATTGACCATGGCGCCCAAGTCGGTGCGCATTCTTACCATAGGTTCAGGAAAGGTGGAGCACTGATGGCTTCGATACGCTTCGACAATATCGGAAAAAGCTTCGGCGAAACCGAGGTCATCAAGAACCTCAACTTTTCCGTGAACGACGGGGAATTCATGGTGTTCGTCGGTCCGTCCGGATGCGGAAAATCCACAGTGTTGCGCATGATCGCCGGGCTGGAAACCATCAGTTACGGCGAGCTCTGGATCGGTGATCGCGTGGTGAACAATGTCCACCCCAAGGACAGAGACATCGCGATGGTATTCCAGAGCTATGCGCTGTATCCGCATATGAATGTGTACGACAACATCGCCTTTGGCCTGAAGATCCGCAAGCTGCCCAACGCTGAGATCCTGAAAAGAGTTAAGGATGCAGCAGAATTGCTGGGACTCGATAAACTGCTGGATCGCAAACCCAAGGCATTGTCAGGCGGGCAGCGTCAACGCGTCGCGCTCGGGCGTGCCATCGTGCGCAATCCTTCGGTGTTCCTGTTCGATGAACCTTTATCCAATCTGGATGCCGAGCTGCGTGTGCAGATGCGCGCCGAAATCAGCAAGCTGCAACGGCGGCTCAACACCACGACGGTCTATGTGACCCATGACCAGGTCGAAGCCATGACCATGGGTCAGCGCATCGCCGTGCTGCGTCCCTGTACCGAAAACCCGCTCGATACCAATTTGATGCAATGCGGGTCGCCGATGGATCTGTATGACCGGCCCGACAACATCTTCGTGGCGCGCTTCATCGGTACGCCACGGATGAACGTTTTGCCCGCACGGTTAAGCGACGACGGCAGCGAAGTTGAATTGTTCGGCGGCCGGATGCCGGTCAGCGCCCAGTTCAAGGAAGCGGCGCTTGCGATGCGCGGCCGTGAGGTGATGCTCGGCATCCGTCCGGAGCATATCGGCGCAGACCATGAGGTCGATTGGAAGCAGACTCAGCCGTTACAAGGGCAGGTGGAAATGGTCGAGCTGCTGGGCCACGAAGCCATCCTGCATTTCAAGGTGGGTGAACATGTTCTAACCGGCCGTTTGCACAGTCACGGCAGCCTGCCAGCGTCGGGCGATACGATCAGCATGCAGTTGAAATGCGAAGCGATACATCTGTTCGACAAGGTCACCGAGAAGCGCTTGCGTTAAACATTACTCAAGGAGAATAAAATGAAACGATTACCAATGATCTTTGCATTTGTCTCACTGCTCATTGCCGGTATTTTCAGCGCAGCACAGGCCGCCGAGTTGATAGTCTGGCATGCCTATCGGGGCGCCGAAAAAACTGCCTTTGAAAAAGTCGCGCAACTGTATGAGACAAAAAATGCCAGTAAGGGCATAAAGGTGACGACGCTGGCGATCCCCTACGATGCTTATGCCGACAAGATCAGCGCATCGGTGCCCAGAGGAAAGGGGCCGGATGTTTTCATCTATGCCCAGGATCGTCTCGGCGGATGGATCGAGTCCGGCAAGACCGTTGAGCCGATCGGCTTCTTCATGGACGATGCGACACGCGCGCAGTTCCTGCCGGGCATGCTGGATGCAATGACTTACAAGGGCACGGTCTACGGACTGCCGCTGAATTACAAGAGCCTCACGCTGATCTACAACAAGGCGCTGGTGAAATCTCCGCCGAAGACTTCAGCGGAACTAGTCAAGCTCGCCAAGTCGCTGACCAACGCCGAGTCGGGACGTTACGGACTGGTCTACTGGTATACCAATTTCTACTTTCATGCCGCGCTGATGAACGCCTTCGGCGGACGCGTGTTCGACAAGGACGGCAAGCTGGTGCTGGATTCGCCGGAGACAGTCGCGTCGATCAAGCAAATGATGAAATGGTACAAGCAGGATGGCATCTTGCCGACTGAGCCTTCCGAGGCGTTGGTGTCCTCAATGTTCAACGAGGGCAAGGCAGCGATGGTGCTCAACGGGCCGTGGTTCATCGGCGAGATTTCTCCGTCGGTGGATTTTGGGCTGGCGCTGCTGCCGGTGATAGATGAAGCCGGCAAGAAACCGATGCGCCCATGGCTGACGATCGAAGGCGCATACGTATCCGCCAGTTCGAAGCAGAAGGAACTGGCTTATGATTTTGCGAAATTCCTCGCCTCAGAGGAAGCCGGCCTGATACTGGCACTGGAAGGCCGCCAGTTGCACACCAACAGCGCGATCTACAAGGACAAGCGCGTATCGGGCGATGTCGTCCTCAATGCCTTTCACAACCAGTTGAGCAGTGCCGAGGCGATGCCCAACCGCGCGGAAATGACGATGATGTGGTCGCCGGCGACGACCGCGATGAACAAGGTCGTCAAGGGCAATGCCACACCCGAGGCGGCACTCAAGGAGGCATCGGTTGCGATTCAGGAAAGTATCAATGCATTGCGCAAGGGACGCTGATTCTTCAAGCCAAGGTTGCTGACCGACTATGAATCTTGCCGAACACTTGAAGCGATCTGCCGTGCTGGGCATAGGCATCAGCGTCCTGCTCACGCTCGTGCTCAGCACCTGGATGTTTCACGCCGAGGAGAGCGATCTCCGCTTGCAGCACAAGCAGCGTCTGGCGTTGCTGCATACCAACGGCTTGGCGCTCGCCGTCGCCAACATCAGCGTGGAAGAAACAGGCAAGCGGGTCAGGGATATTCAAAAACTCGATCCCCGCATCGAGTCTGCAATCATCGTCGTGGGCATGCAGTTGGTGGCTTCGACCCGCGACGAAGATGCGGCCCCACGCCAGCTCAAGCGCGAAGAAAAACCGTTGTTCGATTTGAGTAACCTGATCCGCACCGCTGGCGAGACGAATCGCGGCGAAGAAGTCGTCCGCAAAAAAACCATCCAGATCGATGAGAAGCCGTCCGGCCACATCGTGGTCACCGTTCCCTATCTGTCGGACGGCCAGTTTGCGGGCATCCTGCAAATGAAATTCAATACAGAAGCGGCAGAGATGTTCAGCCCCCTTCCGGATTCGTACTCATTGCCGCTGTTGTTTCTGTTGGCAGCATTGCTGGCGGGTTCGCTGCTGCGCATGAATACAGACCGCAAAGTCGATGTCGCGAAATTGCTTGCGCTGGGCGTGTTCCTTGCGATCGCGCTGTCCTACCAGCAGCAGCGGCTGAATCGGATCGAGCAAATGATGGCACAAGCCAATCAGTCTATCGCGGCGAATTACCTCGCTACTGCCGAACAGTATGACCGGTTGGGATACTTGGCTTTGCCGCGCGATAGTTCAGCCGTGAATCTCTGGGATACCGATCACTACCAGCGCCCCCTCGGCCTGATCGCTGCCAGCGGCAACGTCTCTGCCAAGGCACAAGCGGCATATTTCGACAAACGCGGCGGGTTCCTGAAACGTATTCTTGCGTCCTTCGATCTGTTGGGTTTGGGCGTGTTGTTAATGTTCATTTACGGCTATGCGGCGCGCACCTTCTCCGCGCTGAAGGAACATGCCGACGCATATACCTATGTGGCCCCCGCGATGATAGGCATGCTGGTGCTGGTGTTCTTTCCGTTCCTTTACGGGATCACGTTATCATTCACCGATACCACGCTGTTCAACGAGTCTCTGCCGTTCCAGGATCGCCTGATAGGCTGGGACAATTTCAAGGCAATCCTCGGAGATTTCAATCTGTACGAGCGCACAGCCAATGGGATCATCTGGAATTACCAGAATTTCTACTGGACGCTGCTGGTCACGGTGATCTGGACGGTATCCAATGTCACGATCGGTGTCACTGTCGGATTCTTTCTGGCGATGGCGCTGAATACCGAAGGGCTGAGAGGCAAGGCCATCTATCGCGTGCTGCTGATCCTCCCCTGGGCGATACCCAATTACATCACGGCGCTGGTCTGGCGTGGCATGTTCCATCCGCAGTTTGGCGTCATCAACCAGGTGTTGCAGATGTTCGGCATGCAGCCGGTCGCCTGGTTCGACGGCGTCTTCAGTTCCTTCATGACCGGGCTGGCGACCAACGGCTGGCTGAGTTTCCCGTTCATGATGGTGGTGATACTGGGGGCGCTGCAATCCATACCCAAAGAAATGTATGAAGCTGCCGAGGTCGAGGGAGCGGATCGCTGGCAGCGCCTGAGATACATCACGCTGCCGTTGCTGAAACCAACCTTGATCCCGGCCATCGTGCTGTCGGTGGTATGGACATTCAACATGTTCAACATCATCTTCCTGGTTTCCGGCGGCGAGCCGGGCGGTGCCAACGAGATCCTGATTACCAAGGCCTACAAGATCGCCTTCGAGAATTACCAGTATGCGTATGCGGCCGCCTACTCGACGGTGATCTTCATGATTTTGCTCGTGTACGGCACTTTCCAGACACGTGTAACCAAAGCGACGGAGTCATTCTGAAATGGCAGATATAAAAACCAAAAATCATGTATGGCTACATGTGGCCCTGATCAGCTTCACCGTGCTGGCGATCTATCCAGTGCTGTGGGTATTGGCATTGTCATTTTCCGGCCAGCAAAGCGTCGGCCTGATCGATCTGCCCAAAGACCCGAGTTTCCTCGAACGCTTCAGGGGCATCTTGCCGATGCCGGCACATTGGTCGATAAAGAATTTCACTGAAGTCTGGACCGACCAGGACTTTGGTCGATGGATGTGGAACAGCGTGGTGGTCTCGCTGATGACAACGGCGCTGGGGGTGTTTCTCGCCTGCACTGCGGCCTATGCGTTCTCGCGGTTTCGCTTCCCCGGTCGCAACACCGGCATGCTGATGTTCCTGATATCGCAGATGTTCCCTGGCACGCTGATGCTGATCCCGCTGTTTATCATCATCGTCAAATGGCTGGAATTGGGCAACACCTATGTCGGCCTGGTCATCGTGTACGCAACCACCGCGATCCCGTTCTGCGTCTGGATGCTCAAGGGCTACTTTGACACCATCCCATACGACATCGAAGAATCCGCGCTGATCGATGGCGCTTCAAGGCTGACGATCTTTTGGCGCATCATTCTGCCACTCGCCAAACCGGCCATCGCGATCACCGCGCTGTTTTCGTTCATGACCGCCTGGAACGAATTCATCCTCGCTTCGATCTTCATGGAATCGGAATTGAATTACACGGCTCCCGTCGGGCTGCGCTTCTTTGTCGGTGGATTTTCGTCGCAATGGGGATATTTCGCGGCCGGTTCGGTGATCGTCTCTCTTCCGGTGGTGGCGTTGTTCCTGCAACTGCAAAAATATTTGATTTCAGGTTTGACTGCGGGAAGCGTTAAATAATTGCTGAAAAAATTTAAGGTAATTAGGGCGTTTCGTAACCAGTGTATCCTTGGAGATACTTATGGTTACAGGCGTTCATACAGTATTTAGTTGTGCGACCAACTTTTTGAATGGTCGAAAGTGCATTTTTTGTGGCTCTTTTAAGACCGTAAAGAC
>JANXXX010000044.1 GCA_025350405.1 Gallionella sp.
GGACATCCTTCAAGCCCCATTAATTCCGCTCACAACCAATTTTCTTGAGGATGCCGAACCTTTGCGCATACGCATAGCTGCACAGGGTCGGTTAAAGCAGGACTCTGATGTGCTGATAGACCAATTACGCGCAATAGACAACCGTCGTCTGACAGAGGGGCCATTGATGCAGTACACAGAGCAACTAATGACACGCGTTCACATGGCGATTCGGGATGTGATGGAAATGTAACGCTGCCAATCAAATAACCGACCTAATTCCACACCCGGATCACTCGCACGCATAAACGCCTCACCCACCAGAAATGCATGCACTTCATGGTTGCGCATTAGTGCTACTTCTTGCCGGGTGAAGATACCGCTTTCGGTCACGACGATCCGACCCTGCGGAATGATGGGCAATAAATTCAGCGTGTTTTCGAGACTTACTTCAAAGGTGCGCAGGTTGCGGTTGTTGACACCTATTAATGGCGTGGTCAGTTGCAGTGCCATATCCAGCTCGGCAGCATCGTGCACTTCTACCAGCACGGCCATTTTCAGGCTGTGCGCCAGCGCTTCAAACTCTTTCATTTCATCCAGGGATAAAGCGGCGGCAATCAGCAAGATAGCATCTGCTCCCATCGCACGCGCCTGATAGATTTGGTAAGGATCAATCATGAAGTCTTTGCGCAATACGGGCAGCGCACACGCCGCCCGCGCCTGCTGCAGATAGGCCGCTCTGCCTTGAAAGAACTGCTCATCGGTTAATACTGACAAGCAGGCTGCGCCATGTTTTGCATAGCTTGCGGCTATTTCAGCCGGATTAAAATCTGCACGCAACACACCCTTGCTGGGACTGGCTTTTTTGATTTCCGCGATGACGGCTGGCAAACCGGCGGCGATTTTGTTGCGGATTGCAGCGGTAAAATCTCGCGTAGGAGCAGCCTGCTCGGCCTCTGCACGGATGGCAGGCAGTGCTTTAACCTGTTTGGCTGCGCTTACTTCCTGCGCTTTTACGGCGAGAATTTTATTCAGAATATCGGACATGAGTGGCCTTGCATTGAGAAGGGGTGCATTTTATCACCGAGCTTGCGGTAAAATGCGCAACTGGTGCAAGTCATTTGCTACGCAACATGAACCACCCTCTCCCTCCGCTACGCTCCCCCCTCTCCCCCGTGGGGGAGAGGGGGGGGAGAGGGGTAAATATCGAGAACATAATGGAAGACATCAAAAACTACATGCAGCAAGTCGGCAAGCAGGCACGCGCCGCTTCACGCTTGATGGCGCAGGCCGACACCAATGCCAGGAACCACGCGCTGGAAGCGATCGCAGAAGCCTTGATCGGCAGCAGCGCCTTGCTGGTTGCCGCCAATGCCATGGATGTGAGTGCCGCACGGGCGAACGGGCTGGATGCCGCATCACTGGATCGCCTCACGCTCACCGACAAAACCATATTGAGTATGGCTGAAGGCTTGCGCCAGATTGCGCAACTGCCCGACCTGATCGGCGAGATCACCGACATGAAATTCCGCCCTTCCGGCATACAGGTCGGCAAGATGCGCGTGCCGCTGGGCGTGATCGGGATTATTTACGAATCGCGCCCCAATGTAACAGCGGATGCTGCGGGCTTGTGCATCAAGTCCGGCAATGCGGCGATTTTACGCGGCGGCTCGGAAGCCATACATTCGAATCAGGCCATTGCGGCTTGTGTCCATGGCGGGCTGAAGGCTGCCGGCTTGCCCGAAACAGCGGTGCAGGTAGTCAACACCACCGACCGTGCTGCGGTGGGCGAGTTGATCACAATGAAAGATTACGTGGATGTGATCGTGCCGCGCGGCGGCAAGGGGCTGATTGAGCGCATTTCCGCAGATGCGCGCATTCCTGTGATCAAGCATTTGCATGGTGTGTGCCATGTGTATATCGACGACGACGCCGATCTGGAAAAAGCCATACGCATTGCCGACAACGCCAAGACGCATCGCTACGGCGTGTGCAACGCGATGGAAACCCTGCTGGTGGCTGAAGCCATTGCTGCCGAGGTGTTGCCCAGACTGGGGAAAATTTACACCGACAAGGGTGTTGAGCTGCGAGGTGATGATGCCGCGCGAAAAATTTTCAGCCCGATGATTGCAGCCACTGAAGAAGACTGGACTACCGAGTATCTGGCGCCCATATTGAGCATACGTGT
>JANXXX010000068.1 GCA_025350405.1 Gallionella sp.
CATCACGCCGAAACGCGGCCGCACTTCATCGCGGAATTTGGTCTGGATCTGGTAGAAGTTCAGCGGCAGCTGGCGGTAACTCTTCACCTCGCGGCGCGCGATGTCGGTGATCACCTCTTCATGGGTCGGGCCGAAACAGAACAGCTTGTCATGACGGTCGGTAATCTTGAGCATCTGCGGGCCAAACACCTCCCAGCGCCCCGTCTCCTGCCACAGTTCGGCAGGCTGTACCGCCGGCATCAGCAGCTCAATGCCGCCACTCTTGTTCATTTCATCGCGCACGATTGCCTCAACCTTGCGCAGCACGCGCAGTCCGAGGGGCATCCAGGTGTACAGGCCGCTGGAAAGTTTTCTGATATAGCCTGCACGCAGCATCAATTGATGGCTGATCAGCTCGGCTTCGGAAGGTGCTTCTTTCAGGGTGGAAATGAAAAATTGTGAAACGCGCATGGTTAATACTGCCTGGTTATTGTTATGAGATTGCGATTTTACAGGGAATGCACGTGGTTCGGTATGTTAAGGAATTGCTAAACAGCTGATTCGCTTTTCATTGCAGGGGAAATGTGAAAGAATCCAAGCATTGAAATTAACTTAAGTAGAATTAAAAATGATAGACCGAGACGGCTACCGCCCGAATGTCGGCATTATCATCACGAACAGCAGGAATCAGGTGCTTTGGGGCAAGCGGGTGAAGCAACATGCATGGCAGTTTCCGCAAGGCGGGATCCAGCATGGCGAGACCCCGGAGCAGGCGATGTACCGCGAGTTGCACGAAGAGGTCGGCTTGATGCCGGAACATGTAAGAATACTCGGACGCACCCGGGACTGGATGCGTTATGAGGTTCCGCAAAGTTGGAGCAAGCGTGAATCGCGCAGTGCCTATCGCGGACAAAAACAGATATGGTTTTTGTTGCTGCTGGTTGGTCGTGATTGTGATGTCTGTTTGCGTGCCAGTTCGCATCCCGAATTTGATGCGTGGCGCTGGAACGATTACTGGCTGGATATCAACGCCGTGATTGAATTCAAGCGTGAAGTTTATACGATGGCGCTTAGAGAATTAGCCGGTTACCTTCCGGCACCCAAACATAACGCCGCACATCTGCAGCATGCGCATAGGTGATTCCCATTATATTGAAGGAGTGCATCATGATCAAGGAATACAAGCCGTTGCATTCTTTTCCTTTGAAAACGGGTTCGTCTTTTGTGCGCCCGGTCCAGGCACTGCCGGAGCACGTCAAGCTGAGCGACCCGGCAATCAGCGTGATGACTGATTTGAACAAGGTTTCCGTGGTGGCTGTGCGCGCCAAGACTTCGATGGATAAAGCCAATGCCAAAATGATCCGGTACGGGGTGCGCCTGCTGCTGGTGCTGGATGACAACGATCAAGTGGCCGGGCTGTTGACGGCTACCGATGTGCTGGGGGAAAAGCCGATGCGCTACCTGCAAAACATGGGCGGAACCCATGCTGACATCATGGTGCGTGACATCATGACGACACAGCGCGAGTTGGAGGCATTGAGAATCGAAGATGTGCGCAATGCCCAAGTCGGGCAAATCGTCGCCAGCCTGAAAAAATCCCATCGGCAACACGCGCTGGTGGTGGCCGAAGGTGCGGATGGTAAACAGGCAGTGTGTGGTTTGTTCTCTATTACCCAAATCGCCCGTCAATTGGGTGCCCAGGTTCAGAATTTCGAATTAGCGCATACCTTTGCCGAAATCGAGGCCGTGATAGCGCGCGGTTGATTAAGCGCTCTTCAGTGTTTACCGGTGCTGCCAAAGCCCCCACTACCGCGTTCGCTCAACGGAAATTCTTCCACGATATTAAATTTGGCTTGCATCACCGGCACAATCACCAGTTGCGCCATGCGCTCCATCGGCATCAGCGTGAAAGGAATCTGGCTGCGGTTCCACAACGAAACGAAAATCTGTCCCTGATAATCCGAGTCGATCAGGCCGACCAGGTTGCCGAGCACAATGCCGTGCTTATGACCCAGGCCGGAGCGCGGCAAGATCATCGCAGCATAGCCAGGATTGTTTAAATGAATGGCAATACCGCTGGGGATGAGTTCGCACTGCTTGGGCTGGATCACCATGTTATGTTCGATGCAGGCGCGCAAATCGATTCCCGCCGAGCCGGCGGTTGCATAACCGGGCATGTTTTCATGCAAGCGATGGTCGAGAATTTTGACATCCACGGAAATGTGTTCCGCTGAAGAAATGTGATCCGTTGGTGCGTTGCGTTTCATTTCAGTGCTCCTCCCTTTATGCGATGTGCAATGCGCTGCATCAATAGTCTTGCCAGCGTGAGTTTATCGGCGCGCGGCAGAGTTTGTCTGCCGCTGTCATCAAATAACACCAGTTCGTTGTCGTCGCTGCCGATGGCCTGCTGCACCAGATTTCCCACCAGCAAGGGCAATTTTTTCGCGCGGCGTTTTTGCTCGGCATATTCGGCGAGATTCTCGCTTTCGGCGGCAAAACCTACACAAAATGGCGGATTGGTCAGGTTGGCGACATACGCCAGAATGTCCGGGTTGGGGACGAGCTCCAGCGTCAGATTGTCCGCGCTCTTCTTGATCTTATGTGCACTCGGCTGTGCGACACGGTAATCGGCCACCGCGGCCACGCCGATAAAAATATCGCAATTGCCGACATGCTGCTTTACCGCCGCGAACATCTGCTCGGCGCTCTGCACATCCACGCATTGCGCACCTTGCAGCTTGGTCAGCGCAGTCGGGCCGGATACCAATACCACGCTTGCACCCAGCTCCAGCGCGGCCTGCGCGATGGCATAGCCCATCTTGCCGGAGCTGCGATTGGTGATGCCGCGCACCGTGTCTATTGCCTCATAGGTAGGGCCAGCGGTGATCAGGATATTTTTGCCGGATAGTTTCTTGGGTAGCGTCTGTTCTTTCTCCCCTTTGTTTGAGAGGGGCGCGTTGCGCAGCAATGCCAAAACCTCCTGCGCCAATTGAGCCGCTTCCAGCATCCGCCCCATGCCTTCTTCCCCGCACGCCTGTACACCGTTATCCGGCCCAAGCACCTGCACGCCATCGGCAGTCAGTTGTGCGACGTTGCGCTGCGTCGCCGCATTCAGCCACATCTCGCGGTTCATCGCGGGCGCGATGATCAGCGGGCAATTGCGCGCCAGGCACAAGGCGGAGAGCAAATCATCCGCCAAACCGTGCGCCAGCTTGGCAATGAAATCGGCACTCGCAGGCGCGATCACAATCGCATCCGCAGCGCGGCTCAGATTGATGTGCGCCATGTTGTTCGGCACGCTCGCATCCCACTGGTCGGTATACACCGGCTTGCCGGAAAGTCCCTGCATCGTAGTCGGTGTGATGAAATGGCAAGCTGCTTCGGTCATCGCCACCTGCACCTCCACACCTTGCTTCATCAGCAGACGAGCCAATTCCGCAGCTTTATAAGCGGCTATCCCGCCAGTAATGCCGAGCACGATGTGTTTTTGATTGGCTTGATCCATAATGCTGCGCATATTAACAAGAAACAGCCTGTCTGGGCTGGGAGGGTTATATGGCAATCACCGACTGGCCCGAAGGCGAACGCCCGCGCGAGAAACTTTTAACCCGCGGCGCATCATCTCTTTCCGATGCAGAGTTGCTGGCGATCTTCTTGCGCACTGGCGTGACCGGCAAGAGCGCAGTGGATCTGGCGCGCGAGTTGCTCACTCGTTTTGGCAGTCTTACTCAGCTGGTCGAGGCAAGTGAATCTGATTTTTGCGAAACAAAGGGTATGGGGCAGGCCAAGTATGTGCAACTACAGGCGGTGCTGGAAATGTCGCGGCGTGCGCTCAAAGAGGAGATGCAGCGCGGCGATGCGCTCAACTCGCCGCGCGCGGTGCGCGATTACTTGCAGCTCCTGCTCGGCGGGCGGCAGCAGGAAGTTTTTCTGGTGCTGTTCCTCGATACCCAGCATCGTGTGATCGCCGCGGAAGAGCTGTTCCACGGCACGCTCAGCCAGACCAGCGTGTATCCGCGCGAAGTGGTCAAGCGCGCGCTGGCCCACAACGCCGCTGCGGTGATTCTTGCCCACAACCATCCCTCCGGTGTCGCCGAACCCAGTCAATCGGATCAGATGTTAACCAGCGCACTTAAACAGGCGTTAGCAATGGTGGACGTGCATGTGCTGGATCACTTTATTGTGGCAATGGGACAAACGCTGTCATTCGCTGAAAAAGGATTGATTTAGCTTTCTGATGAACATTTATTTTGCCATTCATCCGAAAATTTAACCTCTCGTCGGTTAGGTTTTGACTCCAATAAAGTCATCCACTAACATGCGCCCACTTGGCAAACTTATCGAAAGATGAGGACGCAAAGTCACCGGCCTAAGGGAAGCTATGGTAGCGGGACTGCGATACGGATGTTCGTCTGTATCCATTACTGCCGTGCATATTCTCTTTAGGCTGCCATTGAAAACGAGCTAGAGGAGTATCAATGCGTTCAGGTAATGCGAGGTTTATTCAAGACGTGATGCTAATCGCGGCATTATTATTTTTGACCGCGTGCGATATTGGCGAGAAGACCTCAGTGCCGAGTGCTGCTCCAGCAACCATAACAGCTACAGCGCCGGTCATTACATCAGTTGGAACAGATTTCTATTTAGCGCTGCCCGACCATCTTTGCTATAGCAGCCCTGCTTCATGCAATAACACGCCCGTCACCAATAAATTGATTGTGGCTGCTGCAATTGCGACCACGGGTAATGTTACATTTAACGGCGTGACCACATCATTTTCAGTTGCTGCAGCCGGTGAAACCGTGATCACGCTCGATCCTGCCGTGGTGTTGACAACGAATGAAACGGTCGAAGCCAAGGGTATCCACGTCACGGCGCTATCGCCTGTCTCTGTGCATGTGGTTTCTGAACACGCCACTTCTTCAGACGGTTATTTGGCCTTGCCGACGCCCGGCCTCGGAACAAATTACTACATAATGTCTTATGCCAGCACCAGATATAGCGGATCGGAATTCGCCGTGGTAGCCACCCAGAACACCACGACAGTCACCATTACCCCCAAAGCTGCCGGGGCGACTAAATTGGCTAATACCGCGTTTACCGTTTTGCTGAACATCGGGGAAACCTACCAGTTAGCGAATCCGGCCAACGCTGATATGACGGGTACGCTCGTGACCGCCGATAAACCCATTGCGGTGTTTAGCGGACATCGTTGTGCCGATTTGCCGTCCGGCGTAGATGCCTGCGACTATCTCGTGGAACAGCTCCCTGATGTGTCCATATGGGGAAAAACATTTCATACGTCGCTGTTCAGTGGACGTGCGCGCTACACGGTGCGTGTCATTGCGTATCAGAATGGCACCACTTTCACTACGATGCCAGCCGGACTGATTAGCGGGACATTGAATGCGGGTCAATTCGCGGATGTCGTCATGACAGGAGCCGGGGAATTCGTGTCCAACAAACCCGTGCTTATGGCTCAATTCATGCACAGTTATACGGATGATATGGCAGGAAAAGGAGACCCGAGCATGGTTCTGGTTACGCCAGCCGAAATGGGGATGACCGATGTGACTTTCGGAGTTCATGGCCTTGCTGGAACGTCGGGAGCTTTTTTGAACGTTGTCACTGAAACAACCGCGCTTGCAAGCTTGAAACTTGACAACGTGGCTGTGGACTCTACGCTGTTCAACCCGATAGGTGGAGGCAGCATTTACTCGGTAGGCAAGATCCCGGTCGCCGCAGGGGTACATTCCCTCCTGGGAACAGTAGCTTTTAGCGCGCTTGTGTATGGCTATGGCTTGCCGTTGAATCCGGTTTCGTATGCATACCCTGTCGCGACCAAACTCTCATGGCCTGCCACAGCACTAGCAGTTTCTACAGGGTGCGCTGAAGAGCAAAACGAAGACCCGCATCTGCTTAATGCTCTTGACCATTCTGGGCAAACCGAGCACGCTACCCTGACTTATCGGGGAATTGAACATGATGATAGTCAGGAATGTCACGAATAGCAGTAATTTTTGCGAAAAAGGTTGGGTTGGGATAATGCTCACTTCAGCGTTCTTTGGATTAATGTCGACGGCAAGCGGAGCACATGCGCTAGAAGAAACTGCGCAGAAACTACCAACGGTAGCCCAGAACCAGAATATTAACGGGGCTTATGAAAAGATATTGATTGGTGCGGAGGCATTGATCAAAAGCGGCAAGCCAGCCGATGCTTATTCCTTATTGGAGCCGCTCGAGTTCGAGCATTCCGGTGAAGAGCGCTTTGATTATCTGATCGGTATTGCCGCACTGGATAGCGGTAAGCCTGACAAGGCGACGCTCGCCTTCGAACGGGTTCTGACCGTCAATCCAGATTCTGCTGCGGCTCGATTGGACATGGCGCGTGCCTATTATCAATTGGGCGATTTGCCGCGCGCCAAGACTGAATTTGCAACAGCACTTAAACAAAACCCTTCTGCGGTAGCGCGTGCCAACATTGAAAAATATCTGGATGAGATTGCGGCGCAGGAAGCAGGAAAAAACACACGCATCACCGGATATATTGCAGGAACGGTTGGGCGAGATAGCAATGTCAATAATTCCACCAATCAGTCGCAAATATTTGTTGATGTTATTCCGGCAAATGTCACGCTTGATCCTTCCAACGTAAAAGTTGCAGACAGTTATTATGGTCTGGCCGCGGGCGTTGAAGTCACATACAGGTTGAACGCCAAGTGGGGCTTGTATGCCGGGGCGGATTTGCGGCAGCGCAGCAACAACACGCAAAAAAGTTTTGACACGCTCAATATGGACGCACGGTTCGGCGTGATGTTCGGTGCGAAAGCGAATCACTTGCGTATCGGTGTATTGGGTGGGCAGTACAACTTGGATAACTCGCGCAATAGCGATACAACCGGACTTAATGTGGAGTGGAGCCATGTGTTCAGCCCGAGTAATCAATTAAAGATATTTGGTCAGTCTGCGCAATATCGTTTTGCCGACGTGGTCATGCAGGTGAATGATTACGACCTGCTGGTGGTGGGCGGCGGCTGGCTGCATGTGCTGGCAGAGGGCAAATCGACGCTGTCCGCTAGTCTGTATTCCGGTACAGAAAAAGATGTTTCAACGATTGTCTCCGTACCCCTTCCTAATGGTGGACGAATTGATGGTGCCAAACGGTTCAGTGGATTGCGCGTTGGTGGTCAAACAGCATCCGGTGACAAAGTGACACTGTTCGTTAATGCGGGTGAACAAACCGGCGATTACGACAAGGTCAATTACTACTTTCAGCGTCAACGCAGTGACCGCCTGTATGACTTGGCGATTGGAGCAAATTGGCGTTGCAACAAGCTGTGGACACTCCGTCCGCAGTTGAACTACACAAAGAATACTTCCAATATCATTATTTATAGCTATGACAGGATGGATGTTTCTTTGACTATTCGCCGTGATTTCAGGTGAACTAACTCGAGCGAGGTGCATCATGATTACTGCAAAATATACTTTCAACTTTCTGAATATCTTTCTGATGATTTGCCTGATGGTGTTGAGTCAGGCCGCCTACGCTGGGATTGCCGGAAATGTTCAGTTTGTGAGTGGCAATGTTCTGGTAGCCAATGTTGCCGGGCAGACACATGCACTGCAAAAGGGTGACGTGATTCACGAAAGCGATACCGTGACTACGGCAAAAGGCGCTACAGTACAAATCAAGATGCGTGATGGCGGCTTCATAGTCATACGCCCTGAGTCACAACTCAAGTTCGACAGCTTCGTGTTCAGCGGTGAAGAAGACGGAAGTGAAAAGAGCTTTTTCTCCTTGTTAAAAGGAGGTATTCGCGCCATTACCGGCTTAATCGGGCATCTGCATAAAACAAGTTACCATATTACTACCAATTCATCGACTATCGGTATTCGTGGCACCGACCATGAAACCTTTGTAGTTTTGCCGGGCAGTGAATTGGCGGCAACCCTGCCAGTTGGTACCTATAACAAAGTGAATGTCGGCGAGACCACCATCACTACTGATAAAGGCACCATTAGCGTGTTGCCTAACCAGATGGGCTTTGCTGGCGGTTTGGATCAAATGCCGCTATTGCAACCGATCAACCTTAATATCTTTACCGTGACACCAGCTCCGCCGCCACAAGCCAAGGGAGGTAAAGGTGAGGTGCGCGATAGTGCGGTTGTGGATAACGTTATTCAAGGGCAGGATGCCGCACCGGGAAATACAGCGCCGAAAAACCAGATTCAGACACCTATTAAGGGTGGGAGTGGCGGGCCAAGCACAATTCCAATTGTGTTTTGATGTGCCTGCCTGTTAGCACCACCGACAAGCCCGCGATTGCGGGCTTGTTCGTTTTGGGTGAGGATTAAATCCGCTTCGCCAGTTCTGCCGCCTTGCCGATGTACGTTTCAGGGGACAGTTGCAACAGGCGTTGTTTTTCTGCTTCTGGAATACTTAACGTATTTATGAAGGATTGCAGTGAAGCGCGGTTAATGCCAGCTTTGCCGCGCGTCAGTTCCTTGAGTTTGTCGTAGGCATTTTCGATGTTGTAGCGGCGCATCACGGTCTGGATCGGTTCCGCCAGCACTTCCCAGCTGGCGTTCAGGTCATCCGCCACGCGTTGCGGATTGGCCTCAAGCTTGTTCAAACCCTTCAAACAGGATTCGTAAGCGAGCAGCGTGTAGCCTAGCGCCACGCCCATGTTGCGCAATACTGTGGAGTCGGTGAGGTCGCGCTGCCAGCGTGACACTGGCAGCTTTTCGCTGAGGTGGCGCAACAGCGCATTGGCCAAGCCGAGGTTGCCTTCGGAGTTCTCGAAGTCGATCGGGTTGACCTTGTGCGGCATCGTCGAAGAACCGACTTCGCCCTTGACCACTTTCTGTTTGAAATAGCCGAGCGAGATGTAGCCCCAGATGTCGCGGTTCAGGTCGACCAGGATGGTGTTGATGCGCGCATAGGCGTCGAACAGTTCCGCCATGTAATCGTGCGGCTCGATCTGGATGGTGTATGGGTTGAAGGCGATGCCGCGCGCGCTGACAAAACGCTGCGCGAAACCTTCCCAGTCCACCTTGGGATATGCCGCCAGATGCGCGTTGTAGTTGCCCACTGCACCGTTGATCTTACCGAGAATATCCGTCGCTGCCAGGCGCTGCTCGGCGCGCTGCAAACGATACACTACATTTGCCATTTCCTTGCCCAGCGTGCTCGGCGTGGCGGTCTGGCCGTGGGTGCGACACAGCATCGGCAGGTCGGCGTGCTGGTGAGCAAGATTTTTAAGGCGCCCGATCAGCACCTGCAGCGCGGGCAACATCACGGCATCGCGCGCGCCCTTGAGCATCAGCGCGTGGCTGAGGTTGTTGATGTCTTCCGAGGTGCAGGCAAAGTGGATGAACTCCAGTGTTTTTGCGGTTTCAGGATTGCCCGATAATTTGTCGCGCAGCCAGTATTCGACAGCTTTCACATCGTGGTTGGTGGTGGACTCGATGGTCTTGATCGCGAGCGCATCGGCTTCACAGAAGTCGGTATTGAGTTTATCCAGTTGCGCAATGGTGGCTGCGGAGAACGGCGGAATTTCCGCGATATCAGTTTGCGCGCTGAGCGCCTTGAGCCATTCGATCTCGATTAGCACGCGGAAACGAATCAGTCCGAATTCGCTGAAGTAGCTGCGCAAAGCATCGACCTTGCCGTGGTAGCGTCCGTCGAGCGGGGAGAGGGCGGTGAGTTTGGAGAGTGTGGTCATGGCAACACCTTGAATCGGGAAGCGCGCATTTTACGCGAATCAGCCATGCCTTTGTTCTATGATTGAACCCCTTGTTCGATGATTGCACCGCCCAAGCAGATCGCGCCGTCATAAATGACCACCGACTGTCCGGGCGTTACAGCCCACTGCGCCTCGTCAAAGGCGATTTCGCATGAGCTGCCAGAGATGCGGGTAAGGTGACAGGGCGCATCAGTCTGCCGGTAGCGCGTCTTGGCCGCGTAGGGGTGATTGAGCACAGGTGCTGTGCCGCTGATCCAGTGGCTGTCCAGCGCGGTCAAGCGTGGCGCGAGCAAAGCGGGGTGGTCGTGGCCTTGCACCACAATCAAACGGTTGTTCGCCATATCCTTGCCTGATACGAACCACGGTTCACCGGATGCTTCTTTTGCTCCGCCGATGCCCAGCCCTTGGCGTTGGCCGATGGTATAGAACGATAGTCCCATGTGTTGCCCGACCACCTTGCCTTCTGGGGTACGCATTTCGCCCGGTTGAATTGGTAAATAGCGATTCAGGAATTCGCGGAACGGGCGTTCGCCGATGAAGCAGATACCGGTACTGTCCTTCTTGTCGTGATTGGACAAGCGGTGTTGTTCGGCAATGGCGCGCACCTGAGACTTTAAAATATTGCCGAGCGGAAACATCGCATGGCTCAATTGCATCTGATTCAGGCGATGCAGAAAATAACTTTGATCCTTGCTGTCATCGTCGGCCTTGAGCAATTGGAACAGCCCGTCCACCTCGCGCACTTGCGCATAATGCCCGGTGGCGATGGTATCGGCGCCCAGTTGCATGGCGTGGTCGAGGAACGCCTTGAACTTGATCTCGGCATTGCACAGGATGTCCGGGTTTGGCGTGCGGCCAGCCTGATATTCGTGCAGGAAATCGCTGAACACGCGCTCTTTGTACTCCTTGGCAAAGTTCACCGCCTCAATGGGAATGCCGATGGTGTCGGCGACCGACACCGCGTCCAGCAAATCCTGGCGCGATGAGCAGTATTCGCTGTCGTCGTCATCTTCCCAGTTCTTCATGAACAGGCCGATCACGTCATAGCCTTGCTGCTTGAGCAACAAGGCGGTCACGGAGGAATCCACTCCGCCGGACATGCCAACGACGACGCGCTTAGTCATAATGAGTCAACAGCTCCAGCGGGTAGCGTTTTCCTGCCAGGTAATCTTCCACGCAACGCAAAATCAGCGGGCTGCGATGGCGAGCCTGTGTGGCGCGTATTTCATCAGCTGTCAGCCATACGGCTTGCAGGATGCCGGTGTCCAGCGGACGATCAGCCTCATGACCGGTGATTGCGCCGGTAAAGGCGAAACGCAGATAAGTGGCGTCTGATTCGGTGGAATGCCAACGATAGATGCCGAGCAAGTGCTGTGGAACAAAATGATAAGCCGATTCTTCAAGCGTTTCACGCGCCACGGCGACCAATAGCGATTCATCGGCTTCGAGATGTCCTGCGGGTTGATTAAACCTTATGCCATGCATGGTTTCTTCTTCAACCAGTAAAAATTTTCCAGCGCGCTCAATAATGGCAGCGACTGTGACATGAGGTTTCCAAATCATTTTAAAAATAAAAAAAGCAGGGTTACCCCTGCCTTTTTTAAGCGTGTGCTTTATATTACTTAGCAGCGGCAGCTTTTTTAGCTTTTTTAGCTTTTTTAGCTTTCTTTTCCTTCTTGGCTGGCTTTGCTTCTTCCTTAGCAGCAGGAGCAGCCTTGGCAGCAGGAGCAGCGGCAGGAGCTGCAGCATCAGCAGCGACAGCGGTGAAAGAAACAGCGGCGAATACAGCAGCGATCAATACAGATAACAATTTGCTCATTGTGAACTCCAATTTTTAGTAGGTTAATAAACGTTTATGACACTACCGTGTCGGTGGCAATAACGCACTGCTTATTTGTTCGGTTGACACTATAAAATGGGATTTGGCTATGAAGTGCCCGCAAACCATCAGATATCTTATAAACCTTAACTTATGGTGCCGGGGGGGGGACTCGAACCCCCACACCATCTCTGGCACCGGATTTTGAGTCCGGCACGTCTACCAGTTCCATCACCCCGGCTAAGCGGGGCGCATTATCCATGAAGCGGCGCGCCATATCAACTACAATCCCTGCTTTGCAATATTTACACCGTTGTTCATGCGTACCGATGAATTTGATTTTGTTCTGCCTGAACAGCTGATCGCGCAGCATCCGCCGGAGCAGCGTGGTGCCAGCCGTCTATTGTATGCGCATGATGGCATTCTGGAGGATCGCCGTTTTGCCGAGTTGTTGCACTTAGTCAGGATTGGCGATGTACTGGTGCTGAACGACACGCGCGTCATCAAGGCGCGTTTGTTTGGCAGCAAGGAAAGTGGCGGCAAGGTCGAGGTGCTGGTCGAGCGGGTACTGAATGATCACGAGGTTTTGGTGCAAGTGCGCGCCAGCCATTCCCCTCAGGCGGGTTCCATTTTGTATTTAGCCGGCGCAACCTCGGCCGAGGTATTGGGACGCGAAGGGGAATTCTTCCGCTTGCGTTTTCCTGCGGATGCGAATGTTCTGGACTTGCTGGAACGCTACGGCCAGCTGCCTTTGCCGCCCTATATCACTCACCCGGCAAACGACGTAGACGAGCAACGCTACCAGACCGTGTTTGCAAATGTAGCGGGTGCGGTTGCTGCTCCCACAGCGGGGTTGCATTTCGATGAGGCCATGCTGCAAGCCCTGCGCGACAAGGGAGTGCGGATTGCCTATGTGACTTTGCATGTAGGCGCGGGAACCTTCCAGCCGGTGCGCACCGATCATATCCACGAACACACCATGCACAGCGAACGATATGAAATTCCGCAAGCAACCGTGGATGCGATTGCTCAGACTCGTGCGGCGGCTGGGCGAGTGATTGCGGTAGGTACGACCAGTTTGCGCGCGCTGGAGAGCGCAGCGGCAGGCGGTGAGCTGGTTGCCGGAGAAAGGGAGACCAACATCTTCATCATTCCCGGTTATCGCTTTAAAGTGGTGGATGTGCTGCTGACCAATTTTCACCTGCCGCGCTCGACGTTGCTGATGCTGGTGTGCGCCTTTGGTGGCATGAGCGAAATGCTTGCCGCTTACCGTCATGCGGTGGAACAAAAATATCGTTTCTTCAGTTATGGCGATGCGATGCTGATAGAAAGAAAACCATGAAATTTGCTTTGCATAAAACTGACGGCCTCGCCCGTCGCGGCACTCTCCAGCTTGCCCACGGCAGCGTCGAAACCCCGGCTTTCATGCCGGTGGGCACCTATGGCACGGTGAAGGCGATGTCGCCGCTGGAGCTGCGCGAGATCGGCGCACAGATCGTGCTGGGCAACACCTTTCATTTGTGGCTGCGCCCGGGTCTGGAAGTCATTGAGGCGCACGGCGGGTTGCATCGCTTCATGGGTTGGGACGGGCCGATCCTTACCGATTCGGGTGGCTTTCAGGTATTCAGCCTGGGTGCGTTGCGCAAGATCAGCGAGGAGGGCGTGAAGTTTCAGTCCCCGGTGAACGGCGACAAGTGTTTTCTGTCGCCGGAAGAATCGATGCGCATCCAGAAGGTGTTGAACTCCGACATCGTGATGATCTTCGACGAATGCACGCCGTATCCGGCGGACGAGAGGGCTGCGGGGGAATCCATGCGTTTGTCGTTGCGCTGGGCGGCGCGCAGCAAACGCGCGCACGAGGGCAATGCCAATGCGCTGTTCGGCATCGTGCAGGGCGGGATGCATGAGCAACTGCGCGATGAATCGCTGCGCGAACTGGAACGCATCGGCTTCGACGGTTACGCCATCGGCGGACTGTCGGTGGGCGAGCCCAAGGAAGACATGTTGCGCATTCTCCAGCATACTGCGCCGCAATTACCGGTCGACAAACCGCGCTATCTGATGGGTGTCGGCACGCCGGAGGATATCGTGGCGGCGGTTGCGCAGGGTATAGACATGTTCGACTGCGTGATGCCGACGCGCAATGCACGCAACGGCATGCTGTTCACCCGCCTTGGTGACATCAAGATCAAGAACGCGCAATACCGTCTGGATATGCGCCCTCTGGACGAACAGTGTGCCTGCTACACCTGCCGCAATTTCACCCGCGCCTATTTGCATCATCTGCATCGCCTCAACGAAATCCTCGGCGCGCGCCTCAACACCATTCACAACCTGCATTACTATCAGGAACTGATGGCAGGCATTCGTACTGCCATTGCGACGGGAAAGTTCGATGAGTTCGTCGTGCACTTCAGGCAACAGCGTAGCACGGGTTGAGATATGTGGCGTACCCGGCTAGCCTGTTCGGTGCCTACTGCGGAGAGCGCAGCGGAATCAGCGATTGGGTGTTGCGCATGTCTCGTCGTTCCAAAACCAGCGCTAAAAATTCGTTGGCGGACAGCGGACGGCTGAACAAAAATCCCTGTGCCTGGTGGCAACCAAGCTGTTGCAGGGAAGCGAGTTGTGCCTCAGTCTCGACACCTTTCGCGACTACCGTCAGGTTGAGGCTATTCGCCAACGCGATGATCGTCGATACGATTGCCACACTGTCGGCATCGTCCGGAAGACCTTGGATGAAAGAGCGATTGATCTTGAGCATGTCGATCTGGAAGCTTCTCAGATACCCCAGGCTTGAATAGCCGGTCGCAAAATCATCGAGAGAGAACTTGATACCAATGCGCTTGAGTCCTTCGAAATTGGTGAGTATGGAATCGTTCATATCCGTCAACAATGTATCCGTGACTTCGATGTGGAAGCTCCGCGGATCGATCTCTGCCTGCTCGATCACCCCGGCAATCATCTTCGCCAGCCCCGCTGTCACAAAATGGCGTCGCGACAAGTTGACCGCCATCGTGAAGTCGTCTGGCGCAAGACCGCTTTCTCGCCACGCCTGTAACTGTGCACAGGCCTCGCTGAGTACCCATTCGCTGAGAGGTACGATGAGGCCGCATTGCTCGGTCATGGGGATGAATTCTGCCGGTGAAAGCCAGGCTCCATGAGGATTGGGCCAGCGCAGCAGCGCTTCCGCCCCGACGATAGCGCCTGACTTCAAATCAACGATAGGCTGGTAATAGAGCACGAATTCGTTGTGCTCGAGGGCGCGCCACATTTCGTCTTCTATTTGCACTTGTTGCTGCACCTCCTCGTCCATGTGTTCAGCAAACATCTGGTGCCGGTTGCGGCCGAGGTGCTTTGCGCTGTGCATCGCCAGGTCAGCTTTTCGTAGTAGCGTTTCTGCATCTTTCCCGTGTTCCGGATAAAGTGCGATGCCGATGCTGGCGGTGAGGTGGATCTCGCGTCCCTCTACCTCAATGGGCGCAGCGATGGCACCGAGCATCTTTTTGGCGATCTGGAACAGGTCCACGTTGGAGTGGATGCCGGACAAGCACGCGACGAATTCATCGCTGCCGTAGCGGGCGGCGGTGTCGCTTTCGCGCAGACAGCGTACCAGACGTTGCGCCACCGTTTGCAGCACCTGATCGCCGATGTGATGTCCCAGGGAATTATTGATGCTCTGGAAATTGTCGAGATCGATAAAAGCCACGGCAAGCAGATTGTTGTGCCGTTCCGCCGACGCCAGCGATTGTTTGATCCGATCCAGCAGCAGCACCAGGTTAGGTAAATTGGTCAACGTGTCGTGGGTGGTCAAGTGTTGCAGATTGTTCTCGATGCGGCGTTGCTGCTCGTATTGATTCCTGATGACGCTGTCGGCGTGCCTTACGATGAAAAACAGGATGACATAGAGCAAGGTCAGCACGGTGACTTCGCTCAGCGTAACGAGACGTTGTTCCCTTTCGTCACTGGCCAGCATATCAGTCACGTCGGTATAAACCGCTATTACGCCCTCGATAGGTGCGTCCGCGTTGCTGCGTAGCGGGATGTAACTCGACAGCACTTCGCGATTGGTGATCTCCCCGTCGAGGGTGAGGAGCTTGTCCTGATGGGTAATTTCGCTGGTCGCCAGCCCTTGGAGCGCCGGGAGAAAGCCGACATTATTGCTATTGCTGATGCCGATCTGCGTGGCATCGGTTGAAAACAGCGTGCGCCCGTCGAGTTGGTAAATTTGCACTTTGACCGTTGGGGTATTGCGTATTGCATTACGTACGCTCAGGTCGAGTTTGGTGATGTCCGGATGGCGACGCAGGGCATCGGCATCAAGCAGTTTGGCGGTATTGGCGAGGCTGCGAAATTGCGGCCAAATGCTGTTTGAAAATATCTGCATCAGCGTAACGTTCTGGCTTTCGCCCAGCCGAAGCAAATAGCTCTTTTCAAATGACTGATGGAGTGCGCCGAGCACGATTGCCGCCAGCACCATTGAAATCAGGCTTGCAATCGAAAAATAGCGCAGTAGTTGAAACATGAGATCCCTTGTTGTGAGCTGTCTTCTGCCACTTACTTCTTGAATGCAGGCATATGTTCAGCGAAGAAAGCGCTTGGTGCAGGATACCAGAATGTATGGTCAACGATACTTCCCGCACCGCATTGATTAGCAGACACGGAATCATAGGGGAATGCTCTGGACACTGTCAACGCTGGAGAAGTGCCGAAATGATTGTATGAATTGGCTCAGTTTA
Organism: Gallionella sp.; assembly: GCA_025350405.1. Lineage (GTDB taxonomy): Bacteria > Pseudomonadota > Gammaproteobacteria > Burkholderiales > Gallionellaceae > Gallionella. The sequence goes on from JANXXX010000068.1 coordinate 16,284, forward strand.
TTCCGTGCAGAATTGATGCTGGGTGTTTTTCGATAGTACTTGCCTCAATCCAAACCAGAAAGTCATCAATGACCATGGCTTCGGCGAAATAATAGCCTTGCAACATTTCTACCCCCATGGCACTAAGCAAAGTGGCGGTGCGTTCGTCTTCTACTCCTTCCGCGACGCATCTCAGATTCAGCGAGTGAGCGATGGAGATGATAGCCGATGCCATGACGAAGCCGCTCTTCTCATGGATGCGCTGGACGAAGGATTTATCCAGCTTGAGTTCATCGGCTGGAATCTCGTGCAGTTGTGACAATGATGAATAGCCAACCCCGAAATCATCAATGGAAATAGCAAATCCCTTGGCATCCAGTTCGACGATGCGTTCACGCGCATAAGCGACATCAGAAAGCGCGATACTTTCTGTGATCTCCAGCGTGATGCGGGCGGGTTCGATATTGATGCGCGCAACGTCATCGCGGAGTTGCCGGACGATGATGCTTGAAAACAGTTGCCGTTTGGAAAGATTCACCGATAAACGATAATGTTCTGGCAACAAGGTCAGTGCTTGCAAAGCTTGCTGCCAGACTATTTGTCCGAGCTTGTCGATCAGCCCCAGACTTTCCGCCATCGGGATGAATAACGAGGGGTCTACCCAGCCCTGTTCAGCATCATGCCAGCGGGCCAATGCCTCGACCCCGACCACCTGTCGGGTTTGTGCCGACATGATGGGTTGCAGCCAGCACTTGATTTGATTGTCGCGTACCGCCTGCATCAAACGACTTTGGATTTGGAACGACTGCCGGCTGCTTTCCTTGCCGGCGATGTCGTGAAAGAACTGGATATTGTTGCGTCCTTGTGCCTTGGCATAGAACATCGCGCGATCCGCCTGGGCCAGCAGCATTTCGCCGTTTTCCGCATCATCCGGGTATACCGAAAAGCCTGCGCTGAAGGTAAACGGAAAACTCATGCCATCGATCATGATGTTTTCGCGTGCCAGTAAAGACAGTTTTTGCGCGATATCGGTGGCATCCTCAAGGGCGGTCAATTCAGGGCATAACACCACAAATTCATCACCACCCCAACGCGACAAAGTATCCGAGCCGCGCAATGCAGTTTGCAGTCGTAGCGCGACTTCCTTGAGCATGTAATCACCGGTCTTGTGGCCAAAGTTGTCGTTCACCTGCTTGAAGTGATCGAGATCAATGAAGCCTAATGTCACCCGGCGGCCAGTGCGTATCGCTCGGGTGATCGTCATCGCCAGGCGGTCTTCCAGCAACACCCGATTAGGCAAGTCGGTCAACGAGTCATGCAAAGCCATGTGGTTGATCTGGCGTTCCTGGCGATAGGTGGTGGTTATGTCACGTACCACGCCACGGATGCTCAGGGTTTTGTTAGCGTAACTAATTATGGCAAAGCGTCCCTCGACCCAGAAATGTTTTCTTTCATCATTCAGGTGGATTATCCGGAACCGGATGTTGAAGTGTTCCTTCTGCTCCTCGGTCAGCGCGCCAAGTTGTTTCAGCAATTCAGTGCGATCTTCCGGATGTACACAGTTGGAGATGTTGCTTGAGGCGAGGTCTTCGACGCCGGACATGATTTTCCAGGCATCGGTGGCACGCAGCAAGCTCCCATCCGGGGACAATTCGATCACCGCATCCTGCAGCAATTCCAGCGTTTGCAAATAAGCGCGTTGTTCTTCATCACGCGCTGCGGCACTGGTCATCAACGAGGACAATGCTTGCGCCACTAGGTTAACCTGGTCGTCTGTGTCAGTTTCGGCAAGATGCAGCATTTGCTGGATTTCGTTTGTAACCTTGCCGGGCTGGTCATTATTGAAGTGTCTTGTCGCACTGGCCAACGCATCCAGCCTTGTTCCGAGCCGCCTCAACCAGCGGCCAAAAACCATGAACAGCAATACGCCAAACAGCAACGTGAGGCCGACAGAAACACCCAGCACCCATGGAACCGGCAGGAGATTTGTGATCGGAGCACGTTCGGTCAGCTTTAATGGCAAGCTCTTGCCATCTGCGACAAATACATCTGTCAGGCCGATGCTGCCCTCCTGGTATTTGATGCCTTTTGAGACGTATTCGGTATATTCGCCGGTGTAGGGCTTGGACGATTCCATGGCCAGGTTTCCGGCAGAGCTCAGCAAGGTCTCGGAGCCCAGTGTGAGATAGATGGTCGAGTCTGGAAAACTGACGCGATGCAGCATGGCGCTATCCCATGCCTTGAAAAAGAAAATATGCAGACTACGGCCAAGCGTGGGGGGGGATTTCTTTACTTTTGTGTATAAGATGTGTCGCTGATCGTCATACCAGTACGGTTGATTATCTTTCACGGCATTCAGTAAATCGGGCTTTTCGGAGTTGCCCCAAAAATCGAACAATATTTCCCCGTTTACGGCATCTACGATTGCGATGCCATCCAATACCATGCTTTGTGCCTGGGCAGTCAAAAATGCATTCAACTTCGCGTTGCGCGTCTGTTCTTTCAGGTTGAGCAAGTCGGCCCACTCGATGATGTCGAGTAATTGGTCTGCGTCATCTCCCCAGATTCGCTGTTGACTCTGGACACGCGGCACTAAATGGTGGAGGTCATCGGACAGTGATGCCCGATTTAACTTGTCGGTTTGATGCTGGTAAGCAACCAGAATCAAGATGCTCATCACCACGGAGAATAAACTTAACAGCAGCAGCAACCGCCGGCTGAATGTCTGCCGTAAAGTGGTGGTATGTTTTGTTTTGAAGAAAGGAAGCTTCAACGGGGCTTAATTCGCAGTCTGGCTGTGGATGTATTCGCCGCGGACAAATTCGCCGAACAACAAATTCGATTCCGCCTTGGTAGCAGCTACGGAGTGGAAGAAGCTTTCTGTCGTTGCCAGCGCTTCGGGGTTCCAGGCGATCCGATTTGTAAACATGCCCGGGTTGCGATGCAATTTATCGGCCAAATGCTTGTTGTGGGCAGCAGATTCAAAGCCGGGCTGTCCGGCGAGTTTATCAACGACTTCCTGGGCGGAATGCGTGGACATCCATAGCAAGGTGCGATCAAACATCAGCTGGATTTTTCTCACTGTCTCCGGATGTTGCGTATATACTTCTTTGCGGGTGGCCAAAGCGGCGTGTATGAGCGGTCCGCCGATCAGCTCGCGGCTTTGTTTCGGGGGATACAAATCCGCCAGTCTGACGGCTATGCCTTTTTCCACCAGTTCCGAGGCAAAAGGTTCATCTCCCATCAGTGCATCGACAGTCCCGCTGGCCAGTGCGGCAGCTTGCGCCTCGCGGCTTTGTCCGGCCGAGACGAATTGCACGTCGCTGATTTTGAGTCCGGCACGTTGCAGGAGAAAGTCCGTCAGCATGTATCCCTGGGAACGTTGCGTGCTGGTGTTGGAGGCTATGCCTTGCGCTGTCCCGATATGCTTGCCCTTGAGCTGCGCGATGCTGCGCACCTCATTTTTGAGGCCACTGCGCAACAGAAATACGAACATCGCCGACTGGCTGAGTTGGCCGATGGCGACGATGGGCAAGCCATCCGCGCGACCGGCGGCGATGGCGGGCAGGCCGATTGACAGGAAATCGCTGTTGTTGTTCATCAGGTCGCGCATCGCCAAAGGACCGTTGGAAAAATAACGCAGCTTGAGTTCCAGTCCTTCGTCACGGTCAGCTCCGATAGCCTTGGCGAGATAGATAGGCAGGTAAGACAAAGGACCCGGACCGGGTACGGCCAGCACGACAGATTCGGCATGGGCGGTTACAGACAAGGCCATCCACAAGGCCAATACGGAATTGATAATACAACGTTTCATTGAGTACCCTCCCATTCCAGAGTAATGTTTCAGCGATAATGCTGGCTTTCTTTTGTTTGAAAGCGCCATTGCGAATCTGATGTTAATGTTAAGGAAGCGCCGAACAAGTATCCGCATGAAGCGGAAACTATTCAGGCGCGCCCGAATTGTTAAAAAACTGATCTGTTTTCACTTTTTTCACCCCCAGCAGACTTCTCGCCGGGGTTTTCTTCTTCATCTTACTCACGCTGGAC
>JANXXX010000166.1 GCA_025350405.1 Gallionella sp.
GTATAACTATCGGGGCGTATCGAGGTATCATTTTCCAATGTATCTGAAAGAAATCGAATACCGTTACAATCATCGTCAGGAAAATATTTTCAAACTCTTCCTGACTATCTATTTTGGTTACGTTTCGCCCTAATTACCTAAATTTTTTGTTGGCAGCCTGTATGGGGGCATATTACAAAGCAGAATGTGTGAATCAGGCGATGGCGCAGTCGTATCGGATTGTTGCGGGATACTCTGTCCAACCATGGAAACGCAGGAAACAAGCGGCAGGCTCGCGTGCTAATAGTTCCATGAATGTGTCTCGCCTCTCGCATGGCGGCACCACGCATAGAGCGCATCGTATATCACCAGGCCATGACTCAGCATTTCGTGGTCATCGGTAAAATTACGCGACAAGCCTAACGAGATTGCCAACAACCCGGCGCACTGCGGAGCCAAGTCGAGGCAGTCGGTATCCGCTCCGCGTACGATGACCGCCAGGTCTTGCAAGGCCGGGTCGGTTAATCCATACTTTTTGAGAAAGGTATCGAAGCTGCATAATGCGCCCTCGTGGGACAGTGCCACGCCGGGAATATCGTAGGGGGTCGCACCTGTTTCCATGCTGACTCGCAATACATCGCCAGCGGGGACGTAGAGAAATTCCGGCTCCTTGTCGATGAACCTCGTGATCAGCCACGGGCAGGCGATGCGGTCGATCTTCGGGCGTTCGCGCGTAATCCATTTCATGGTGTCACCTCACAGGATGGTTTTTAGAATGAGTCCGATCACGGCGCAGGCTGCGATGACTTCGATGACGTTGCGCTTGAAGCGCAATAGCGCGATGGCCGCAGCCAGCGCAATCAAGGCCGACACCCAGTCAAATTTACCTGCGTAGCCTTTCGGCCAGAGTACGTGATAGCCGAAAAATATCGCCAGATTCAGGATGACGCCCACCACCGCCGTCGTGATCGCGGTCAACGGTGCGGTGAACTTGAGGTCGCCGTGCGTGGATTCCACCATAGGCCCACCGGCAAGAATAAAAATGAAAGAAGGCAGGAAGGTGAACCATGTCACCAATACCGCCGCCATCGCGCCTGCCATGAACAGCATGTCCGGCCCGAACAGCGCTTTTACATAGCCGCCGACGAAACCGACGAAGGCCACCACCATGATCAGCGGCCCAGGCGTGGTCTCACCGAGTGCCAGGCCGTCTATCATCTGCGTCGGCGTGAGCCATCCATAGTGCCCGACCGCGCCTTGGTAGACGTAGGGCAATACGGCATAAGCCCCGCCGAAGGTCAGCAGCGCGGCCTTGGTAAAGAACCAGCCCATCTGTGTCAGCGTGTGATCCCATCCGTAGTTTGCCGTCAGCAATGCCATCGGCAGCAGCCATAACAAGATACCAATCACCGCCACCTTAACCAGCCCAGACCAGCGGAACAGCGCATGTTGCGGTGTCGGCATGTGGTCGTCGATCAACGCCGGGCCGTAAGATTTGTTTGCCTTTCCGTGTCCGCCCCCAGCCTCGAATTTGTCAGGGGCAACGCGTCCGCCCACATAACCGATCAATGCAGCTCCGGCGACGATGGCCGGGAACGGAATGTTCAGCGCGAAGATAGCGACAAACGCCGCTGCTGCAATCGCCCAGAGCAAATTATTTTTGAGCGCGCGCGAGCCGATGCGATGGGCCGCCTGTACCACGATGGCGGTCACCGCCGGTTTGATGCCGTAAAACAATCCGGCCACCAGCGGCACATCACCGAAGGCGATATAGATCCACGACAGCGCGATCAGGATGAACAGCGAAGGTAGCACGAACAGTGTTCCGGCGATGATGCCGCCCCAGGTGCGGTGCATCAGCCAGCCGATGTAGGTGGCGAGCTGCTGTGCTTCCGGGCCGGGTAGCACCATGCAATAGTTGAGCGCGTGTAGAAAACGCTGTTCAGATATCCAGCGCTTACGTTCGACCAAGTCCTGGTGCATGATGGAGATTTGTCCCGCCGGCCCGCCGAAGCTGATGAAGCCCAGTTTGAGCCAATACCAGAAAGCCTGCGCCAGCGTGACCTGCGCAGGGGGTTGTGTGTTGGCGGAAATTTTCTGCTGCGAAGTGTCCATGACTCCTCCTTGGATATATCCAATCAAGAGCAGGCCTTGGACGCTGAGATGTCTTGAAGCGGGGAGGCTGCCTTATCCCCGGGTGCGCATTATCTACATTTGGATAATGGTATGCAAGGTGTAGACACGAATGTGCTAGCCAATAAAAAAGGCGACCGAATGGCCGCCTTTTCGTTGAAACACGTTCCGTCAATCTTTCTCGCCGCTTAACGCCATCAGCAGGCTCAGCAAGTTGACGAAGATGTTATAGATGTCAAGATACAAACCCATCGTCGCCATCACATAGTTGGTCTCGCCGCCATTCACGATCTGGCTGATGTCATACAGGATGTAGGCCGAGAAGATCAGCACCGCAATCGCGGAGAGGGTCAGTGCCAGAGCGGGTACCTGGAAGAACATGTTGGCCAGCGAAGCGACGATCAGCAGGATCACGCCGATGAACAGGAACTTGCCCATGAAGCTGAAATCTTTTTTGGTGACGGTCGCCAGTGTCGCCAGGCTGCCGAAGATGATGCCGGTGCCGCCCGCCGCCATGCCGACCAGTTGCGCGCCGTTTTTCAGGTGCAGCGCCACTTGCAGGATCGGGCCGAGGAAGAACCCGGCGATGAAGGTGAAGCCCAGCAAGGCGACGATGCCCCACACGCTGTTGCGCAGCGCGCTAACGCCGAACATCAGGCCCATCATCACGGCGAACATCAGCAGCGAAAAGACGATAGGATGCTGCGCCATGAAAGAGAAATTGGTCGCCATGCCGATGAACGCGCCGATCAGCGTCGGAATCATGGTCAGTGCCAACATCATGTAGGTGTTGCGCAACACCTTGTTTTGCGTACCTGCGACTGCGCCGATTTGCGTTGCGGGTTGATATTCGAATGCCATGAAAAAATCTCCTTAAAGTTATGCGTTAACTCAACAGCTCGGGTAAGACTAGCGAAGAACGGTTAAAGTTTCAAATGCGAGGTGTATGGTACCCTTTTTCGACAAGCATAGGAACCGGGGGTAATATCTTTCCGCCTATGAAAACAACTTCAGGAGTACATCAATGAGCAAGCTGTTCTCGCGCTTCAAGTTGCGCGATTTGGAATTTAAAAACCGGATCTTTGTTTCCCCGATGTGCCAGTACTCGGCGCAGGACGGCATGGCCCAGCCCTGGCACTTGGTTCACTTAGGTGGCCGTGCCGTTGGTGGAGCCGGCCTGGTGATGGTGGAGGCCACCGCAGTCGTACCCGAGGGACGCATCTCTCCTTACGATCTGGGTCTGTGGTCGGACCGCCATGCCGAGGCGCTGGCGCCGATCGCACATTTCATCGCCGAGCAGGGCGCTGTACCCGCGATCCAGCTGGCCCATGCCGGACGCAAGGCTTCCACTGATGCGCCCTGGCTCAGCCGCAGCCCGCTGGTGCCGGGGAACGGCGGCTGGCAAGTGGTCGCACCGAGTGCCATCCCGTTCTCGCCAGACTCTCCGCAGCCACGCGAGTTGGCCGTGGCGGAACTGGATGAGGTCGTATCTGCATTTTCCACTGCCGCCAAGCGCAGTCTGGACGCCGGTTTCAAGGTGGTGGAGATCCACATGGCTCACGGCTATCTGCTGCACCAATTCCTGTCGCCGCTCAGCAATCTCCGCAACGACGCTTACGGCGGCAGTCTGGAAAATCGAGCTCGTCTGCCGTTGCGCGTGGCGCGTGCCGTGCGCGCGGTGTGGCCGAAGCATCTGCCGTTGTTCGTGCGCATCTCCGCGACCGACTGGGTAGAGGGCGGCTGGGATTTGCCACAGTCGTTGCAATTTTGCCGCTGGCTGAAAGAGGCGGGCGTAGACCTGATCGACTGCTCCAGTGGCGGCATGACGCCGGATGCAAAGATTCCGGTCGGACCAGGTTTTCAAACTCCTTTCGCTACTGCCATTCGGAAAGAGCTGGGGATCGCCGTCGGTGCTGTCGGCCTCATTACCGAGCCGGAGCAGGCCGAGCAGATCGTGGCGACCGGATCGGCCGACGCGGTCTTCCTTGCCCGCGAACTGCTGCGCGACCCATACTGGCCGCTGCATGCGGCGCGCAAATTGGGCGTTGATGTGCCGTGGCCGGTGCAGTATGTGCGTGCCAAACCAGCGTAGGGCAGCAGTGAAGGCTGAAGGTATAATCTATTCTGGTGGCGCGACGCGCTTTTGTTGCAAGTTCTGTTTTTCAAATTCAACTTTTAAGATTCTTCTGGGGGTTCTCATGAAATTTTCAAAATTATTTCTGCTGGCATGCACGTTGTTTTTCACACTCGGCGTGCAGGCTGCGCCGGATGTGGTCAGGTTGGGCAACCTCAAGTTCGCTCATTACGGGGCGGTTTCCTACATGAAGGAGATTGCATCCAAATACAACTTGCAGATCGAAGAGCGCGTATTCGCCAAAGGTCTCGACATTCTGCCGGCTGTGATCGCCGGTGAGATCGACATCGCGGCGAGCGCGCTGGATGCGGCTGTGGCCGGGCGCTCCAGCGGCGTGCCGATTTACGTTGTGGCAGGCTTTGCCAAGGGCGGCGCGCGCATCGTTGCCCGCCCTGATTTGAACATCAAGTCGGTGGCTGACCTCAAGGGCAAGAGGGTCGGCGTGGCGCGCGGTGGTGCGCAAGAACTGCTGCTTGCTGCCGAGCTTGCCAAGTACAACCTGACTTGGTCCGACCAGCCGGGCAAGGACGTGCAGATTTTCTTCATGCCGTTCGCCGACCTGAACCAGGCGCTGATGCAAAAGAATATCGACGCGATGTGCCAGTCCGAGCCGCAGTCTTCCCAGGCGATCAACAAGGGCTACGGAGTGGAAGTGCTGAAGCCCTACGATACTCCACTGGGCGAGCCGGTGCGCGCGCTGGTGATGACCGAGAAGATGTATAACGAGAAAAAAGATGTAGCCGAACGTGTGCTCAAGCTGTTTGTGGAAGCGACCCGGACTTTCCAGAACGACCCCAAGCTGGCAGAGAAATATGTGCGCGAGCAGATGTTCAAGAACCAGATCAGCAGTGAAGATTATCAGGATGCGATGAGCAACGCCTCATTCACTTATGACGTCACCCTCGATCACGTTCAGGTGACCGCCGACCTGATGAAGCAATACGGCGTCGGCAAAATGAGCAATACGCCGCAGGCGAAGGATTGGGTGCGCCTCGATCTGCTCGACAAGGCGAAGAAGGAATTGAAGGTCAAGTAAGTCGGCGCATGCACAGGTGAAAAATTCCTTACGGGAAAAAATAGTCGGCAACCTGCAAGGTTTTCTGGTGCCGCTCGTGGTGCTGGCAGTGTGGCAATGGCTGTCGTCGCATGCAATCGTCAATCCGCAGATTCTGCCGACACCCACTGCGGTGTTGGCGAAATGGTGGGAGTACCTGATGCCGATGGAGGCTTACGATCCGGCAAAGTCGGGTTATCTTGCATGGATTTTTTCCGGCGAGCTGATCCGTGATGCCTACTCCAGCCTCTATCGCGTAGTGGTAGGTTTTCTTGTCGGCGCTGCACTGGCATTGCCGCTGGGCCTGATGATGGGTGCGAACGATCGCATCTACAAATTGTTCAATCCGCTGATCCAGGTGCTGCGGCCGATTCCGCCGATTGCTTTTATTCCGCTGTCCATCCTGTGGTTTGGTCTGGGCAATCCGCCGGCAATATTTCTGATCGTCATCGGCGCATTTTTTCCTATCCTGATGAACACCATCGCCGGTGTGCGCCATGTCGATGGCATCTACATCCGCGCCGCGCGCAGCCTGGGTGCGAACCAGGCCACGATGTTTTTGCGCGTGATCCTGCCAGCCGCCACACCCTACATTTTGACCGGTGCGCGCATCGGGGTCGGCACTGCGTTTATCGTGGTGATCGTCGCGGAAATGATCGCCGTCAACAATGGCCTCGGCTACCGCATTTTGGAAGCGCGCGAGTTCTTCTGGTCGGACAAGATCATTGCCGGCATGTTCAGTATCGGCCTGCTCGGGCTGGCCATCGACACCGGTATGAACCGCCTCAACAATTATCTGCTCAAGTGGCATCGCGGCATAGAAAGCAAATGACCATGCAGCCACACATCCAGATCAGCAATGTCAGCAAGGTATTCAGCAGCGGTGACCGCGAAGTGGTGGCTCTGGACGATATCAACCTGAGCATAGCTGCTGGAGAATTCATCTGCCTGCTCGGGCCTTCCGGTTGTGGCAAATCGACGCTGCTCAATGCCGTTGCCGGATTCTCGTTGCCCACCACGGGCGAGGTTCTCGTCGATGGCAACCCGGTGCAGCAGCCCGGGCCGGATCGCGGCATGGTGTTCCAGGAATATGCACTGTTTCCGTGGATGACGGTGGAGAAGAACATCGCCTTCGGCCTCGAGATTCAGAAACAGTCCAAGGCGCAGATCAAGGAGAAAGTGGGGGCGCTGCTGAAAATGCTGAACTTGCAGGACTTCCGCGACCGTTACCCGAAAGACCTGTCCGGCGGCATGCGTCAGCGCGTCGCCATTGCCCGCGTGCTGGCGCTTGATTCGCCTATCATGCTGATGGACGAGCCGTTCGGCGCGCTGGACTCGCTCACCCGGCGCAATCTTCAGGACGAGCTGCTGCGCATCTGGATGGAGTTCAAGAAGACCATCATCTTCGTCACCCACAGCATCGAAGAGTCCATCTACCTTGCCGACCGCATCGTCGTGATGACCTATCGTCCCGGCAAGATCAAAAAGAATGTCAGCGTCGCCATGCCGCACCCGCGCGACCCAAGTTCAGCGGAATTCAACGATCTAAAAAAAGAATTGTCGCTACTGGTGATGGAAGAGCAAAGCCGACACCGCCAGGAAGAAAGCAAGGCAACCACTGCCGACTGAGATTCGGCAGCCCTCTTAAATATTCACACTATTCGTATGAAATTAAGCAGGAGCGCCTTGAGTATTAAAGAGCTTGCCACCACGTCATCCAAAGTGCCACGTCATCCAGAGCGAGCGCTGCAAAGGCCGGAATTCTATTAGACTCTTTTTCGATTCGAAACGAAGCAGGGGTGAGAGCGAGGCACGGTTGTCATCAGCCGTTAAGTGCCAGCGGATGCTTGTTATCCAGAATTGTCCCTTTTTCAATTCGGAGATAGTGGGTAGCGATGTTTTGCTGAATACCAGGTTGTTGGATGCGGTGCTTGCCACGGTAGCGTCAAACCGGTATGAACTTTGTAAGCCGGTAGCAGTGTGATTGAGCTGGATGGAGAATAAATCCAACTGGGGCGATTCGGGTTGTGTGGCCTGTGCCGTCAGAGAAAGTGAACAAGCAAGCAAGCCTATGCACGTTCGCAACATAAGCGGTGCCGGATAAAAATCAGAAGTTGTAGACGTTCCATCTCCATGTGTGTCGTTTGAAACGCATATACCGAATTTGAAACTGTTCAAACAACGGGTTCCGCTACAACATAAAATCCTTTGTTGCGTAGCGACTGGGCTTTTTCCATGTTCGCTACAATGGTGTAGCGCAACACGCCGTGGTAATAGACACATAACTTAAGCATGACAATCTCCAATAATTTGCTGCATCGCAGATGAGTTGAATCGGCATTGGAGATGTATGCACATACCATGCCAGCAGTCCGCAATAGTGCCTGATAGAGGGTTGGGAACGGCTCAGATATTGGTTTGGGAGCTAATATGAAAGCACGTAGATGTGCCGGGCTGTTTTTCAAAACAGGCAAAAATTCTCTCCTCAGTCTTGGTAATAGGAAATGAAAATTCTAAAATTTTTCAAATAACCAGACTCTTTCGGTATGGCAATTTCGATAGCAATCCGTGAGAAGTGCGAACAGTGGGCTGGGCCGCAAGCTGTAAAACCCACTCAACCTTAAAAGAGGAATAGAATTAAAGCGGGCCTGCGCGTCGAGCAGGAAAAACGGGGGTAATCATGTATCAACGCATTCTGGTTCCAATCGATGGTAGTGCGACTTCAGAACGTGCGTTGCAGGAGGCCATCAAGCTGGCGGCGGCTGGCAAGGCGCAATTGCGTTTGCTTTATGTGCTTGAGGCAGTCTACCCGCTGGATACAGAGGGTTATGCTTTTATCGACCATGCCGCGCTACAGGACGCAGTGCGCAAGACCGGTGAGCGCGCGCTCGCTCAAGCCGCAGAAACGGTGCGGCGCTCAGGCATGACGGCGGAAACTGCGCTGCTTGATGTGACCGGTGAACGTGTTGCCAATGTGATTGACGATGAAGCGCTGACCTGGAAGGCCGACCTGATCGTTATCGGCACTCATGGGCGTTCCGGTTTAAGCCGGTTGCTGTTGGGTAGTGTCGCGGAAGGTGTGGTGCGTGGGGCGAAGGTTCCAGTGCTGCTGGTTCGCGCCGAATAAGCTCAACGCTGATTGGGCTGTGTCAGTCGAAAAGTAGCTCGAAAGCCGCATGAATGCTACATCAAAAAAAATCCTGTTTTACAGATACCCCCAACTACACCCCCAGCTATTCAATGCTTACCCCAATTGCCAACTGTTAGGAACTTGGGCTAAGAGACTGTTGCCAAGCAATCACCTCTGATTGCCGCCAGCGCACTGATCCCGTGCCGATAGATAAAGGCCTAGGAAACTTTCCTGATTTTATCATACGGTAAATTGTTGCTCTGCTCAGGCCGGACATTTTTTCAACAGTTTTGCGCGGTAGGAGGAAATCAACGGCTTGGATTTGTTGAGCTGGGGCAGCTTGTTCACGATCAGGCGTCTTCATTTTCGCCATCCTTGGATTGTTGATACGCAACGGCGGCAGCTTCTGTTTTGGTTAGATCGGATGGAAGCGGTTGTACGTTGTTTACCGTGTTGTAGCGGCGGTTCTTGGCCTTAACCTTGCGCCCGACATAGCGCTCCATCCCGTCATGCTTGAAGCCGGAGCGGATGACGTGGTATTTCTTCGCCTGTTGCAAGTATTCGCCGACCCCTTCGCCCAAGTCCTCGATGCCGCGGCTTGCCATGAAAGAGGTGATGCCGCCCAGTCCATGCACGAACAGCCGTTCATCTTCCGGCAACCGGGCAGGATTGAATCGTTGCAACTTGGTTTGCTCTTCCTCGGAATCGAATGCAGACGCGATGAAATCCCACAGCGGATGATTGCCCCAG
>JANXXX010000172.1 GCA_025350405.1 Gallionella sp.
CTATAAATTTAAAAAGCCTGTTAAGTCAATCGGTAACAGAATGTTTTGCAAGTGTTTTGGAATTCTTGTGCGTAAGTTCTGGTAAAATCATTCCTGCTTCAAGGTGCAGAAAGGTGTGAACCTTTCAGTTAAACGGGAAACAGGTAAGGAAGTATTAACTCCAAAGCCTGTGCTGCCCCCGCAACGGTAAGCAAGTGTGGATTTGCCAATTAGCCACTGTGAGTAATCATGGGAAGGAGGCAAATCAAGACTTGTGAGCCCGGATACCGGCCTTGAGCGAGGTTCAGGATATGCGCGTGGGGCGCATGAATGCCATGCTTCAAGGTTCATTCTTGTTTCCCGCCGCTTTCCTGATTTTGTTCAATGTTCCAACGGGGACGCTTGGAACGTAAATTAGGAAATTCACATGAAACAGAAACAACTCCTGGCCGCACTGCTCTGTGCTGTCACGCCTTTTGCTTATGCCGCAACGGACAGTCTGGACGAGGTGGTCGTGACTGCTACCCGCTTCAAGGACAAATCTTCCGACAAGCCGGTCAACATGACGGTGATCACGAGCGAGGATATTCAACACAGCAGCGCGCGTACCTTGCCGGAACTGCTTTCCATGCAGGCGGGCGTATCGACTCGGGATTATTTCGGTAACAACGCTGCGTCAGCCGCGGCAGACATGCGTGGCTTTGGCGCCGCGGCAGGGCAGAATACCCTGATCCTGCTGGACGGTCGAAGCATCACCGATCCAGACTTGTCCGGCGTGCAGTGGGCTGCGATTCCGTTTGCATCCATCGAGCGCATAGAAATCATGCGCGGCAGCGGCGCGGTTTTGTACGGCGACGGCGCCAGCAGCGGTGTCATCAATATCATTACCAGGACACCTTCGAAGCCGGGCGGCAATGGATCGCTCAGCGTTCGCGGAGGCAGCTACGGTACTCAGGAAGTGCAGGCAAGAGGAGGCTATTTTAGCGGTGTGGCAGGAGCCGATTTGACTGCCAGCAAGTTCAGTTCTGATGGCTACCGGGCCAACAACCGCAACGATCAAACCAATGCACAGGCCAACTTCCGCTGGTTGGGCGAGGCGGGCGAGCTGGCCCTCAAGCTGGGTATGGACAGGCAGACCATCCGGCTACCCGGGGCGCGCACGGTACAACCTGCGGCCGGCATCGATCAGGTGAGCAGTGATCCGCGCGGCGCCACTACGCCTCTGGATTATGCCAGCCGGGATGGAAGTCAGCTTGCATTGGAATGGCAGCAAAATCTGGCAGGTGCGGACATCAACATTGGCGTCGCTCATCGTAGCAAGAACCAGAAATCATATTTCGACTTTGGCGGCTTTCCTGCCTACAGGGATGGCGATTTGACCGTGAATTCGTTAACGCCGCGTGTACGGGTTCCGCATGGGTTGGGCGGCGATAGTTCTCTGGTGATCGGTGTGGATGTGCATCGATGGGATTACGTTCAGCGCATTTCGAATGCAGTAGCCAATATAGGCCAACCCATCAATCGCATCGGTATGAGCCAGCATAACGATGCCTGGTATTTGCAGAACACCACGCATTTTTCCAGCGCGACTACTCTGCTGGCCGGATATCGCAATGAGCGTATATCGATGAATGGCACGGATACATATGACGCTACCGCGCCCGGTGCATCTTTTGGGTCCGCTGCCCCGGCCGGTTCGTTCTCGGCATCAAAGAATGCATACGAATTGGGTTTGCGACATCAGCTCGATACGGGTTTGGCATTCAACGGCAAAGTCGGGCGCAGCTTCCGTTTTGCCAACGTGGACGAGATATATGAATCCGGTCCGACCTATACCAACCAGTTCCAGTTCCTGCGTCCGCAAACAGTGGATGGCCTAGAATTCTGGACGGATAGACGGGTGCAGGACGTAAATTGGCGTGCTGCCGTGTTCCGCAACAATGTGAAGGACGAGATCCATCTCGACCCGTTCAGCACCGGCGTGGGGAATACCAATCTGCCACCGTCTCGTCGTCAGGGGATGGAACTGGAAGGGAAATGGCAGGTGTTGCCGCAGGCAGTGTTGAATGCGGCCTATACCTATACCGATGCCCGTTTCAATTCGGGCGTGCTGCCGGGTAGCGTATTTACGCAGACCAATGTAAACATCGCAGGCAAACACGTGCCGTTGGTTCCCGCACAAAAAGCCAATCTGGGTGCGTCATGGGCGTTTAGTGAGGCGACGCGGCTGAATGCAGCCTGGAACTATGTTGGTTCCCAGTACATGGAGAATGATGAAGCAAACACGTTGGGGCTGAAGATACCGGCGTATTCGCTGACCGATCTCAAACTGGTGCAGCAAAACGGCGCGTTGCAGCTGAACTTTGCAGTAAACAATCTGTTTGACCGAAAGTATTTCAACTATGCGGTGAGCAGCCAGTTTACGCAGGGTAAATACAATGCCTACACCTTGCCGGGCCGAACGTTTTACTTGGGTTTGAGTTACCAGATGTAACATTGGAACGGCGGATTTGTCGCTTTTCTGTTAAAGTTCCCGCCA
>JANXXX010000003.1 GCA_025350405.1 Gallionella sp.
TTTGAAAAAGCCGGCGCAAGAAGAAAAACAAAATGATCGCATTGGCTGCATGCAACAATACATTGCCCAGCCTGAGCCAAAAAATATCAGGGCCCAACCACTCGGTTGTCCAGATTAAGGAGGAATAAGGTAGCCAGCGCAGGGTTAGGCTGAAATAAGTATGGCCGTATAACGAGAGGTTTTCGGGGGAAGCAAAAAAAGAATAGTCATCGAAAACAAGCGGTGCGGATAACGACCCTGCATATAAAGCGAGGACGGCCAGCAACAATAAGGCGATTTGCAGGTAGGGTTGGAAAGGTGTGCTTCCGCTTTTCATTGAAAGCTCTTGCTAATTCCAGTTTAAATAATAGGAGAGTGGATTGAATGCTTGCGGCAGGAGATACCTTATCAGGCTCTTAAGAGCTTGGGGAAGTGCCGGTTTATAAGCTGTTCGTCCTGTGATTTTACGGTTTGTCGGAAGGTTGGTTATTGAAATCGATTACTAGATTAAACCCAATCATGCTTCAAAAGGCAGCAGCCCCGGGTGAAGGAACCCCGGAAGCTTTTGCATTAATCTAAAAATACAAAATTAACTTACTTGCTGGGTTCGGACTTAATGAGTTCGGAGGGCGCCAAGTTGGCTACATTCTTACCCAATGCATTTTTGCCGATATAACCATCTTCTTCAGCAAGGGCGGCGGGACGGAAAATGTCAACTTTACGGAAGTATTGGTCTACTACGTACACTCGCCCATCGCCATCTACAGCGATTCCGGCTGGGAGCGAAAATCTGGCTGGGCCGTCGTAGTTTGAGCGGTTACCTATGGCGAGAAGCAGTTCCCCTGCAGGGTTGAATATCTGGAAATTGCCGAATGCTGCATCTACCACGTAGACATTTCCGGAGGGATCTACTGCGGCCTCCTTGGGCCGGGAGAATTGCCCCTGCTGACGACCGATAGCACCGAAGGTGTTAATGAACTTGCCGTCAGCATCAAATTTCTGAACGCGGAAGTTACCCCCGTCCACAACATATATAGAGCCGTCAGGAGCGACCACCGTATCACGCGGCAGGTTAAACTCACCCTTCTCGGTGCCGCGTTTGCCAATATCGAACAGATGCTCGCCAGTTATTGCGTCGAATACCATTACCTTATGTTCATTTGAACTGCTGCCACCGATGTCCACCGCGTAAATGCGGGTTCCTTCGGCGTTAACGGCAATCCCGGCTGGGCGGACGAATTTATCGGGATCTCCGATAGCCCGCAGGTATTTGCCGTCCCGGCTGTATACCATGATTTGCTTGACCTTGCCATCGAACACATAAAGAGTGCCCTGCTTGTCCACATCAAGCCCCATCGGCATGCCTAACTTGCCGTGACCTTCTTCGTCTTCATCTTCGCCGATCTTGAAATACTTTTGTCCGGGGAAGTCATACACCTCTACGAGGCGGCGCACCGTATCTCCCACGAATACACGGCCATGGTGCACCGCGACGCTATAAGGTTTGGTGAGCCCTTCACCCTTCATGCGTTCCCCGGTCAGTGTGCGCCTCAGTCTGTCGGTTTCCGAATCCGGCATCACGTCCGAGCTGCTGTGTATCGAACGTTCGAAATAGAAACGTGCCTCGTCAGGAGGTGGCGGGAATGTTAGTTGATCTGCCACCTTGTTATCAGCCACTGTCGATTTTGGTGCGGACATCGTGCAGCCACCCAAGGCAAGGGCGGCTGCGAAAAAAAATACCAAGGATCGTTTTGTCATTTTCATTCCTGTTGGGAGTTTACGCAGATTTTAATTTACAAAATACGCAGATTTTAATTTACAAAAATTTAAGAATACACGCAAAATTGAGATTCGCGCAAGTAGTAGTACGGTTACATTGGGGACTGCGGGCTACCCAAGCATTTGCTATAGTGCGAATGAGCATGATACCATTTTTTATTTTTCAGGCATCGGATTGCATGATATGTATTATAAAAGTTTCTTAACTATCATAACTGATGCGTCATTTTGTCTTGAATCAATATGGAGTCTCAAATATATTATGCATATGTACTTCGATCAAGCTTTGGCAAGAGGAAACAATAAAACAGGGATACATTTGGCAGGATGGTTGTTGGCATTTTTGCTGCTGGGATCTGCGGGTAGTGTGATGGCTGGTGAGCATCATACCTATGTTCCTGGTGTGACACGCCCAGGTGCGTATATTTTCCATAATTACTGTTCGGTATGTCACGGTGACAAGGGGGATGGTCAAAGTCGTGCAAGGGAAGGATTGGATCCGCCGCCAAGGAATTACACTACCCCCGAGGCCGCTATCGAATTGACGCGCGAGCGTATGATCTACTCGGTTACTCACGGTCGCCCCGGCACTGCCATGATTGCATGGGGTTCCGAGTTGAGCGGGCCGGAAATTGAGGGGGTGGTGGATTATGTGCGCAAGACGTTCATGAAGCTGGGCAACAACGCCACAGTGCATGCGGCACCAGATAGCAAGCTTCTGGCAAGCCGTGGTGGTGTGTTATACATGCAGAATTGTGCAATGTGCCACGGTGAGACGGGTGCACGTGCAACAACGGGAAGAATGCAGCCGCCGCCGCGAAATTTCACCACCCCTGAAGCTGCGGCCGAGTTGACACGCAAGCGTATGATCGCTTCTATCACTAACGGGCGCCCTGGCACTGCAATGAAGGGTTATGGTGCCCAGTTTAATAAAAGCGATATAGAAGCGATGGCCGATTTTATCCGCGAAGCATTCATGTCCGACTCCAACCCGAACAAATAGTCATGAAGAAAGTAGTGATCGCGACAGTGCTGGTTGCTTGTGCTGCGGCACTTTGGATATTCGTTTTTGCTGCGGAGCCTGCCAAAGTTGTTGTGAAGTCCGCTCCAGCTATTGTTGCGCTTAGCAATCTTGATACACAGTCTGGGTTAGCTGACTACATGTCGCTGCCTATGCCGCTGGGGCTCAAGGGCGATCCAGCCAAGGGCGGAGCCTTTTTCATGAGTAACTGTTTCACTTGTCATGGGGTAAACGGGGATGGAAACGGCCCGCGCGCATATTTCATTACACCGCAACCGCGTAATTTCCTGCTTGAGACATCTCGGCAAAAATTGAATCGGCCCGTCCTGTTCGAGGCCATTACCAATGGCCGACTCGGCACTAATATGCCGGCATGGGGCAAGGTATTAAACAATCAGGAAATCGCCGACGTAGCCGAGTTCGTGTTTCAGCATTTCATCAACGCACCCCAAGTGAATACCCCAGGGAATACCCCGGCGCAGTAAAGGGAAGCAAGGATAAATGAAAAGGTTCGTTCTGCTGGCTGCGGCCATGGCCGCGCTGGGGGGATGTTCCAAGTCCGCACCGCACTCGAATGGGGAAAGCACCCAAGCGCAAAGTCAGGTATTGGCGGCGGGCAGTATTGCAGCTGCCGGAGATTTGGAGTTGGGACGGCGTATATATAATTTCCGCTGTTATTACTGCCACGGTTATTCCGGCAACGCAAAGACACTGGCTGCCACTTTGCTCAATCCCAAGCCGGTAGATTTCACCAGCGTCTTGCCTAACTCGCTAAGCCGGGAGCGCATGCTGCAATCCATCCAGTCCGGTCGTTCAGGCACAGCCATGATGGGTTTCGCCAGCGTTTTGCAGCCCAATGAGATCGCTGCGGTAACGGATTTTGTGCGGCAGGAGTTCATGATCGCGAAAGCGGAAAACACGCATTATCATACCGAGGCAAACGGTTGGTTCAATCACGAGCGATACGCCGCCGCTTTCCCCTTTGCCACTGGCAAACTGGCTTTGGACACCCCGTGGGAGCAGCTCACCCCGCAACAGGCAGACGGAAAACGGCTGTTCATGACCTCCTGCGTGAGTTGCCACGACCGCGCTCGGGTAAATGATGAGGGCATGCATTGGGAATCGCGTCCCGTATCCTATCCACGCAACCAGTTTTCTCCTGGAGATTACCCACCTCCACCTAAAACCGAAAAGCCTGTGGATGCCATGTCCAGCGCAACCCCTTATCATTTGCACGATCAAGCTCCCAAACTGGAAGGGCTGACTGAAAGCCAGCTGCGTGGCGAAGTGCTGTTTCAGCAAAACTGCGCCTTCTGCCATGCAGCCGATGGCACTGCGCGCAACTGGATCGGCAGCTTCATGGAGCCGCATCCGCGTGATTTGACCAAGTCTCCAGTCATGGATAGCATGACCCGGACACGCTTAAGAACCGTGATCCGCGAGGGCTTAACCGGTACTTCCATGCCGGCGTGGAAATCGATATTGTCGGAACAACAAGTGGAAGACGTCATCGCCTATGTGGCACGTGCCTTTCATCCCCTCGCAACGGAGCCATAATGCTAAAAATATACAACACGCTGGCGCGTGACAAGCAGGAGTTTGTACCGATCGTGCCGGGCAAGGTCGGCATGTATGTGTGCGGCATGACCGTGTACGACTATTGCCACCTCGGCCATGCGCGCGTGCTGGTGGTGTTCGACATGGTATACCGCTGGCTCAAGGCAAGCGGCTACGACGTGACTTATGTGCGCAACGTCACTGACATCGACGACAAGATCATCAAGCGCGCCGCGGAGAACGGCGAATCTATCCACGCGCTGACGCAGCGCTTCATCGATGCGATGCACGAGGATGCCGATGCGCTGGGCGTGCAGCGTCCTGATCATGAGCCCCGCGCCACGCAATATGTACCGGAGATGCTGGAGATGATTTCGCGTCTCGAACAAAACGGGCTGGCTTACCGGGCAGCAGATGGCGATGTGAATTTCGCGGTGCGCAAGTTTGACGGCTATGGAAAGTTGTCCGGCAAGTCGCTAGAAGATTTGCGCGCCGGCGAGCGCGTCGAAGTGACCGACAATAAAAATGACCCGCTCGACTTCGTGCTATGGAAACATGCCAAGGAGCTGGAAGCCGATGAAGTGAAGTGGGATTCGCCATGGGGCAAGGGTCGCCCCGGCTGGCATATCGAATGTTCGGCGATGGGCTCCAAGCTGCTCGGCAAGCATTTCGATATTCATGGTGGTGGCGCGGACTTGCAGTTCCCGCATCACGAAAACGAGATCGCCCAAAGCGAAGGCGCGCACCAGTGTCGCTTCGTGAACTACTGGATGCATAACGGTTTCGTCAATGTGGACAAGGAGAAGATGTCCAAGTCGCTCGGCAACTTTTTCACGATCCGCGAGGTGCTGAAGAAATATGATGCCGAGGTAGTGCGTTTCTTCATCCTGCGCGCGCATTACCGCAGCCCGTTGAATTATTCCGACATGCATCTGGATGATGCGAAGCAGTCGTTGAACCGCCTCTATACATCACTGAAGGTCGTGCTGCCTGTAGAAGTAGCTCCGATCGATTGGAGTGGACTATATGCACAACGTTTCAAAGCCGCGATGGATGATGATTTCAATACACCGGAAGCGATGGCGGTATTGTTTGAGTTGGCGAATGAAGTGAATCGCAGCCAGTCGCTGGAAGCCGCATCACAACTCAAGGCGCTAGGCAATGTGCTCGGTTTGTTGCAGCGCGAACCGGTTGAATTCTTGCAAGGCGGTAAGGTCGCGAGTGGGCTGGATGATTCGGTGATCAACGCGCAAATCGCCGCGCGCAACGCCGCCAAGCAAGCCAAAAATTTCGCCGAAGCAGACCGCATCCGCAAAGAATTGTTGGCAGCGGGAATCGTACTGGAAGATAGCGCAACGGGTACGACTTGGCGGCGCGCTTAAGGTAATTTGCCTGCCGCCACCATGCGGTTGATCAGGACATTGGGTGATAGCCAAATGACGAGATCGTCGAACTCGCCATTGGCGGCGCTGCCGGGAGTGGGGGAATGGCTGACGAATGTTGCATTGCCGTCGAGGTTGGCCTGTTCATCGGCGCCATTTCCAAGCGGGCCATTTTTCCCGGTGGAGAAGATAATTGCCGGCACACCATTGGCGGTGAGTGCTGTGCCAACGGCGCAGCTTGAGGGGCCAATGCCGGTGGCAGTGGAGCACACCAGCAAATTGGGCGACAGAGGATTTGAAATACCGACCGTGCTCATTCCCGCCGTCGTGGTAAATACATTGTTGACAGCCGGACTGATGCTGGTCCATGAAGAAACGGCATAGTGGATGCGGTTGCCCCACGAATCCACGGCAAAGCCTGCACTGTCCGTTCCCGAGAGTCCCAGTGTTGCGGCAGGTACAAAGCCATTGTAAAAATTCGGAGTGCCACAGTTACCTCCACCCGCAGGGCTTTCCACACCATTGCTGGTCGAAGAGGCCGGGCAGGGCAGGCGCCCGTTGATGATGGCATAGCCGATCAGTGCTTGCTGGATTTCATCCAGCTGTTTGCTGGTCTCGCTGGTGCGCCGTTGTTCGACCTGACTGGAGAGCGTGGGCAACAATCCCCCTAGCAACAGAGCCACGACGAACAGCACGATGGTTAATTCGATGAGTGTGAAACCGTGCGGGCTAAATTTTGCAGGGGAAATTGTTCGCATATTTCACTCAAGGCAAGAGATACAAGGAATCATTTGAGCTGGCGCCCGGCAGGACATAAACATTATCAAGATTCTGGTTCTCGACGTCTTCGAAAAAAGATGGCAGGTTGCCACTGGGGAGAGGGGCGGCACTCATGCTGCCAGTGCGGTTAACACCAAGTGGCGTGCCGGGCAGAAGAAATAAGGCATTGGCACTGGAACCAGAAACGCTCAGGGTGGGAGCGTAGCAACCAGTACCACTCCCGCTTGCACTACCGCCACCGCCACCGCCACCGCCACCCCATCTGCCTCTCCGACCCCATCCGTGGTTGCCGGCGACGGCACCGGGAGCGAGGCGGTTAGTGCCGACAGTGTAATAGATAACATCGAACCATTTGTTATCCGTGAACCACGGCAAAGTCGCGTATAAATTCATCTCTGTTGCGGGTACTTTGCCTATGCATTGCGCTGAGTCGCTGGGGCAACTGGTGGTGGAGTTGGCGCTGCAGGCAGTAGTGAAGTTAGCCGGATTGGGGTATTCGCCATTGGCGGCCAGGTAACTGGCGAACGCATTGGTCAATTCCTTGGCTACGCGCATTTCAACGCTAGGGATGATGTCGCCCGCGTTGATAATCATCAGGCGGTCATTGAATGTTGAAGTGGAATCGGCGGACTGGTAGTTCAAGTTGGGTGCGGTTGCGGTGTTGAGTGCAGGGTTGCTGCCTTCCAGATAATTCGTGGCGCATAAATTTTCTGCAATGGTTGTATTGCTGGTCGCGCACGTTATGGGGTTGAAAGAACGGCTTTGCCCGCTCACTGGCGGACCTGCGGCAAAGACGATGGCGACAACATTGGCTGCTGCGATGGTGCCGCTGACGGTCAGATTCCCCACGCTATTGCTATTGATGGGATTTACCGAAACGTAGTCTCGAAAATTCGGCGATAGCGCGTACCACAAATGTTCGCCAGAGCCGTCGCGTAAATCGGGCAGCCCCAACGTTTTCCAAGGAAGCCTGCCGATATAGCTGGGGCAATTGTTGCCCGAAAATAAATCGGCGGAGCCATCGTCATTGGTATCCGGGCAAGGCAGGCTGCCGGGGCTGGTGAGATCAGCTACGGCGCGGCCAATCAGTGCCTCCTTTGCCTTGGTCAAAGCATCGGCAGTAACCTTGTCGCGCGTAATATGCAACGCCGAGCTGTTGAGCGAGCTGACAAAAATCGCAGCCATACCGACTATCATGATGATCAGCAAGACCATCAGCGCCGCGCCGCGCTGATTGCCGGGGGCAGACCTGAAAGTGGCAATGGATTTAGCTGACATGATTTATGGCTTGGGCATATCTTGCCCGGATGTATTGGTTTTGGATGTGTCCGGGACGAGGGGTGGACTCAGCAATACGCGTTGTCCGACTTTGAGTTGGATCGATTTGTTTTGGCCGGGAATTGCGACCGACACGCTTTCCGGCGTTCTTTCATCGCTGCTCCCGGCCTGTTGTGGTACACCGTTGATCCAGGCAGTGCGTTTGCCGCCATGTTTTTGCACAATACCATTGAGTATCAACTCACCGTCGTTGTTGCCACCCGGTCGCGCTTCTCTTGCATAGCTGTAGTCCAGTTGGGCGCGCTGTTCCGGGGTGAAAAAAAGGCGGCCAAGCTCTTCAGCGTGGGTGAGCGTCGAAGCTATTACTCCAAGGGCATACACGCCAATGATGAATGTTGATCTCATGGTTGCGCATTCCGGTTCTTCAGCGTGATCCAGCCGCCGCTGCATTCTGCCTTGATGTGAGTCGCGGTGGACAGGGCAACGTTCACATCCTCATCACGGGCAGGGGTGCGTTGCATGGTACAACCTTCGAATTGGTATTGGCCATAGATCTGGTTGCGCAATGCATTGAAGAAGTTCAACAGCTGGCCTTCATGCAACAAGTCGAATTGCAGCTTCATTTCGCTGTAGTGAATGTCGAAGTTGCCGCTGTCAATGGCGGGTTGCGGCGTGTAGTTTTTTTGCGGCGCGATACTGTAGCTAAAATCGATGACCAGGTTTTGCTGGCGCAGCTTATCCAGTCCTTCCATCCAGTCAAGTCTGTGGTCGTCACCGATGATTTTGCGATCTTCCAGAATGCGGTAGTCTTTGGAATAAGCCGCCAGATCCTCCTGATCCTGATGCGCTCTTGCCAGGCGATTGCGGGCATCATTCATCGTATTTTGTGCGGCGCGAAAATCTTTTTGGGCATGATCAGCATACTGTTGGCTGGCATACAGGATGATGCTGCTCAAAATAACGGATGCGGAAATCGCCATGATGCTCCAGCGCATCAGTTGAAAGTCGGAACTGGAGAATTTCATAGTGATGGTCTCCAAACCAGTTTCAAGGAAAATCCTGGTGCATTCTCGCGCGCTTCATGTTTGTCGACAAGGCTGCCGCCGGGGCTGACATCGAGCGGTTTGGTGAGGACAGTCACTTGATATCCGCGCTTGCCTAATTCGAGCTGGAAGCGATCCAGATACGTCAGTGCGGCCCGATAGTCGTTGCCGAGGTCGCGCAGATTTCCCTTAAGCGTGATGATCTGCGCCGGCACCTCGCCCTGCGTGTTGCTTGCGACTGGCTCGGCGGCGCTGGTTAGCCAGCCCAGATCGCTTAATTGGACTTGCGGAAAACGGCTGAGCACAGCACTGAGGGGTTTCAAAATGGCTTGAGGGGCCGGTTGGTAACGGTCAAGCTTGCGCAGGACGGTTACACCCGATTTCATGTCCGCAGCCGGGATGTCGGTGTTGGGGAAACTCTGGGTGATCAGCTGAGCGTCTTTTAAAGTACGTTGCGCTTGAAACTTCAGAGATTCTGTTTCTGTTTCATTTCCGCCGCTTTGCCAGACGGTGGACATTGCCCATAACACGCTGGCAAGCAACAGTGCGCCAGCGCTCCAATTAAGAACGTAACGTAGTTGCCACAACGTGTGGTAACGGGTGTGTTCAGCGCTGGCATAATCGGTCTTTGGCCGGCTGGCGGCCAGTTGGTGCAAGAAGATCTGGCTGGCATCCGAGTCGCTGAGGCGGTAGTTAATCTTGAGTTGTTTGCCGACTTTTTCGATGTCAGCGAAGTCATAACGCATATCTGCATCATTGGGTAACTTGTTCCGCAGTTCGTTGCGGTCAACTGCATGGCACAGGATACGCACATCGAGTATTTGTCCCGATGGAAGTAAGCTCAGGCTTTTCAAATATTGGTAAGTGCGGGCGAGTTCTTTTACGACTGCATCCTGGAATGTCAATTCGGCGTGAATAGGCGTCAGCCGCGAAATTTGCAGGCGATGCTCGCTGAAATAGGTTTGGCGCAACCCGGAAAACTTTTCCCAGGAAATCAGCAATAAGTGATTCGAGGGGTGATCCTCGACCAGTGGCGCGCTGATCTGCGGCACCGAATAAATCCCTGCGAGCGGGGTTTGCTGCGCCAGCATGATGTTCAGCCAAGGCGTGATCAGCGAGGGGTTGGTCAATGCCGAAAAAAGCATGTCATCGTCGCGCCGCCCGGTCTTCTGGCGTTGCAGCAGCGTGGCTTGATGGAAAGGGGTGCCGCGATAAAACTGGTCAAACTTGCGCTGCAATAATGCGGTGCGACTGCTACCGCTCAAGTGCGGGACGATTTCATGACGAAAGTCTTCTTCGATCAGATCGGTCAGCAAGTAGGTCGGGGACTTTGCCGTTTGCAGGAAAGATGCAAAATTTTCTCGTCCGTCCGGGGTGTCTCTGAAATCGTGTTGCAGCGTGATCTCGCCGCCCTGCATGTGCTGTGCATGCAAGCGATCGGCACTCAGGAATAGCAACAGGGCGCGCTTCATCAGAATTTCACCTTGCCGATGATGTCATAAATGGGTGAGAGCACCGACAGCATAACCCAGCCCAGTAATGCGCCCAACACGATGGTCATGGTCGGTTCGATCATGACCTGAACTTTTTTGATGGAGTCCTTCACGTCGCGATCATAAAAGTAACTGACGTTAAGCAGTGCCTTGTCCAGCGAGCCGGTGGCTTCACCGACTTTGAGCATGCGGATTACCAGCGGCGGGAACATGCCGGTATTCTGAAAACTTTGGGTAAGATTTCTGCCGGACTCTATTTCGCGTGTGACGTCTTCCAGGCTTTTGGCAACGGCAAGGTTGTTGACCACGTCACGCGAGTTGGAGATGCACTCGAGAATGCTGATGCCGGATCCATACATCATCGCGAAGGTGTTTGCGAAACGCGCCAGAATGATTTTGCGCAGGATCGGGCCGGTGACCCACATATCCAGTTTGAGCTGATCGAATTTGAAGCGCATCTCCGGGCTGGAGGTGATGATCAGTTTGGCGGCGACGGGCAGGACGATGGGCAGTGCGATCAATACATACCAGTAATTAACGAAAAAAGATGAAGTGGCCAGCAGCATGCGCGTCTGGATCGGAATTTCCTGCCCCATGCCCTTGATGAAGCTGACCAGTTGCGGCACCAGATAGATCATCAGGAAAAACGTGATCGCGATCACAATGGTACCGACAAAGGCCGGGTAGAGCATGATGGTCTTGGTGTGCGAGGACATTTCATCCTGCCACTTCAGCGATTCGGTGATGTGTTCAAACACCTCGGGCAGACGTCCGCTTGCTTCACCGGCATGGGTCAGGCTGATGAAAATTTTATCGAACGCATCTGGATGCTGTGTCATCGCTTCGGAAAGTTTTTTGCCGCCTTCGATAGCCTCGACCAGATTGGCGATGACTTCGCGGAAACGCTGGTCGTGCATGGTGTCGCGCAAATCGGCCAGGCTTTCCAGCAACGGCACCCCGGCACGGGTAAGTTGTTCGAGGTTGAAAAAAAATGTGATCAGTTCGGTGCGTTTGACTTTGTTGTGTCTAAAGCCCATCCCGCCGCTATCTATTTTGGCATCGATCAAGTCCAGGCCGCTGCGTTTCAGGCGTAGTTCCAGATCCACTTGATTGGCGGCATCCTGCAACCCTTTATGGGCCTTGCCGTGAACATCCATTGCCCGATAGGAATAGAGAGCCATTCAGAGGTTCCTTAGCCGAGCCGGTCAGTTAAATCCACCATGCGGCTGACTTCCGCAAGCGAGGTAATGCCTTGCTGGATGCGCCGGATGCCGTCCAGCGCCAAGGGGCGGAATCCCTTGGCGAGTGCGGCCTCCCTGATTTGGCGCGCACTGGCGCGATGCGAAACCAGATCGTCCAGATCGTAATCCATCTTGAGTAATTCCATGATGGTCATGCGCCCTTTGTAGCCTTGGTGGTTACAGGCTTCGCAACCGGCGGCCCGATACAGCGTGATGTCTTGTTGGGCTGCGAGACCCAGCAGCTTGCGTTCCGATGCGTCCGGTGTGTATGGGTATTTGCATTCCTTGCACAGTATGCGCACCAGACGCTGCGCCACGATGCCGATGATGTTGCCGGCCATGATGTCCGGCAGGATGCCGATGTCGAGCAAGCGCGGGATCGCGCCGATCGCCGAATTGGTGTGCAGCGTCGAATAAACCTGATGTCCGGTCATCGCAGCGCGGAATGCCATTTCGGCGGTGGGATGGTCGCGGATCTCGCCGACCAGAATGATGTCAGGATCCTGGCGCATCATCGAGCGGATACCGTTGGCAAAATCCAGCTTGGCAGATTCGTTCACCGAAGTCTGGCGGATCAGCGCGAGCGGGTATTCGACCGGGTCTTCCAGAGTCATGATGTTGACCGACTCGGTGCTGATGTGATTCAGCACCGAGTAAAGTGTGGTGGTTTTACCCGATCCTGTTGGCCCGGTCACCAGCACGATGCCTTCCGGCTTGGCGATGATCATCTTGAGCATGTTGAGCGCGGCATCATCCAGGCCAAGCTGATCGAGCGGCACGATGCCTTTTTGCCGGTCCAGGATACGCAGCACCAGGTTCTCGCCATGTGTGGTGGGATGCGAGGCGACGCGGAAATCGATCGGCCGGCCCGATAGGCGCAAGGAGATGCGCCCGTCCTGCGGTGCGCGCGTCTCGGCGATGTTCATGTTGCTCATCACCTTCATGCGCACTACCATCGCCGGCCAGAAGCTCTTGTGCAAGCTGCGTACCTGGCGCAGTACACCATCGACGCGATAGCGGATGCGCAAAAAGCTGCTTTCCGGTTCGAAGTGGATGTCCGAGGCGCTGCGTTGCACGGCCTCGGTGAGCAGCGCATCGATCAGGCGTACCACCGGCTGGCTGAATTCGTTGACGCCGGATTGCAGCGATTGGTACTCCATTTCGCCCGGCTCGATCTCATGCAAAATGCCGTCGATCGAGAGTTCGAATCCATAATACTGATCTATCGCGCGCAGGATGTCGGATTCGCTGGCGAGCTGCGTGACCAGGCGGTATTCATCCTTGAGCAGGGCGCGCACCTGATCCAGCGCGATGATGTTGTCCGGGTCGGCAACCGCCAGGGTCAGGATGCGGGCGACCATATCCACTGATAGCGGTAGTAATTGATAGCGGCGTGCAACATCCTTGGGAATCAGGGTGAGCGCTGCCGCGTCAATGATGATGGAGGAAAGGTCTACGCTTTCCTGGCCAAGATTTTCCGACAACACGTCGCGGATGGTCGCTTCAGAGAGAAAGCCAAGGCGCACCAGCAGGCGCCCGAGTGGCTGGTGCGTCTTGCCCTGCTCTTGCAAGGCAATGCGCAACTGGTCGTCGCTGATCACACCTTTGCCGACCAGTATCTGTCCCAGCGGTTGTTGGGGTTGGTTGCCCGAAATCTGATCTTCAGGCATCTGTTTTTTGGGCATGGGGATTTAGTGCGTTAGATCTTTAATACGTTGTGAAATTTTCGCGTGATCAATGCCTGCATTGTGTTCCGGATCAAGCTGCAGTGCGCGCTGATAATATTGTGAAGCGGATTCTTTTTGGCCAAGGCGATCGAGACTGATGGCTAAATTAAACGCCAATTCGGCATTGTCCGGTTCCAGCCGGTAGGCATTGGAATAGGCGTGTTGTGCCTCTCCCCAGCGGGATTGTTCGGCATAGCGGTTGCCTAACGCAAAATGCAGGGAAGAGGAATCCTGTTGTTCATTAAGCAGGGTTTTCAAGCGGCTTTCGCGGCTGTCATCGGTAGTTAATGCGGACATGCCGGCATTGGCCACGGCATTGCGCGGATCAAGGGACAATGCCTGTGCGTAATAGTGCACCGCCAGGCTATCTGCGCCACGGCGTTGCGCGATGACGGCCAGTCCGAGTATGGCGTCGATGTTGCGTTCATCCAGCTTGAGCACCTCGCGATACAACTGTTGTGCCTGATCGAACTTTCCGCTGCGATAAGCAAGATAGGCATTGTTGAGCAGGAGGTCAATCGGTGCGTCCTGATGTTGTTCGACAAGCAACGGAGCGTTTTTGGGGCGCGGCGCTTTAGTTGCCGGCTGGGCGGCATGCGCCAGTTGCGCAGTGCTGGCCGGCTTCGTAGCAGCAATTTCTGGAACCAGATTATTTTGCTGGGGCGTCGTTGCGGGCACTGGTTTTGCCAGAGATGCAACAGGGGGCGCGCTGATCGGGCGCAGCGGCTGGATATTGCTGGGAGAAATGACGTACCACACATAGCCTGCACCCGCAGTGAGCAATATAACCGTGCCGCCCAAGGCAATCAGCAAATTGCGATTGATGCCCGCGCGTGCCAATGATGACTTTGGGGATTTTGCGCTGAACAGATTTTGTCCGGCGATGCGGGCATTATCGCTCGATGCAGTGATTGCAGCAGCGGGGGCTGAGTTTGGCAAGGCCTCTAAACTGAGTTCGGACCGCGAATGGCTACCCTCCCCACTTTGTGCGGATTGCGCTTGCTGCAATTTTTTGCGGGCATCTAATAACAGGCTCATATATCAGTTTCTCTAAGGATTGCCGCCAGCCGATTCCTGGAAAAACTTTTGATCCGGTAGGTTATTGCGGAATTCACTGAAATCAGCATCGACACTGGCGCTTTTAATGACTACCGGGCGCAGGAAAATCACCAGCTCGGTTTTTTCGGTTTTATCGTTGCGGTATTGGAACAGACTGCCGATCAACGGAATTCTTCCGAGGAGAGGTACCTCATCGGTGAGATTGTTTATCGAGTCTTGCATCAAACCACCCATGACCGCGACCTGGTTGTTTTCGATTTTTAACACGGACTCCATTTCGCGCGACTGGGTTTGCGGGATGCGGCTCACCACACCTGCGGCAGCCAGCGACGGGTTTGGATCATTGACGTAACCGAGTAGGTGCGATATCGAGGGGCGCATATTGAGCAGCACCGTATCACTGTCGTTGATCTGCGGCGTTACGCTCATCGTGAAGCCTATGGGCACGGTGTTGGCAGTGGTGCTGTAGGTGGTGGTGCTGACGCCTTGGGTGGCTGTGGTATCGGCCTTGATAGTGAAATAAACCAGGTTGTCTACCACGCGCAGGACGGCGGTCTGATTGTTCATCACGCTCAGCTTGGGGCTGGACAATACCTTTACTTTACCGAAAGACTCCAGCAGTGAAACCTGAGCAGCAAGGGCTCCTAGCTTGGACGTGGGATTGGCATAGTTCAGGATGAACATGCTGCCGGTATTGGTAGCGGGCAAACCTGACGATCCGGCCTGCGATACATTGAAGCCGACGTTGCCCAGCCGCAATTGCGACCAGTTGATGCCCTGTTGATATTGGTCGCTCAGGTGTACTTCTACTACGGTTGCCTCGATCAGTACCTGGCGTTGCGCGCTGGACATAACCTGGTCGATGAACGACTGGATTTTTTCATGTTGCTTGCCGGTGGCGCGCACGGTGATGATGCCGTTTTCCGGGTTGGCGATGACTGAAGCCGCCTCACGGAAGGTGTTGCGCTTGATGATGGTCATGCCACCTTCTTCTATGTTGACCGGATTCGGACTGTTTTCGATGCCGCCTTTAGATGCGGATTTTTTTTTGCCGCCGGGGGGTTGCACGCCGGTCCCGGTGCTGCTGGCTTCCTTGCTTTGTTGTACCGAGGTCTCGCTGGAACCTTCGGGTAGTATCTTGTCGGTCTCGTGCAAGATATCTTTGATGTTTTGCGTCAAGGTTTCCCAGAAGTGATTTTTGGAGAAGTTCTTGATGGTTTGAGAGGAATTGTTGCCGCCAGAGCCGCCGCCGGATCCCCCGCCCGATGAGCCGGTGCCGACCTGGGTAGAGTCGGAAATCGCGCCTTCGGAGTCACGCGCCATGTTCACATAATTAATTTTGTAGTTGTGCAAATAAGGAGAATCCGGCATCACAGTCAAGGTACCGTTGTCCAGCTCATAGCGCATATCGACTTGCCTGGCGATGCGTGTGAGGATTTGCGGCAAGGTCTGGTTGATGGCATTGACCGTCACCGTGCCCTGAATGCCGGATTGGATGTCGAGATTGATTTTTGCGTCGCGCGCCAAGGCGAATAATATCTCTTGTGCCGGTACATTGGTGACCACCACGCTGTAGGTGGCGACTTTGCCGGCTGGTTTTGGCGGCGGTAGTATGACGCTGTTTTTGATCGGTTGCGGGGTGCTGTTTTCTGCTTCGGGCTGATTGGCTGGTTGCTGAAGGTGCTGAGCTGCCGGCTTGATTGGTTTTGTCCCGCAACTGGATAAAACTACTACGGCAGCGCAGAGATAAACTATGTTGCTTAAACGCATACTTCTCCCCTGAATTTGTATCTTGCTTATAGCCTAACAGCTTTGTGGGCATAGCTCAACAGAGCACTCGTTTTGCAACGCGATCAGAAGATGAAGGTAGATGCTGCGAATGCTTCCTGATAACGCGGGGGCAGATCTTTGATCGCATTGTGTGCCGCATCGGTCGATGGGTAGGCGCCATAGAGTACGCGCAGCCCATCCTTGCCGCCAAACCTGGCGGGTAGCAGGTAAATTTCGGAGAGTACACCCAGCGCATTCGCGCGCTTCAGGAATCCCTCGATACGTTCCGGCTGGACTTCCTCTTTATAGAACAGCTGAATGCTGGCAACGGCATTTTTTTGCACGAGCAATTGTTGCCCTGCCGCCAGTCGTTGTTCAAACAAAGTGGAGTTTGGGCTTGAAACTTGTTTTTGCACCGGGGCTGGCATGTCCTCAGGAGGCGCTATTGTCTGGTTTGCCACTGCAGCCGATGCCGGAGCAAGCGCAGGGTTCGGTTGTGATGCGATTGGTCGTGTTTCCGGCACGGGAGCTGCGGGTGCTGCTGCAACAGTCAGCGGTTTGTCCTGACTGGATGGATTGTCGCGGGCTGGTCGAAACGATGTTTGAGGTTTGCCCAGCAGCCACCATGCCGCCAAACCGAATAACAACAGCGCGGCGGCAGCGCTTCCCAGCAGCAGCTTTTTGTCGCGCAGGGTGGGGGTAATATTGAGTTCGCTATCGCGCATCGCGGCTTTTACATGACGTGCTTCGATGTTGTGGGTGTCTTCCACGAAGGCGGCCAACAGTGATTTGTCCGCAAGGATATTGACGCGTCGCATCAACCCGTTGGAAGCGCTGGCGACGAGTTTGATGGCACCCGGCGAAAAAATGTTCGGGCCGTGGTAGCCGGCCGCACGCATCCGGAACATCAGGTAGTTTTCCAGGATGCTGCGCGATAGCGGTTGCATGTGGAAGTGGTGGGCGATGCGATCCTTGAGCTGGCGCATATTCGGCTGATCCAGCTTGGCGTTCAATTCCGGTTGCCCGAACAGGACGATTTGCAGCAGCTTGGCATTGCCGACTTGCAGGTTGTACAGCAGGCGTAATTCTTCCAGTGTGTCCGGCGGCATGGCGTGGGCCTCGTCCACCAGCACCACGATACGCTTGCCCTCGCGCGCTTTCTCCTCGAGCTTGTTCTGGATGTTCTGCATGATGATGCCGACACGCTCGCCCTCGATGTTCAGCCCGAGTCCGTCGGCAATCGCATACAACATTTCCTCGCGCGACAGGCTGGGGTTGGCCAGATAGATGGTCTCGATGTGTTCGGGGAGTTTTTCCAGCAACATCCGGCACAGCATGGTTTTGCCGCTGCCGACTTCGCCGCTGACCTTGATGATGCCCTCTACCTCGCTGATAGAGTAGATCAGCGCATCGAGGATCTCACCGCGATTGGCGCCGGCAAAAAAGAATACTGTGACAGGTGTGATCCTGAAGGGGGGCTCGG
Organism: Gallionella sp.; assembly: GCA_025350405.1. Classification (GTDB taxonomy): domain Bacteria; phylum Pseudomonadota; class Gammaproteobacteria; order Burkholderiales; family Gallionellaceae; genus Gallionella. Next base: position 17,593 of record JANXXX010000003.1, read on the forward strand.
AGAGTCCGAAGTGCTCTAAATACATACCTTAGTAATTCCTATGCGTGGAGTTTTTCATGCGTGCCGATGCGGCTGTGCAATGTGGTGCGATTGATGCCGAGCAGCTTGGCGGCTTCGCTGATGTTGCCTGCGGCAAGCTCCAGCGCAGCCGCGATGTACAGGCTTTCCTGTTCGCGCAGGTGTTGATCCAGGTTGAAGCCGCCTTGTTGCAGTTGTTGTTTGATCGATTCCGCAGACGCGCCCTCTTGCGGATATGCAGATGTTTCCAGTGGGTCGAACTCGTCTTGCAATTGCAGTTTGTTGACGGTCTTTCCGGCATGTTTTGTGGACAAGCGGATGACGATGTTGCGCAGCTCCCGGGTATTGCCGGGAAAGCTGTATTGTTCCCAGCATTGCAATGCATCCGGGAGTAATTCGAAGGGTTCTTGCTTGATTTGCTGCGCATAATAAGCGCGGAAATGGTTGAGCAGAACCAGCTTGTCCTGAACCAATTCGCGTAGCGGCGGGACCGAGATCGAGAATACGTTCAGGCGATAATAAAGATCGCTGCGGAATGTGCCGGCTCTGACGGCGTTGCGCAGGTTGCGATTGGTCGCGGCGATGATGCGCGCGCTGCTTTTGCGCGTTTTTGTTTCGCCGACGCGCTGATACTCGCCGTTTTCCAGCACGCGTAACAGTTTGGTTTGGAGTTCCAGTGGCAGCTCGCCGATCTCGTCAAGAAACAGCGTACCGTCAGATGCGTCTTCAAAAAAACCGGACTGCGCGCTGGTCGCGCCGGTGAAGGCTCCTTTGCTGTAACCGAACAGGGTGGGCTCGATCAATGTGGGGGAGATTGCAGCGCAGTTGAGAACCTTGAAGGGCGCATTGGAATGGCTCCCCAGTTTTTGCAGCGCGGTGGCAACCAGTTCCTTGCCACAACCGGATTCTCCCTCGATGAGTACCGGGAAAGGTATCGCGGCATACATCACGATCTGGCTGCGCAAGGCTTGTATTGCGGTGCTCTGGCCGACGAGGCCGAGCAGGTGGTCATCCGGTTTTTTGTTGCCGGGCTCGCCGTCCTTAATCTTCAGCGCATCATCGAGATATTTCTTTATTTTTTCCGGCGCACAGGGTTTGGCGATGAAATCTATCGCGCCCAGTGCGCGTGCGTGGCGGGCGTTACTTTGTTCATCTTGCCCGGACAGGACGAATATCTTGATTTTTGGCGAGTGCGCCAGCAATTCGGCAATCAGGTGAAAGCCTTCGTCCGGGCGGTGCGGGACGGGTGGCAACCCCAGATCAATCAGTGCCAGTTGCGGGGGGCTGGGCAGTTTGCGCAATAATTCGATAGCCGCAGCACGCGACTCGGCCTGATGAATCTTGAAGTCATTGCTGAAAGCGACCGCCAATCCTTCGCGAATCAGCGGATCGTCATCAACAATCATCAGGCTGGGCGGTGTCGCAGGAGTAATCGGGGTTGTGTTCAATTTGTGCTCTTAGCGATAGGCATAGTGTGCAGAGCATAACGGCAAGCGCGCTGAAGCTCAATAGCGGAAAATGCATAGATATTCATATTGAGGTCAATTAGTTGGGGATTATTGAATCTGTGGTTTAGAATGTGCCACTTGATATTTTGGGTTCAAAATTTGTCTTCGTCAGCCTTGGTCGAAATTAGCGACCTCCATTTTGCCTACGATAAGCGTGCTATTTTGAAAGGCATCAATATGACCTTCCCGAAGGGAAAGTTGATTGCCATCATGGGCCTGAGCGGTTGCGGCAAGACTACGCTGCTGCGCCATATTGGCGGCGTGCTCAAGCCGACCAAGGGTTGTGTCAAGGTGGGCGGCCAGGTCATTCATGAGTTGGATCAGGAAACTCTATATGCCATGCGCCGCAAGATGGGCATGCTGTTTCAGTTTGGTGCGTTGTTCACCGATATGTCAGTGTTTGACAATGTGGCGTTTCAGATGCGCGAACACACCAGTCTTCCCGAGGAGCTGATACACGACCTGGTGTTGATGAAGCTGCATGCGGTGGGGTTGCGCGGTACGCAGAATCTGATGCCGTCCGAGCTGTCTGGCGGCATGGCGCGGCGCGTGGCCTTGGCGCGCGCTGTGGCACTCGACCCGATGCTGATCATGTATGACGAGCCGTTTGCCGGGCTGGATCCGATTTCCTTGACAGTGGTGGGCGAATTGATCCGCCGTCTGAACGATGCGCTGGGGGCGACTTCGGTGGTGGTGACGCACGATGTGCAGGAGTCGCTCAAGATTGTAGACTACGTCTATTTTATGGAAAATGGCGTGATTGTGGCGGAAGGGACGCCCGACGAAATTCGTGCTTCTGATAAAGCCTTCGTGCATCAGTTTGTGCATGGCGAGATCGACGGTCCGTTGCCATTCCATTATCCCGGCGGTGATTACCGCCAAGATTTGAATTTGCGGGCCTGACCATGCAATATGACAAAGCAATTAGAGTGATTGGTCACCGTGTCATCGACGCGGTATGGCGCCTTGGTAAGGCGGCGCGCTTCTTTTTTCTCACGCTGAAGTATTCGGGCAATAGTTTTCAACGTTTTCGCTTGATCGTCAAAGAGCTGTTTTCCACCGGCGTGTTGTCGCTGATCATCATCATCGTGGCGGGGTTGTTCGTCGGAATGGTGCTGGGCTTGCAGGGTTATGAAACACTCAAGCGCTACGGTTCCGAATCAGCGTTGGGCAGCATGGTGGCGTTGAGCCTGGTGCGCGAACTGGGGCCGGTGGTGGCCGCATTATTGTTCGCCAGCCGCGCCGGTTCGGCGATGACGGCGGAGATCGGTTTGATGAAGGCGACCGAGCAGATATCGGCGATGGAGATGATGGCGGTGAATCCGATCGCGCGCATCGTCGCACCGCGCTTCTGGGCCGGCGTGATCTCGATGCCGCTGCTGGCTGCGATGTTCAGTGCGGCGGGCATATTCGGCGGCTATTTTGTCGGGGTAGTGCAGATTGGCGTGGACGAAGGTTCGTTCTGGTCGCAAATGCAGGCGGCAGTGGATTTTCGTGATGACATATGGAACGGCGTGATCAAGAGTTTCGTATTTGGTACAGTGGTGACGATCATCGCCCTGTTCGAAGGCTATGATGCCCCGCCCACCGCAGAGGGTGTCTCCGGTGCAACCACGCGCACGGTGGTAACATCGTCGCTGGCGATATTGATGCTGGATTTTGTGTTGACTTCAATTATGTTTAAAGGGAATTGAAATATGGAACGCACGGCAATGGATTTATGGGTGGGAATTTTCGTGGTGGCAGGTATCGCCGCAATGGTAATGCTGGCGATGAAAGTCGGTAACCTGAGCACTTACAATATGTCGGAGTCTTATCAGGTACATGCTTATTTTTCCAACATCGGCGGCCTGAAACCCAAAGCTTCGATCAAGAGCGCGGGGGTGCTAGTGGGGCGCGTGACGGACATCACCCTGGATACCGAACGCTACGAAGCCAATGTGGTGATGAGCCTGGACAAGCGTTATCAATTTCCCAAGGATACGTTCGCCAATATCCTGACTTCTGGTTTGCTGGGCGAGCAATACATCGGCTTGATGCCGGGCGGCGACAGCGAGATGCTCAAGAATGGCGAGATCATTAAAAAGACCCAGTCCGCAGTGGTGCTGGAAGACTTGATCGGCAAGTTCATTTATGACAAGGCTGAAGAATCCGTCAAGCCCAAATAATTACATTCAAGTAATACAGAAAAATAACATGACAGCATTGCAAAAGATAATTATTGGTGCCTCGATGTATTGTGCGCTTGGTATGGCGCATGCAGAAATAATCGCGCCTGATGCGCTGATTAAAAACACCGTACAAGAAGTCATTTCAGTCATCAAGCAAGACAAAGACATTCGTGCCGGCGACCAGAAAAAAATCCTTGCGCTGGTGGACGGCAAGGTACTGCCACATTTCGATTTTGCGCGCATGACCCAATTGGCGGTCGGTAAATATTGGCGTACCGCGACCCCGGAGCAAAAGCAGGCGTTAACTGTGGAGTTTCGCAATATGTTGGTGCGCACTTATACCAAAGTCTTTACCGTGTATAACGATCAAACAATAGAAGTGAAGCCGGTCAGGATGGCCGCAGATGACACCGAGGCGACCGTCAAGACCATCATCAGCAAGCCGGGCTCGCAGGTGGTTCCTGTAGATTATGAAATGAAGAAAGCCGCTGATGGCTGGAAGGTGTTTGACATATCCGTAGAAGGGGTCAGCATGGTGATGAGCTACCGCGGTACGTTTGCAACGCAAATCCAGGAAAGCGGCATCGACGGTTTGATCAAGGTGCTAGTCGACAAGAACATCAGTGCGGCACATGGCGATATGGTCAAGGCGGAGGCGAAGTGATCAAGCGCGAGGGCGAATGGATGGTGGTGCATGGCAGCTTGACCATTGAAACCGTCCCCGAAATATTTGCAATTGGATTGCAGCATCTTGCCAGCGAAGATATGCAGGTAGACTTTTCTCATGTTGCGGCTGTCGACTCTGCCGCGGTTAGTTTGCTGCTGGGTTGGGCAAGGGCCGCATCTCGCTACCGGCATGGCTTGCGCGTGACCGGCTTGCCCGACGACTTGCAGAGTCTGGCGCATTTGTATGGTGTGGTCGAATTGCTGCCCCAGCAGTCAAATGATCCTTCCCGGAACGTGGAGCGTCCAGAGCCGTCCGCATCCCCCAGTTAGCTTTGCGGGCTTCCCTTTAGTATCATGCGCAACCTCGGTTTCAGGTGGCGTTTCCTTTGGCAAACCACAGCTATTAATTTTAACGAACAATGGAATTAACTATGGTCACTCCAGAAAGCATACGACTCAACATCGCGCAAGGCATGGCGACCGAGTATTTAAAAGTGGCCGGCGATGGCAGGCATTTTGAGGCAGTTATCGTCAGCGAAGAATTCGCCGGCAAGAGCCGCGTGCAACGCCACCAGCATGTGTTCAAGGTGCTGGGAGACCGGATGCGCGACGAGATGATTCATGCGCTTTCCCTCAAAACCTACACGCCGCAAGAGTGGCAGGAACAGAAATAGATCATGCACAAACTGGCAATACAGGGTGGCAACCGCCTCAACGGTGAAGTGCGCATTTCCGGCGCGAAGAACGCGGCGTTGCCCATCATGTGTGCAGGGCTGCTGACAGCGGATGAGTTGCATCTGGACAATATGCCGGATCTGCACGACGTTGTCACGATGCGCAAGCTGTTAGTGCAGATGGGCGTGACGGCTGAC
>JANXXX010000022.1 GCA_025350405.1 Gallionella sp.
TCGGTACGTATAAATACTCTCCGTCGGAATTGCGAATGCCAATTGATGTATTGTTGTCTTTGAACTGGCTAAAAGTGTTCACGTTCGAGCAGAATCGGTGTTCACGTTCCTTCAGAATCACTGTTCACATTCGCCCAGAACGGGTGTTCACGTTGCCCCAGAATATGCACATTCGCTCCAATCCAACCGGGCGGCGTCCATCACCCGCCTTCGGGTAGTGTGGTTTGATCACGGCACAGAACTCAGCCCATGGCACCAAGTTGTCCATGCGCGAGAGAAACTCCGCTTTGCGCGTCGTCTTCCGGTATGCCTCGAATCCGTTTGTTGCCAGTGTCTGTTGTTTCATCTCTTCACCTTCATTAGAATGGGTTGTGCCTTTAACGCATCAAACCATTATCAGGTAGAGTTATTCGGTGTTTCCATAGCAACCTCAAGATGGGCAAAGTAGTAACTTTCTTTCGTTGATCGATAAAGGATAGTCCCGATTGAAATCGATATGAACATTGCTTGGGGGGGCAAAGGTCTGTTAGAGTTTCATCTGCATTTATAAGTAGAACGCAACCCAACCCAACCAAGCATTTAAACTACCCTAGGAGAAATAAGATGTTCAAGAAGCAATTCGCCGCATTGTTGGCCACCGTATTTTTTGCTGTGCCCGCATTTGCAGAAGAGCACGGCGGAGATGTCGCTGTGGCACAGGCCTACATCAAGGAAATACAGGCCGAGGAAAAAGCCTATGTCGCGGCGCACAATGCAGCATTCTTTCAGGAGTTGGCCAAGGGACAGCTTCCGCGCGCAACCGTGGTCACCTGTTCGGATTCCCGCGTACATACCAACATGCTTGACAAGACTCCCGAAGGTGACTTGTTCATGATCCGCAACATCGGCAATCAGTTGTCCACCGCCAAAGGTTCGGTGCAATATGGCGTGAATCATCTGGGTTCTTCGTTGTTGCTGTTCATCGGCCACTCTTCCTGCGGCGCGATCAAGGCGGCCAGCGGCGATTACTCCACCCTGGAAGAGCCGATCAAGAAGGAGCTGGATACGATCAATATTACTAAAGGTGGAGCAAACATTGACGGCGTGAAAGTCAACGTGAACAATCAGGTCGCCGCGGCGCTGAAGGAATTTGCCGACAAGGTGAAGAAGGGACAATTGCTGGTAGTCGGAGCGGTGTATGACTTTGCCGATGACATGAAACAAGGCGCCGGGAATCTCAATATCATTAATATGAACGGAGAAACCGATCCGGCGAAGTTCCGCGACATGACTGCTCCGGCAGCCAAGGCTGAGCACGATCATCATTAATCAGCTGACGTAAAGTACAATAAAAAACCGGCCTAAGCCGGTTTTTTATTGTCCGGCATTTGGCTTTTACTTTTTAATTTCGGGAGAGCAGAATCTCTGGATCGACAAGGCTGCCAGTAATCGCCACTACCTTGTGACGTGACTGCCCACCTTGCATGAGTTCGGTGCTGCGCAGCGGTACGGCGAACAAATCAGCGATGAATTTCAACAGGGCTTCGTTGGCGCGGCCTTCGATGGGCGGGGCAGCCAGCTTTATCTTGAGTGCATCCCCGTGCAGCCCGACGATTTCGCTGCGCTTCGCACCCGGCTGTATGTGCAGCGTAAGCGTGATGACCTCCCCGGAGCGGCGATACCAACTGGGCTGCATCAGATTCTATTCAATCTAAAAACCGCAATTTAAGCCACTGAGATCACAGAGATGAAGCCTGTTCCACGCAATTTTCTGGTTTACCTGATGGGTGAAGTCAATATTCATGGCAAGCTATGGTTTCTCCTCTGTGAACTCTGTGTTCTCTATGGCTAACTGATTTTCAGGTTTAAAGTAAACGCATCGCCAGGCTTTCCAGCATCGCCAACGGCGCAAACAGAATGATCTGGCAGATCACCAGGAGAAACAGCGGGGATAGATCCACGTTGCCGACTAAAGGCAATACGCGTTGCAGCGGACGCAAGAAGCGTTGCGTGATTGCTGCGAGCAGGGGGGCAAGCGGCGTGAACGGGTTGACCCAGGACAGGATCGCCTGCGCCACCAGCGCGCTCATCAATATGTATACGCTGATTTTGACCAGCTTCACCGTGCCCCATGCCAATAATCCGAGCAGCGGGAAATGTGCGAACGGGTAGCCTTCGAGCAATAGCGTCAATCCCAAGTAGATCAGTTCAACGCACAATGCAAGCAAAAAACTCGAGGAGTCCAGCCTAAACACGGGGGGGATGAAGCGGCGTGCGCGCAGCACCATAAAATCGCTGATCGCCATGACGAATTCGCCGACCGGGTTGCGCATCGGGGCGCGCAACCATTGCATCAGAAAGCGGAACAGCAGCACGCCGGCAAAGCCCTGCACGAACACATCGAGTAAGAATTGCAGCGTTTCGCCGATCATGTTGCTTGACCCAGTTCATCGCCCATTTCGCGCGAGCGGGCCGCCGCAGCCTTTACAGCTGTGATGATGTGCTGATTTACATGGTTGGCCTCCATGCTGAGCAGGGCGCGCTCGGTGGTGCCGTTTTTGGAAGTGACGCGCGCGCGCAATACGCTAACATCGTCTTTGCTCTCATCGGCCAACTTTACCGCACCGAAGAAAGTGTCGATAACCAAACTTTTTGCTTGGGTCTCGGTGAAGCCCAGCTCGCGTGCAGCTTGCTGCATTGCCTCGATGAAGTAGAACACATAGGCTGGGCCGCTTCCAGAAATCGCTGTCACACTGTCCAACATCACTTCATCTTTTAACCACCAGATACTGCCTACGGTTCTCAAAATATTCCCCGCTATTTCCTGGTGTGCGTCAGAGACTTTCGGTAACGCATATAAGCCGGTCACTCCTTTCCCGACAAGCGCCGGAGTATTAGGCATACAGCGCACCACATTCGGTGTGCCCAGCCAGCGCGAAATGTCCGAAGCGCGAATACCCGCCGCAATGGAAACGATTAATTGACCATTGATCAGTGGGGATAGTTGCGCGCACACTGTACGTAATTGCTGTGGCTTGACTGCCAGCACGATAATATTACTGCCTTTTACTTCGACTGTTAAATCTGCTGAGGTATGTATGCCGAATTCGCTTTGCAGCTTGGTGCGATTGTCCGCATTGATTTCAACCGCGCGCAACTCTTCCGGCACATAAAATTTACCTTTGAGCAGCCCGCCGATGAGTGCTGTCGCCATATTGCCGCCGCCGATGAAGCAGATATTCATTTTTTTTCTCCGTAATTCCTATTGCCAAAAATGGCTGTGCCGATGCGTACTATAGTCGAACCTTCCGCGATCGCCGCAGCAAAATCATGCGACATGCCCATCGACAAAGTATCCAGTTGCAAGCCTTGCTGATTCAGTTGATCAAGCAACTTGCGCAACTGCATGAATGGCAGCCGTTGTGCCGCGCCATCATCGCTGGGCGCGGGAACCGCCATCAGCCCGCGCAATGTTAGCCCGGGCAGTTTAGCAATGGCGTGAGCCAATGCGCTCACTTCATCGGGAGATACGCCGCTTTTGCTGGTTTCCATGCTGATGTTGACCTGCAAACATACCTGCAATGGCGGCAAATGAGTTGGCCGCTGTTCAGACAAGCGCTCGGCAATCTTTAGTCTGTCCACACTATGCACCCAGCTAAAATTCTCCACGATGGCGCGGGCCTTGTTGCTTTGGATCGGTCCGATGTAATGCCACTCGATAGTCAAATCCTGCAGCGCGGCGATCTTGTTCAGCGCTTCCTGCACATAGCTTTCCGCAAAGCACGTTTGTCCGGCGTGATAAGCCTCGCGCAATGCATCCGCTGAAAAGGTCTTGCTGACCGCCAGCAGCTTGACTTCGCTTGCGAAGCGACCGGCCTTGACAGCTGCCGCATCTATCGCGTCGCGCACAGCTTGCAAGTTGGAAGCGATTGTTGTCATAATCTCATGCGCCAGACATTCCTAATTCGGGCGGCTCGTGTCAGCTGTTCAGGACCCCTTATCAAACCGGGACGATTATAAATGGATATTACCGAACTGCTTGCTTTTAGCGTCAAAAACAAAGCGTCTGACTTGCATCTTTCCGCCGGTTTGCCGCCGATGATACGTGTGCATGGCGATATACGCAGGATCAATCTGCCGGCGATGGAGCACAAGGAAGTGCATGGCCTGGTCTATGACATCATGAACGACCAGCAGCGCAAGTTCTACGAGGAGAACAAGGAAGTCGACTTCTCCTTCGAGGTTCCCGGCCTGGCACGTTTTCGCGTCAATGCCTTCCTGCATAACCGCGGTGCGGGTGCGGTCATGCGTACCATCCCTTCAAAAATTCTGTCGCTGGAAGAACTCAAGGCGCCCAAGAGTTTCGAGACCATCTCCGATTATCCGCGCGGCATGGTGTTGGTCACCGGCCCGACCGGCTCGGGAAAGTCCACCACTCTGGCGGCGATGATCAACCATCGCAACGAACACGAGCTGGGGCACATCCTGACGGTGGAGGACCCGATCGAATTCGTGCATGAAAGTAAAAAGTGCCTGATCAACCAGCGCGAAGTCGGGCGCGATACGCTGTCGTTCCAGAATGCCTTGCGCTCTGCATTGCGCGAAGACCCCGACATCATACTGGTCGGCGAGATGCGCGATCTGGAAACCATACGCCTGGCGATGTCGGCGGCAGAAACCGGCCACCTGGTGTTCGGTACGCTGCACACCAGTTCGGCGGCCAAGACCATAGACCGTATCATCGATGTGTTTCCCGCCGACGAAAAGGAAATGGTGCGCGCGATGTTGTCCGAGTCGCTGCGTGCGGTGATCTCGCAGGCGCTGCTGAAAACCAAGGATGGTACGGGCCGGGTAGCGGCGCATGAGATCATGATCTGTACTCCGGCGATTCGCAACCTGATTCGCGAAGCCAAGGTGCCGCAAATGTATTCGGCAATACAGACCGGTCAAGCAATGGGTATGCAGACGCTGGATCAATGTCTGCAGACCCTGATCAAGGAAAACAAGATCACCCCCGCGGAAGCGCGTTCCAAGGCGGCAAACAAAGACAACTTCCCGGGCTGACGAAGACGGCACGGGAAGTTGCGGCGCAGGCTAACATGAGCGAAGCGAAAGTTAAACGAGCAAAGCGAGAGGCCGGAGCCACAACTCGCTACGCTGACGAAGTCAGCCCGGGATGTTGCGGCGGAAGCGAACGTTAAACGAGCAGGGCGAGTGGCTGAAACCATAACTTCCCCTTTTAAATTACGGCACATCAGGATCACATCAGGACTAGGAGTTTTTAATTATGGAAAGAGATCAGGCCACCGAACTGATACACAATTTGCTGCGCGGCATGATCAGCAAAAATGCTTCTGACTTGTTCATCACGGCGGGCTTCCCGCCCGCGTTCAAGGTGGACGGAAAAATGACCCCGGTTTCCAACCAGGCGCTCACTTTTCAGCACACTCAGGAGCTGGCGCGCAGCATCATGAACGATCGTCAGGCGGCGGAGTTTGAAGCGAGCCACGAATGTAATTTTGCGATCAGCCCGCACGGTATCGGGAGGTTTCGTGTCAATGTGTTCCTGCAGCAGCAGCGTGTCGGCATGGTGTTGCGTACCATTACCACCAAGATTCCCGATCTTGACGAGATGGGTATGCCGCAGATACTCAAAGATATCGTGATGACCAAGCGCGGTCTGGTGATCGTGGTTGGCGGGACGGGCTCGGGCAAATCGACTACGCTGGCCGGGATGCTCGGCCATCGCAACAAGAACAGTTATGGACACATCATTACCATTGAAGATCCGGTGGAGTATGTGCATAGTCACATCAACTGCCTTATCACGCACCGCGAGGTCGGTGTGGATACCGAGTCTTGGCACAATGCGCTGAAGAATACTTTGCGCCAGGCACCCGATGTGATTTTGATCGGCGAAATTCGTGACCGTGAAACCATGGAGTACGCCGTATCTTTTGCCGAAACAGGACACCTGTGCCTGGCTACGCTGCATGCCAACAGTGCCAATCAGGCACTGGATCGCATCATCAACTTCTTCCCGGAAGAGCGTCGCACGCAGCTACTGATGGATTTGTCGCTCAACATCAAGGCATTTATCTCGCAACGCTTGATCCCGAAAAAAGACGGAGCGGGGCGCGCTGCTGCGATAGAAATCATGCTCAACTCCCCGCTGATTGCCGACCTGATCTTCAAGGGCGAAGTGAATGCGATCAAGGGCGTGATGGCTAAATCGCGCGAGCTGGGCATGGAGACATTTGATGGTGCATTGTTCACTCTATACGAGGCCGGCGATATCTCTTATGAGGAAGCCCTGAAGAACGCTGACTCGGTCAACGATTTGCGTCTGCGCATCAAACTGGAAAGCAAGCTGGTGACAGATCGGGACCTGATGAGTGGCACGGAAAACATGAAGCTTCACTAGCCCTGCTAAGCTTCATGCGGGCTTGCTGTCTTGGGCCGATTGCTGCCCGACACGATCTTGTATTCCAGTAATCGGCATTCGATCGCGCCGTTGAACAACGGCGTACGCTTCGACGGGGAGAGGCGCATCAACTTCAGGATGGCCTTGTCGGCGGTGAACAAATAAGCCGTCCAGCCGCCAAATTTCTTTTTCAGCGCATCACCCAGCTTGGGGTATAGCTCTGCCAGTTCGTCCAATTCGCCCATGCGTTCGCCGTAGGGCAGGTTCGCCACCATTATGCCGTGTTCGGCGGGTGCCGATATCTCCAGGATATTGGCCTGCTTGAGCTCCACGCATTCCGCCAGTCCGGCCTCTTCCAGATTGAGCGATGCGGCTTTCAGCGCCTCGCCGTACAGATCGCTGCCGTAAAGTTCCAGCGGCTTGACCGGCAGTTGTGCGGCAATCGCCTGTTCGCGCATGTTGCTCCACAGCGCTGCATCAAAATTTTTCAGCTTCTCGAACGCAAAGCCGCGCGCGATGCCGGGCTGGATATTCAGCGACATCTGCGCCGCCTCGATCAGGAATGTGCCGCTGCCGCACATCGGGTCGAGCAGCGGCGTGCCAGGTTGCCACATGGCGAGACGCAAAATGCCCGCAGCGAGATTTTCGCGCAGCGGCGCGATGTTGGTGTGCGACCGCACGCCGCGCTTGAACAGCGCATCGCCGGAGGTGTCCAGATACAGCATCAGCTTGTCGACTTCGATGAACACATGGATGCGCACGTCTGGGTCCAGCGTGTCCACGCTGGGACGTTCGTTGCAGTGTTCGCGGAAGCGGTCGCACACCGCGTCCTTGACCAGCAGCGTGATGAACTCAAGGCTCTTTAGCGGACAGCGTATCGCCGTGGTGTTCACGCGTATCGTATGGGTGACATCGAACCAGCGCTGCCACTGCAACTCGAATACGGCCTGATAAATATCCTGCTCGGTGCGGTATGTCGTCTCCTTGACGCGCCACAAGATGCGGCTGGCGATGCGGCTTTCCAGATTGGCGCGATAACACAAAGCCCAGTCGCCGGAAAATTGCACACCGCCTTCGGTGGCGCGTACATGTTGTGCGCCCAGCGACTCGAGGTCGCCAAGCAACATGGTTTCCAGGCCGCGCGGGCAGGGGGCGAAAAAATCGGTCATCCAGTTAATCCCAGAAAAATAAATTTGCCACAGAGATCACAGAGTACACAGAGTGGGCAAGGAGGTTTTCTCTGTGGTCTCTGTGTACTCTGTGGCTAGAATGGTTTTACCGTTACCAGGATGACGACAGCCATCAACACCAGTACCGGAACTTCATTGAATACGCGATAGAACACATGGCTGCGCGTGTTCTGGTCGGCGGCAAATTGCTTGACCAGCACGCCGCAATAATAGTGATAGACGATCAATACCAGCACCAGAATCAGTTTGGCGTACAGCCAGTTTCCGGTAATGCCGTAACCCAACCATAACCACAGGCCGAAGCCCAATGCCAGCCAGGCGATCGGCGTGACGAAGCGATACAGCTTGCCTTCCATCAGCTTAAGCCGCGCGATTTCCGCGGGCTCGGTCGCCATCGCGTGATTCACAAAAATGCGCGGCAAATAGAACAGGCCGGCGAACCAGCTCACGACGAAAATGATGTGAAACGCTTTAACCCATAACATGATTATTTCCTACTTGGTCCTACTTGGATAGTCTGCGCCGGAACAACACCAGCGACACATAAAAACCGCACAGCATATAACCCAGCAGCACCGCGACATGCAACAGCGTACCGGGCGGCACCACGCCCATCATCAATGGCCGGGCGATATCCACCGCGTGGGTCAGCGGCAGCACAGACGCGACATTCTGCCACAGCGGCGGCAACTGCGTGACCGGAAAAAACACGCCGGATAATAACATCATCGGTGTGATCACCAGCGTGAAGTAGTACATGAAAAAATCGTAACTCGGCGCCAGCGCGGTCATGATCAGGCCGAGCGCGGCGAAACACAATCCGACCAGCAGCGCCAGCGGGATCAGCCACAACGACAACGGCGAATGCGACAAACCCAGCAGCCAGATCACCGCCAGCACCGTCACGCCGGACAACAGGCTCTTGCTCGCCGCCCACAACATTTCCGCGAACACGATATCATCCAGCGTGACCGGCGTGTTCATGATCGCCTCCCAGGTGCGCTGCTCGTGCATGCGCGAAAAGCCGGAATACAGCGCCTCGAAACTGGCGCTGTTCATCGTGCTGTAGCACACCGTCCCGGCGGCAAGGAACACCATGTAGGACGTGCCGCCCATCTCCGGTAAAAAACTGCCCAGGCCGTAGCCCAGCCCGAGCAGGTAGATCATCGGGTCTGCGATGTGGCCGATGATGGAAGTCGCCGCGACCTTGCGCCACACCAGCAGGTGGCGGCGCCAGATCGGGAAGAACCTGAAACTCAGGCGCGGCGGCGAAAAATGATGTGAGCTCATTTTAATTGTTTCTCATTTTACTGGTCCCTCATTTCTCGGCCAGTAAGTTTTAGGAACACATCCTCCAGATTTGCCGGGCGGTGCAAATAGCGCAATTCGTTTTGCGCTTGCAAATGTTTCAGCAACGGCTGTGCGTCGTTCACGTAACAGAACGCAGTCTCGCCGCTCACCTCAAAGCGTTCCGAATACCGCGCCGCGTGTTCACTCACCCAAGCCTCGGCCCGCTCGCCGAACACTTCCACCACCTGCGCTTCGATATGCTGTGCGATCAGCTTGCGCGGCGAGTCTTCGGCCACCATGCGCCCTTGGTCGAGGATCGCGAGGCGATGGCACAGGCGCTCGGCCTCATCCATGAAATGCGTAGTGAGCAGCAGCGTTTTGCCCTGCACGATGAGTTCGTGCAGCCGCTGCCAGATCAAGTGGCGCGCCTGAGGATCGAGGCCGGTGGTCGGCTCGTCGAGGAAGATGATGTCAGGGTCGTTCACCAGTGCGCGCGCCAGCGTCAGGCGGCGCTTCATGCCGCCGGACAGCGTGGGGATCTTCACATCGCGCTTGTGCGTGAGGTTGGCGAACTCCAGCAGCGCGGGGATGCGCGCCCTGATCTCGCTATCCTTCATGCCAAAGTAGCGCCCATACACCAGCAAGTTTTCCGCCACGGTGAAATCCGGGTCGAGGTTGTCCACCTGCGGCACAACACCCACACGCAGCCGCGCTTCGCGCGCATGGCGGGGTACGGCATGGCCGAGCAGGCTGAGCTCGCCGCCATCCGGCTCGATCAAGCCGAGCATCAAGCGCAGCGTAGTAGTCTTGCCCGCGCCATTCGGCCCGAGCAGGCCGTAGCATTCGCCCTTGTTGAGCATGATGCTGACGTCATCCACCACAACTTGATCGCCGTAGGATTTGCGCAGGTTAAGCGCACTCAGCACCGCGTTCACCTGGGTATTCCGCCGAAATGCTGCAACACGATGTGCTTCAGCTGCGTCAGCCGTCCGTGAAAGAAATGTTCCGCGCCTGCCAACACGATCACCGGCAAATGCTGCGGGCGCGCCCATTTCAACAGCTCATGCAACTCCACCACCTCATCCATGTCGCCGTGGATCAACAAAGTGTTGGCAGGCACATCCGGCATTGCGAACCGTCCGACCGCCGGTGCGACGAGCACCAACTGCTGCGGCAGCAACTCCGCTGCCGCGCGCGCCTGCACATAACCGCCGAAGGAAAAGCCTGCCAGCAACAACGGCAAGTCCGGAAATTCGTCGCGCATGAACAGGGCGGCGGCAATCGCGTCCAGCGTTTCGCCATTGCCCCCGTCGTAACTGCCGGCACTCTCGCCCACGCCGCGAAAATTAAAACGCAGCGTAGCGTAACCCAATTCCACAAAAGCCTTGACCAGTGTGGTGACCACCTTGTTGTCCATCGTGCCGCCCATGATAGGCAGCGGATGTGCGACCACGGCGATGGCGCGCGGCGCAACGTCAGGCAGGTGAACGACGCCTTCGAGATTGCCCGCAGTGCCGGGGATGGAGATTATTTTCTGGGTAGGCATTTAAGTCAGAGTATTTAAATTCCAGTGGAAGAGTTTAAGAATTGAAGGATAAAGGGTGGGTTTAAATATCAAGCGGTCAATTAACCATGCAAATACCCTATTGAAAGCAGCGTGTCACCAAGCCCAATAAGAACCCGTTACATTCGTTGATCAGAGAGTACGCAGCTCCTTCACTGACTTGTCAGCTAATTTGTCATACGAGTAAAGTTGGAATGATTGTTAGGCCATGGCCTAGCCCTATCACGTGCTGTCTGGAGCAAAAAATAATTTCGTGAGGTCAGTTCCTTTTTGATTGTCATAGTGTTGAAGGCAGTAATATGTCAAATCCGGGCTGCCGTATATATATGCAAGTATGCTCAACTTGAGTAACTTGTGTGGAGAAAGCTCAGGAATTTTGAAAATGTCTCTGATAAAAACCGCATCAGACCAGATATGCTGAGTAGCAAAGTTGGGATCGTTATTAAGAACAACCGGTGATAGTGTGCGTCCGGCAAGACCAAGGAATTTATGGAACATAATGTCCTCTTTGCTCAGGAAAGCACAGACGTCACCAAATAGGGGCTGATCAATATAATGAGGAATGAACTCAACCTCACAAACCATGGTAACGATTTGACTAAGGACGTTTTGCCCCCCTTTGAAAACATCAAGCTCGGCTCCTTGAATATCGATCTTTATGAAGTCTATTGATCCGATGTTATTTTGTTTGGCGAAATAATCCAAGCTGACAGTTTCAATGGTTCCGACAGATTTTAGATAAGCGAATTCGAAGTTGTTGTAGAGGCTAATCAGCCTTTCATTGGGTTCATACAGTGAGCAGCACATCGGGTGTCGGGTTTCATGGAAAGTGCGGGTTTCCTCAGTGTTCCCCAGTGCGGTTGCGAAAAATTTAATGTCAGGCCTGGATGTATCATTTAATTTTTCGCAAAGATTTTTATCCACTTCAAAGGCAATTATCTGTGATCCTGGAAAGATGTCTAATAGCTGATAAAAAGGTTCGGGCGTTTTCTCCAAAGGGACGGCACCAACCTCCAAAATGTTAAACGTTAGAGAGCCTTCGTGTTTCAGGATTAAGTCGGCCAGTATTTTTATGGGGTTGTTATGTGAATTGTTCATCTTGTAAATTTCATATATTGGCAGATTATCGTTCGTCAATACTAGCAGTTATCACCAAACCAGCCTAGCGCCCACCCTTTACTGGCTTCCAGCAAACAGTTTGGAAAACCTAAATCTTCAACCACTCTACAACCCGCCTGTGTTGCAAATTCTCGGTGCTGATTTCATCAAGATATTGTTCATTTTTTAATGTGTACCAAGCGAGGTTGGGCAAGCTTCATTTGCCCACCGTTTAACCGCGTGGGCAGATAAAGCCTGCCCACCCTACACGACTTAGTGATAACACCCTGCGTCCTAAATTTTCAGCCGCTCTACCACGCGCCCATTCTTCAAATGCTCTTCGACGATCTCGTCGAGATCACTTTCATCAATGTAGGTATACCAGGTGCCCTCGGGATACACCACGATGACAGGCCCCTCGTCGCAGCGATCCATGCATCCGGCGGAGTTGATGCGGATTTTATTCTGGGTATTGGACAGCCCGAGTTCCTTGACCCTGCCTTTCACGTAATCGCGCGCCTGTTGCGCACGATGATCGTTGCAGCAGGCGCTGCCGTCCTCGCGCTGATTGGTGCAGAAAAAGACGTGTTTGTCGTAGAAGCTCATGGGAGACTCCGGAAAAGTCGAATTATACTTTCCTGATGCGCCACAGATGAAATATCAGCAGCAAAGGGAAGATCAAAGTGATGGTTTGCGCCAGCCCGTTGTAGTTGAGCAGATGCCCGTAATGCCAATGGTATATCGACATCGCGGCAGAGGGCCCGTTATCGTTAGATGCAGAATTTACGATGACAAAATTGCATACTGCTGCTGCGGTACCGCAACCTATCGCCACTTTACGCGGTAGCCGCAGGGCTGCGAGCAACAACAATATTCCCAGCGACATTCCCAGCAAGGCCTCGCTGCTGATCCATAACAACAGCGCCCAGGATTTTAGTAGCAGCACGGCGGCAATGAATTTGGCCAGTGCCACCATGCCCAATATCGCCAATAAAGCCGTGACGATATTGCGCGATACATGGAGCAAGGTCAGCAACAATGTTCCCAGCATCAACAAGTTCAGTGTGACAACAATGCTTTCCCATCCATTGAATGGCGCGTGCGGCAGCATCACAAAAGGCCGGTGTGACACGCCGCTGATAAACACATTGCCCAGCATCGGCAGCGATGGGTTGACCTGTCCGAACATCCACAGCGCAAGCAAAGCCAAGCCAAAGTTCATCTCTTTGCCATGATGAAACAAATCGCTGCGCCAGTGTGTCAGGCGCTGGAAGAGCCATGTCCACGAAGTCATGCTTGTTGCCAGTAATGCGCCAGTCAGTGCTCCTGCACTATTGGTCAGCATATCCATATTGGAGCTGACACGCGTCGGCAGATACATTTGCAGATACTCCATGCTTGCCGACAATAACACGCCTGAACACAATCCGAGAATCACGCTGAGCAGCGCGCCGAAGCGTGCACGCAGAACCCAGCTGACCAGCAAGCCGAGGGGGATGTAGGCCAGCAAATTTACGGATGCATCGAATGCGCTGTATGTCTGCAGCAAGGGCAACAGCAACACATCGCTAAAACTTAAACCTTGCTCGCGCCAACCGGAAAATGGCGACAGGCTCGCATAAATGATGAACAGTGTGTAGCCGATAGCCAGCCAAGTGCTGAGTCTTACGCGAGTTTCGGTGATGGTGTGTTGTTCCATGTTTTGCATCGGTGGCGTTGCCAGGAGTCTCGCAAGTTTAACCTATTCGACCGCTCGGCTCATGTTCAAAGACGTGGCAGCAAACTTTGCTTTGCATATAAACCGGCAATATATATTTGTGATTATTTTACTCATCTTAATTTGAAGTTTTCCAAAAAAGGAGTAGATTGACACTTGGATTTTTTAAAAGGAGATCATCATGAAAACTCGTTATCTTGTTGCAATGATTGTTACCCTGTCTGCTTCTGCCACAGCGTTTGCTGCAGGCGATGGCGAAGCGCTGTTCAATAAAAACAAATGCAGTACGTGCCACAAGCTGGACAAGAAGACCATAGGCCCAACCCTGAAAGAGATTTCCGCCAAGTATGCGGGGGATAAGGATGCCCCGGCCAGATTGGAAAAAAAGGTGCGCACCGGTGGGAGCGACGTCTGGGGTACAGTTCCCATGCCGCGCACACCCGTTGCGGTTAGTGATGAGGAAATCAAAATCATGGTGGCTTGGATGTTGTCACACAAATAAACGCGCAGCCTTCTAATAGAAAAGGCCAGCTTAAAGCTGGCCTTTGTCTTTAATATCTGGTGCCGAAGCAGCCTACACGCCGGAATGCGGTTTTTCGTCATGTTTCTTGCGCATCTTTTCCATTGCGGCATCCAGTTCTTCGCGCGTCACCTTGCCGTCTTTATTGGTATCTACTTCATCGAAATGCTTGGATAGCATCGGCATATTTTTGGCTTCTTCGCGGGTCAGCGCACCATCGTGGTTGGCATCCGCCTCGTCAAAGTGTTTGTTTTTGCCTTGCTCCATCATTTTCTGGTGCCCCGCCTTCATTTCGTCCGGGCTGAGTTTGCCATCGCCGTTGGTGTCCATCTCCTTGAAATGCTTGTCATGGGCAGCGTCGAACTCGGCTTTGGAGATCATGCCGTCGCCGTTGGTATCCATTTCCTTGAAATGTTTGTCTTCCATTTGTTCATGTATGGGCCCACCGGACATGTGTTCGACAGACATATGTTCATTGTGTTCCATCGGTTCCGCGTACACCTGCGAGGCACTCAGCGCAAAACAGGAAACGATAGCGAGGTATTTAATGGCCTTGTTCATAAAAGCTCCTTTATTAAAATTGGCGTGGGTAAGACTTTGTACCGTGGCCAGTTCACCATAAGCTGGTCGCGCCGGGGCAGTTTATCACTCGTCAAGTTCAAAATCCAAAGCGCAGTTTCAAGCTGCCGACAGGGTATAATCGCGCCAATTTTTTCGCTGCACCCCCAATGAATATTTTTTACGAAGAAGAAGGCAGTTTCAAGGTCGGCAGCATCATGACAGACAACACCACCTCACTTCAGGTTGAAAGCCTGTCCGGCAAACGCAGCAAGGTCAAGGCTGCCAATGTGATGCTGCGTTTTACCCAGCCCGCCTTGTCCGAATTCATGGCACGGGCCGAAGCGCTGTCCGAAAGTATCGAGGTGGAATTTCTCTGGGAATGCTGTCCGCCGGAGGAGTTCGGCGCAGAGCAGATCGCCGCCGAGTATTTCGGCCATACCCCAAGCGCACTGGAAGCCGCTGCGACCCTGATAAGCCTGCATGGCGCGCCGATCTATTTTCACAAAAAGGGCAAAGGCCGCTATCGCGCCGCGCCGCCCGAGGTGCTCAAGGCTGCGCTGGCCGGGGCCGAGAAGAAGCGCCAGCAGCAGGCATTGCAGGCGCGTTTCACCGAGCAGCTCAGCCGCTTTGAATTGCCCGCCGAGTTTACCGATCATCTTGCCTATTTGTTTTACAAGCCGGACCGCAACACCATCGAAGTCAAGGCGCTGGAAGCGGCCTGTGCCGCGACGCATCTGTCCGCAGCACATCTGTTGCATCGTTGCGGCGCGCTGCCGTCCACGCAGGATTACCATTTGCAGAAATTCCTGTTCGAGCATTTCCCCAAGGGCACCGGCTTCCCGCCAGTCGAATTGAGCACATGGGATGAATTGCCTCTAGCTACTGCGAACGCCTTCAGCATCGACGATGCGACCACCACCGAGATCGACGATGCGTTCTCGGTGGAAAAGCTGGCCAACGGCAACTGGCGCATCGGTGTGCACATCGCCGCGCCCACGCTGGGCATGCCGCGCGACTCCGATGGCGACAAGATCGCCGCACAGCGTCTGTCCACCGTGTATATGCCCGGAGCCAAGATCACGATGTTGCCGGACAGCGTGGTGCAGGCTTTTACCCTGGAAGCGGATCGCGTCTGCCCGGCGCTGTCGATGTACAACGAAGTCGGCCTGGGAGAGGATGGGGAAACGCTGGAAATACTCGGTCACGAAAGCCGCGTCGAGCGCATCCACATTGCGGCGAATCTGCGCCATGACACGCTGGAGCCGCTGTTCAACGAAGAAACGCTGGCGGCAGGCAAGCTCGATTACCCTTATGCGCACGAACTGACACTGTTGTGGAGCCTGGCGCAAAAACTGGAAGCGGTGCGCGGCAAGCCGTCCGACAACAGCACGCAAATGGATTACAACTTCCATATCGAGAACGACCGCGTCAGCATCACGCAGCGGCGGCGCGGCTCGCCGATCGACAAGGTGGTTTCCGAGCTGATGATCCTGGTGAACAGCGAATGGGGCAAGCATCTGGCCGAGCATGGTTTCGTCGGCATCTACCGCACCCAGCAAAATGGCAAGGTGAAGATGAGCACCATCGCCGCACCGCACCAGGGCTTGGGCGTGGCGCAGTATATGTGGTCGAGTTCGCCGCTGCGCCGCTATGTGGACATGGTGAACCAGCGCCAGATCATCGCGATGCTGCGTGATGAAGAGCCGGTTTATCCTCAAAACGACCCTGCGCTGTATGCCACGATGCGCGACTTCGACACGATGTATGGCATCTATAATGAATTCCAGCGCAGTATGGAACGTTACTGGTGCCTGCGCTGGCTGCAGCAGGAGCAAGCTAAATTGGAAGCCCTCTCCCCAACCCTGATGGAACCACTAGCCAATCGACTAAGCCCCCAAGCGGGCGAGTCGCTGGTTATTTCCCGCGTTGCGGGCGAGGGGGCAAACGAATCGCTACGCGAGCTTCTCGTTGACGCTCTGTTGCTGCGCGAAAATCTGGTCAAGTTGCCCGATATCCCGCTGACTTTCCGGGTACCTTCGCTGCCGGAAGCGTTGCCTGCCAACACCCGGGTGCAACTGGCTATCGGTGAGATCGATTTGCTTGATCTGAGTGTGCAAACGCGCTTTGTCAAAACGATAGAGGACGCTGTTTGAAAAACGAACCAAAAACAGGATTGTTTGCAGTGTTGGCGCTGTTGCGAACCAGATTGTCTTTTTCGATGATCTTCTCGATCATGCTGCATGCTTTCCTGCTGTTCGGCATCGCGCTGGTGTTGCCCGACCCGCGCAAGGCGACCGATTTTCTGCAACCGCTGCAAGTGGTGTTGGTCAACAGCAAGTCGAACTCCCGGCCTGTAAACGCCGATGCGCTGGCCCAGCACCATCTCGATGGTGGCGGCAATACCGCTGAAGACCGGCGTGCCAAGAGTCCGCTGCCTACGCTACGCGATGATCTAAAATTCACGCCGGAAAAACGCGCCAAGAGTGTTGCGGCGTTGGAAGAAGAATCGAAGCAGATGCTGACCAAGCTGAAAAGCGACTATTCGACAGCGCAACCGGAGCTCGTGAAACAGAAAAACAATGCGGCCAGCAACGGCGAAGATCTGGTACAGCGGGCCTTGGAGATCGCGCGCCTCGAAGCGCAAATCGATAAAAGTTGGGATGCCTATCAAAGGTTGCCGCGCCGCAAATTCATCGGCGCACGCACGCAGGAATACCGCTTTGCGCAATACATCGAAGACTGGCGTGTCAAAGTAGAACGCATCGGCAACCTGAATTACCCGCAAAGAGCGCGTGAACTGAAAATCTTTGGCAAGCTGCAACTCAGTGTTTCGATCAGCAAGGATGGCAGCCTGGAAAACGTGGAAGTGAGCAAATCGTCAGGACATCGCCTGTTGGATGCTGCGGCGATACGCATCGTCAAACTTGCCGCGCCTTATTCTCCGCTGCCCCCGAACATCACCACGGATGTCGACATTCTGACCATCACGCGCACCTGGTCGTTTACCTCGTCGGACACGCTGGAAAGTGAATAGCAGCCTTGTCCCACACGGGCTTCTCGGTTAAAGTGCGCCCCATGCACAGCTCCTTGTTCGCCAGACTACTGCTGATTTTCGCCCTGCTGTTCGCCCTGTTGGCCGTGCAGGCGGGTGGTTTGGTGCATGGCATTTCGCACGCCCTGGCCGAGCAATCACAAGGCTCGGACCAGTCGTTACCGCACGACAAGTATTGCGACCAGTGCGCGGCTTATGCGCAGATCGGCAGCGCGATCGGCAGCAGCGGCATCAGCTTCACCAGCAGTGAAAATTTCCAAACACTGCATTTCAACAGCACCGGATCTTACACTTCCAATACGTTCGTCGCATTTGCGGCGCGCGCCCCGCCTTACTCCGCTTAAGCCATTCAACTGCCTCGCCGTTGACGCGAGGTTTTGCTATGCTTTTCAGGAGTAAATTATGTTCGGAAATATTTTTTGGCGCGTGGCTGTTGCCGCGCTATTGAGCCATTCGTTCAACGCGTTTGCGGCAAATGATGCCGAGCTGCAAACCATCCGCGAACAGCTTCAAGGATTGGAGCAGCGCATCGCCCAACAATCCAGCACAGCCCCAGCTGCAAACGGCGGTGAGGGCGCGTTCAACCCGGCCATTTCGCTGATCTTGAGCGGCATCTATGGCAGCTTCAGGCAAGCCCCTACTGTTCCTGCTACCGGATTTGCGATGAATGCAAACAACAACGGCTACACGCGGGGATTCTCGCTCAAGGAATCAGAACTGAGCATTGCCGCCAACATCGATCCGCAGTTTCGCGGTGTTAGCACGTTCTCGCTCGATCCGGCTGGAGGCGTCAGCGTGGAAAATGCCTTCGTGCAGAACAGCGCGCTGGGCAATGGCTTCAATTTTAAATTTGGACGATTTTTTTCCAGCCTCGGTTACCTAAACGAGCAACACGCCCACGCCTGGGATTTCGTCGATCAGCCGCTGGTGTATCGCGTGTTGTGGGACAACCAGATCGGCGACGACGGCGTGCAACTCAAGTGGCTGGCTCCGACCGATATGTTCATCGAGATCGGCGGCGAGATGGGCCGCGGACGCGGCTTTCCGGGGACGGACAGGCAAAACAAGAATGGCGCTGGCGCGGGGGTGTTGTTTGCGCACTTCGGTGACGACATCGGTATCGAACATAGTTGGCGTGCCGGGGTCTCGCTGCACCAGACCAGACGCGAGAATGCGCTCAGCACAGTCGGTGCGGTAAGCAACAGTTTCAGCGGTGACAGCCAGACCGCCGGGCTGGATTTTGTGTGGAAATATGCGCGCAACGGCAATAATCGCGAGCGTTACCTCAAGCTGCAGGGCGAGTATTTTCAGCGCAAGGAAAGCGGTTTGCTGACTTATAACCTTGCCACTACCGACAGCTATGCCGTCACGCAAAGCGGCTGGTATCTGCAAAGCGTATACCAGTTCATGTCGAACTGGCGCACCGGCTTGCGCTATGACCGGCTCGATCCGGGTGTTGCTGCCGTGGGTGTGCTGAATGCTGGCAATGTCAGCAGCGACTATGCATTCAATCCGTCGCGCCTCAGCTGGATGGTCGATTACAGTCCCAGCGAGTTTTCCCGCTTGCGCTTGCAACTGGTGCGTGACAACTCGCGGCAGGGCTTGCCGGATAACCAGCTCTTCGTGCAATACATCATGAGTCTGGGCGCGCATGGCGCCCATCAATTCTAAGGAGCACTTCATGAAAACGAAACAAAGTGGAGTTTCGGTGCAGACTAATGCTCGCATAAGCGAGCGTTATGCCGTAGCCAAAAAAATCCTCTACACTTTTTTGTTGCTGCTGAGCAGCAACGTCCACGCCGCACTCAACGTGTTCGCCTGCGAACCGGAATGGGCGGCACTCACGCAACAACTTGCAGGAGACAAAGCCAACATCTACACTGCCACCGGCGCGCTGCAAGATCCGCATCAGGTGCAGGCGCGCCCCAGCCTGATCGCCAGGGCGCGCAGCGCGCAACTGCTGGTGTGCACCGGCGCGGAACTGGAAGTCGGCTGGATGCCGGTGGTGTTGCGCGAGTCCGGCAACAGCAAAATCCAACCCGGCAGCAACGGGCATTTTGAAGCGGCGCAATACGTTGTGATGCTGGAGGTGCCGACGCGATTAGATCGTGCCGACGGGGATGTGCATGCCGCGGGTAATCCGCACATCCAGACCGATGCGCGTAATTTTTTGCCGATAGCGGAAGCGCTCAGCAAACGCCTGATCCAGCTTGACCCGGCCAACACGGTGTATTACCAACAACAGCTTGCGACTTTCAATCAACAATGGCGTGCCGCGATAACGCGTTGGGAAAAACAGGCCACGCCCTTGAAAGGCATGCCCGTCATCGTGCAACACCGGGGCTTCCCTTACCTGAATAATTGGCTGGGACTGAAGCAGGTTGCCGAGTTGGAACCCAAGCCCGGTATGGAACCCAGCGCGTCGTATCTGGGTAGTGTGCTGAACGGGTTGCAACAAAATCCGGCGCGGATGGTATTGCGCGCCGCGTACCAGGACGGGCGGCCATCGGAATGGATCGCGGAGCGCGCGCATATAACTACCGTTATTGTTCCTTACAGCGTAGGTGGCACATCGCAGGCGACCGATTTGTTCGCGATGTTTGACGACACGATACAACGTTTGTTGGCGGGGCTGAAATGAACGACATCGAATTGAGCATCCTGTTGCCCGCCTTCATCGCGGGTTTGCTGATATTGGCGACGCACATCCCGCTCGGCATGAAAGTGCTGGAGCGCGGCGTGATCTTCGCCGATCTCGCGGTTGCGCAAATTGCCGGGCTGGGTGTCGTCATCGCCGCACTGCTGGATTTAACCGGGCAACCGCTACTGGTGCAGGCAATTGCCGCCGCCAGCGCACTGTGCGGTGCGGCACTGCTGGCGTGGATCGAACAGCGTCTGGCCGAGGTCAAGGAAGCCTGCATCGGCCTGACCTTTGTGCTCGCCGCCAGCGCTGGAATTTTGTTGATGAGCCGCGACGTCCACTCCGGCGAACATCTCAAGAATTTGCTGGTCGGGCAAATCCTCTGGGTGAGCAACGTTCAATTGTTCGCCACGGCCTTGTTGACCGCCGTATTGCTTGCGCTGTGGCAGTGGAGCAAACTGAAGACCCATTATCTGGGTTTCTATGCGCTGTTTGCGTTGGCGGTCACCGCCTCGGTGCAATTGGTCGGCGTGTATCTGGTATTCGCCAGCCTGATCGTCCCGGCACTCGCCACCTATCGTATCAAACACCGGCGCACGCATTATGCTTTTGCGATAGGTATCGCCGGTTATGCTGCAGGCTTGCTGCTGTCGGCATGGTTCGATCTGCCGAGCGGCGCAACGGTGGTGTGGGCGATGGCTATTACCGGTGTTTGCGCGGCCAGGCTGCTGAATGCGCGTAAGGTAGGCTGATTTTCTTTACAATGCGCGGATTGATTTTTACTCATCACAAAAATGACTGACCGTTACGCCGTCATCGGCAACCCCATCGCCCACAGCAAGTCGCCGCAGATACACAGGATGTTTGCCGAGCAGACCGGGCAAGACATCAGCTACGAAGCCATCCTCGCGCCGCTGGATGGTTTTGCTGCGACCGTTGAACGGCTTCGCAAGGAGGGCTACAAGGGCTGTAATGTCACTGTGCCGTTCAAGCAAAGCGCCTATCAATTATCGAATCAGAAGCAATATCTGTCATATGACGTCGTTCACGCCCACGCAGCAAACACTCTTGAGTTTAAGAGCGATGGTGTTCACCTCCACAACACTGATGGAATCGGACTAATACGTGATATACAAGATAACCGTGATGTGCTTTTACTCGGCAAGCGAGTGCTGCTCATGGGTGCTGGTGGCGCAGCCAGGGGAGTGCTTTCACCATTACGCGATGCTGGTGCAAATATCACAGTTGCCAACCGCACGATAGACAAAGCAATTATTCTTGCCGAGCGATTCGTCGTGTCTAGTTGCCGTTATGAAGAGCTTGCGGGCAAACAATTCGATGTCATCATCAACGCCACTTCCAGCGGTCTATCTGATGAAATGCCGCCATTGCCAACCGGCATCTTCGCCCCCGGCGCGTTGGCCTACGACATGATGTACGGACGCGAAACGCCGTTCATGAAATTC
>JANXXX010000025.1 GCA_025350405.1 Gallionella sp.
AAGGTTCGGTCAATGGCGCGGGAAGCATCACGCTGGAGATCACCGAAGAATACGCGATGTTGAAGCAGGCGAATTACCTGATGTGGGGTGTACAGCTTATTTTGCAAATCTTGCTGTATTTTGGGATCGGCTGGCTGATCAATTATGTGACACGCCCGACCCACGAATTGCAGCTTGCGATGCAAGCCATGCAAACCAGCGGCGATTTGTCCAAACGCGTGGTGGTGCGCAGCCAGGATGAGATAGGCAGAACTGCGCAAGCCTTCAATGCGCTTGCAGGAAGTTTTCAGGAGATCGTAAGTCACGTGGAAAAGCTCTCCAGCCAAGTGGCGAGTGCCGCCCATTCCTTGGGGCAAGATGCTGACCAACTCGCGCTGGTTTCGCAGCAACAGAGCGATACGGCAAAGACAACTTCCAGCGAGGTCGAGAAGGTCAGTGCCAGTATTGCGCAGGTTGCGGAGGGTACCAGTAATGTTGCCAAACTATCCAATGAAAGTTTCGAGCGGGCCAATCACGGGCAACAGAGTCTGCAAGAAATGATGCAAGAGCTGGACAGAGTCGAGCGCGCGGTGAAGGAGATCGCATCATCGGTGGGTGAATTTATTAACAGCACTAAAAACATCGCCAGCATGACTCAACAAGTGAAAGACATCGCCGATCAGACCAATTTGCTGGCGTTAAATGCGGCTATCGAAGCGGCGCGGGCCGGTGAGCAGGGTCGGGGATTTGCCGTGGTGGCGGATGAGGTGCGCAAGCTGGCGGAAAAATCCGCAAAATCCGCGATACAAATCGATGAGGTGACCCAGTCGCTGGGTGCGCAATCGGGACAAGTAGATAAGATCGTGCAAAGCGGCATGAGTGCTTTGCAAAGCAGCCAGACACATATTCGCGAGGTCACTGCGGTGTTGACAGAAGCCAATTCATCTGTGGGAGGGGTGAACCGCGGCCTGGAAGAAATCGCCGGTTCGATCAATACCCAGCGCGATGCCAGTCAGCAAATCGCCGGCAACGTGGGGATGATCGCCGAGATGGCAGGCAAGAGCAACGATGTGATCAAGCGCACAGTAGAGGCAGTGAAGTCCATGCAGCAACTTTCGGAGGATTTGAGCAAGACGGTGGGGCGGTTCAAGGTGTAGCAGGTAATGGGTACTGCTTCCAACTCCCGTCGGGAGTGAGCGGGAGAGTAGGAATGTTCAGGGTGGTATTTGGGAAATGAGGAGAAAAAAATGAAAGATTTGAAAATTGGCACCCGCTTGATCATCTTGGCAGGGACACTGCTGATGCTGGCAATCATCATTGGCTCGCTGGGACTGGTCGGCATGCACAAGACCGACGAGGCGCTGAACTCCGTATATAACGACAGGGCGGTTCCAATGGGGCAGATCTCTGACATACAGAAGCTGCTGCTTACCAATCGGCTGAAAATTGCTGTTTCTCTGGTGACTCCCGTGCCTGATGTGATCCAGAAAAACACCGCAGATATAGAACAAAACCTCGCGGAAATCGGCAAGATATGGGACGCGTACATGGCCACAGCGATGTCGCCTGAAGAAAAGGCGCTGGCAGAGAAGTTTGCCGCAGACAGAAAGGCTTTTGTGGTGGAAGGGCTGAAACCGTCCATTGCGGCACTGCGCGATAAAAATATCGACCTGGCCAACAAGATCGTCGTGGAAAAGATCCGCCCCCTTTACGTACCGGTCGGTGACGGCATTCAGAAGATCATGCAATTCCAGCTTGATGGCGCCAAGCATGAATACACTGAGTCGCAAGCACGCTATACAGCATCACGCAATATGGTGATCGGCCTGATCATATTCGGCTTGGTCATGGGTATCGGGATGGGCTACATGATCATCAAAGGCATCAATGCTGCGGTGGGCAATTTGAGCGGCACGATGTTGAAAATGGCCGCGGACGGCAATTTGAATGCGCGCGCCACCGTGTATAGCAAGGATGAGATCGGCCAGTCCGCCAAAGCGTTCAATGGCCTGATCGAGGGTTTTGCCAATATCATCCGCCAAGTGGTCAGCGGTTCGACCACGGTATCCACCACGGCGGCGCAACTGTCCGTCGCTTCAGGGCAAATTTCCGAGGCTTCGCAGGCGCAAAGCGAGGCGGCTGCTTCCACGGCAGCGGCGGTGGAGCAGATCACCGTGAGCATCAACTCGGTGGCGGCGAATACCGAGGATGTGCGCAAGCTGTCCGAGACCAGCCTGAACCAAACCCAGGAAGGCAACAAGAATGTCACGGCGATGATAGGCGAGATTGGTCGCGTGCAGGATGCGGTCAACAAGATCGCCGGCTCGGTGAAAGAATTCGTCGAAAGCACCCGCGCGATCGCCGGCATGACCCAGCAGGTGAAAGATATAGCCGACCAGACCAACCTGCTGGCGTTGAACGCAGCGATCGAAGCGGCGCGTGCCGGTGAACAAGGCCGCGGCTTTGCGGTGGTAGCAGACGAAGTGCGCAAGCTGGCGGAAAAATCCGCCAAGTCGGCCAATGAAATCGATCAGGTGACCAACTCGCTGAGCCAGAAATCCACTACGGCTGAAGAGTCGGTGCAGACAGGTTTGCGTTCCCTGCTGGAGATGCAGGAGCAGGTGGGGAAGGTATCCGTGATGTTGACCGAAGCGGGCGAGGCGGTATCGAAATCCAGTCACGGGGTAAATGACATCGCCGCGTCAGTCAGCGAGCAAAGCCTGGCCAGCACCGAGATCGCACGCAACGTCGAGAAGATCGCGCAGATGTCGGAAGAAAGTCATGCGGCCATGCAATCGAATAATCAGGATATACATCGTCTGGAGAGTTTGGCGAAAGAGTTACAGGATGCGGTGAGCAAGTTCAAGGTTTAGCGGTGAGTGATAAGCAGGAAGTTAACCATCTGATCATTTATATATTCGTGGGGAGGATTTAAATCATGCAAAATAAAAATGCTTACGTGTCGCAGAAGGAAGTGCCATTTCCAGCCGGTACGGTGCTGGTCTCAAAGACCGACACCAAGGGCATCATCACTTATTGCAATGATGCATTCGAAAAGATGTCGGGCTATACACGT
>JANXXX010000031.1 GCA_025350405.1 Gallionella sp.
CGCTTGCGCTTGCGATGCAAGCAGTACTGTTCCGGAGAAAAACAACAAAACTATGGCAAAAAAACTACGCCCCCAAACTAATTTTGAGGATCCTTTTATGTTCTCCATTACAGCAATCCAAACACTCATGAATGAGCCCCGATTAGAACGGTAACTTTAGCTGAGGCAGTAGGGGGTCTAATGGCACATTCCATTATTTGATTATTATAAATTTCAATTAACTGGAATTGTTGTATTTGATATCTACTTTATTCAAAGGCTGCAAAAAAACAACAATGAAACTAAATGGTTCATTAAATGAAATAAATAATGTTCAACCAAATCTATTTATGTGACCAATAAAAAGCATTTAACATGCCAATTTTAACTCATTGTTTAGTCAGCTACAAATTCCACTATTTAATTCCATTTCCAATAAACAGGAACCATCACTTCCAAAAATCGGGAAAATACTGTTTTCTAAGCATATCCCAAGGTTTTCACCCATACAATTTACGACCACGAATACGAGCACGATGCGCCCTGCGCTGTTCGCCTTCGGTGAGCGGCTTGGGCTTGGATCCCTCGAACGGATTTTTGCTGGAGTTGAACTGGATCTTCAGCGGCGTGCCTTTCAGCTTGAAGATTTCGCAGAAGGAGCGCTCAAGATAGCGAGCATAGCTAGCAGGCACATTGTCCAACCCGCTGCCGTGTATCACGATCAGCGGCGGGTTGCTGCCGCCTTGGTGGGCATAGCGCATCTTCGGTATGAAGCGTCCGCCTTTGGGCGGTTGCTGTTTTTCCAGTGCTGCGATCAGCGCGCGGGTAAGTTTGGGCGTGGACAACTTCGACATCGCGGCGGCGTAGGCTTCATTCACCGATTTCAACACATCAGCGATGCCGTTGCCATTCAGCGCCGAGATGTAATGACGTTTTGCGAAGCTCAGGAAATGCAGCTTGCGCTCGATATCGTTCTTCACGATGTCGCGATGATGTTCGTCCAGTCCGTCCCATTTGTTTACCGCCAGCACCAGGGCGCGTCCCGCTTGCAGCACGAAGTCGGCGACGTGTGCATCCTGCTCGGTGATCTGGTCGCGACCATCCACCACCAGCACCACGACGTTGGCATCTTCGATCGCCTGCATGGTTTTGATCACGGAAAATTTCTCCACCGCCTCTTCGACCTTGCCGCGTCTGCGCACCCCTGCGGTGTCGATGATGGTGTATTGCTTGCCGTCGCGCTCGAAGTCGATGTAGATACTGTCGCGCGTGGTGCCCGGCTGGTCGAACGCGATCACGCGCTGTTCGCCGAGGATAGCATTCACCAGCGTGGATTTGCCGACATTGGGGCGGCCTACGATGGCCAGCTTGGGCGGATGTTCGTGGCTGGTTTCTTCCTCGGCTTCAAGCGGAAAATTCTCCAGCGCGATCTCGACCACTTCGGTGACATTGTCGCCGTGCGCCGAAGAGATCGGCAACGGTTCGCCCAGACCCAGTTCGAAGAAATCGGCGGCCACCTTGGCACGCGCCATGCCTTCGGCTTTGTTCACCAACAACAAAATAGGCTTGCCGGTCTTGCGCAATTGTTCGGCGATGATGGCATCCTGAGGTGTGCAGCCGGCACGGCCATCGACCAGGAACATCACCACGTCGGCTTCATCCACCGCCTGGCGGCTTTGCTTGGCCATCTCGAACATGATGCCGTCTTTGGCGACCGGCTCCAGCCCGCCGGTATCAACCACCAGATAGGGTCTTTCCCCTACCCTGCCGCGGCCGTAATGGCGGTCGCGGGTAAGCCCCGGCAAATCGGCGACCAGTGCGTCGCGGCTGCGCGTAAGGCGGTTGAAAAGAGTGGACTTGCCCACATTCGGGCGGCCAACTAAAACAATTGTGGGTAACATCGCTAAGGCTTTTTAGTGATGGACAACGAATACAGTTCGCCGTTGAGCGTCTGCACCAGCAACCCGTCATCGATCTGAAGCGGTGCTGACTTTATCGCACCTCCATCAAGTTTGATGCGAGCGACAACACTCCCGTCTTCACGATTCAAGCTATGCAGATAACCTTCAAAGTCGCCAACCACGACAAAATTCCCCACAGCATAAGGTGCAGTGATGCCGCGCATCAGCAACTCTCCATTCTTCCATGTCGTACTACCTGTGGTCTTATCCAAAGCAAAGATGGACCCACTCACATCGCTGAGGTAGAGATATTTGCTCAACACCATCATGCCCTTATCGCTGGAAATATCGCGGTTCCATAATGGGCTGCCTTGCGCTATGTCAAAACACGCGATACGCCCCTGAAAAGCAATGGCACAGACTTGTTGGTCGTCCACGATCGGTTCGCTGGTGATATCGCTGATGCGCTCCAGCTCGGTGTTGCCGCGCGGTTGTGCCACCATGGCTTCCCACAGCACCTCACCATCCTTGATGCTGAGTGCGGCTAATTTGCCGCCGGCAAATCCGGCATAGGCCACACCGCGCTGGATGAAGACTCCGGCATGATTGCGCACCACCAGCACTGGTGTGCTGCGTTCATATATCCACACGCGCTTGCCGTCAGCCGCTTTCAATCCGGCAATGCGACCATCACCACTGCGCACCATTACCATACCATCCGTAACTTTCGACATACTCAATACTTCGCTGGAGACCCGGCTCCTCCATCTCAACTTGCCATCTTCGTCATAAGCCAGCACTTCACCCTTGTCACCACCAATAAGTACCAAGCCATCGCCGGCAGCCACTCCACCGCTAACAACAATGCCAGTCTGGATGCGCCATACTTGCTTGCCTGTGGCACGATCCAGACGCATCAAACTACCTTTGCCAGAAGCGCTATAAATTGCATCTTTTGTCAGCGCAGGTTGCCACAAATCCGCACCTAAATCTCCGACATTGTTATGCCAACGCACTTCGAACTTGGCGGTCTCGCTGAACTCGACCAGCTTGGCAGGTTCCGCGTCGCCCTTAACACCGGCCCAGTCTGGTATGGATTCATCCGTAGATGCACAACCGCCAAGCGCGAGCAGCGACCATAGCAATAATCCCAGCCCAAGCTTGTTATGAGCCTTGAGTCCTGCTGCTATTGAAGGGGCACTGCAAGCGCACGTGTTCATTTAGCCACGCCTAAAGCATCAAGCTTTATCTGAATCAGATTGCGATACATGCTTTGGGCATCGATTTTTTCGTAAGCCAGCTTGTAGGAACTTCTGGCTTCATCGGTCTTACCCTGCGCGCTCAATACATCTCCCCGCAGATCAGCATACAAACCGTCGAACGACTCTGAATGTTTGGCTTCCAGCTGTTTTAGCGCATCCGCATAATTTTTTTCATCCAAAAGCACTGCCGCCAAGCGCAACCGCGCCACATCTTGAAGAGTTGTTTCACTGGCATTTTCAATGACCCATTGCAGTTGTGCTTTGGCACGCGCCACATCTTTGCCCTGTTCATTCACTTGCGCCGCTAGCAAGGCGGAGCGCGCAGCATAAGCGGTAGTCGCATATTTACCTGTCACCGCAGCGGCGGCATCGTTGATGCGCTTGGCATCTCCGCTGGCCAGTTGCTCGGTGAATTGCCGATACAAAGTCGCAGCCTCACTAGCTTGCTTGTACTGGTAAAACTGCCAGCCGCGCCAGCCTCCCATCGTGACAGCCACGACCAACAGTGCGCTGAGTATCCAATTGCGGTTATCCTTCCACCATGCTTTGAGGGCTTCGATTTGTTCCTGTTCCTGCAAATCCAATACTGCCATGCTGTCTGCTCCTACTTTATAAACTTCTTAACTGTTGCGGTGAGATTCTGCACGCTCACCCTCTCCTGTTCGCCACCCTGCATCGGTTTCACGCTGATTTCATTCGCCTGCGCTTCGTCGTCACCTATGACCAGCGCAACGCACGCACCGCTAGCATCGGCCTTTTTCATCTGCGACTTGAAACTGCCCCCGCCGCAATGCAACACCACGCGCAAATCGCCGTCACGCAATTGTTCGGCCACACGGCTGGCAAGCTGGCCGGCCAGTTCGCCCTGATGCACCACATACACATCCACTTCCGGTTTGGGCAACGCCATGCCATCGTCCTGCAACAACGCCAGCAATCGTTCCACACCCATCGCAAAACCGATTGCGGGTGCAGGCTTGCCGCCGATCTGTTCGACCAGCCCGTCATAGCGACCACCCGCGCAGATAGTGCCTTGTGCGCCGAGGCGCGTGGTCACCCATTCAAATACTGTACGGTTGTAGTAATCCAAGCCACGCACCAAACTGGGGTTGATCTCAAACGCTACATCGTGGCGTTTGAGTATCGCCTGCACCTCAGCAAAATGCCGTAGCGCATCTTCTTCCAATTCGTCCATCAGCCTGGGTGCGGCGGCAATCAATTCATGCATCGCCGGGTTCTTGCTGTCCAGGATGCGTAACGGATTGCTATGCAAGCGGCGCATGGCATCGGCATCCAGCAACTCCATATGCTGTTCGAAATACGCGATCAGCTTGGCGCGATGACGATGCCGTGAAACAGCATCACCCAAAGTGTTCAGCTGCAATGTGACATCGCGCAATCCCAATTTCTTCCACAACCGCGCGCACATCAAAATCTGTTCGGCATCTATGTCCGGTCCTGCAAATCCCAACGCTTCAACGCCGAACTGATGAAACTGACGATAGCGTCCCTTCTGCGGTCGCTCGTGACGGAACATCTGGCCGCTGTAATACAGGCGTTGCGGCGCGTTATACAGCAAATTGTGTTGCAGAACGGCGCGCACGCAGGAGGCTGTCCCCTCAGGGCGCAACGTCAACAGATCGCCATTCAACGCATCTGCAAAACTGTACATCTCTTTTTCGACGATGTCAGTCACCTCACCGATGGCGCGCTTGAATAGCGCAGTCGGCTCAACCAACGGCATGCGGATATTGCGATAACCGTAGCTGTGCAGCCAGTCACGAACCACTTCTTCAAACCATAACCACAAACCTGCCTCGTCAGGCAGAATGTCATTCATGCCGCGCACGGCCTGCAATGTTTCGGCGCTCATGCTTATTTTATAAGTTCGATGGCACTACTCCCTCCCAACCGTACTTTTTCAGAAAGTGGGTTGTCGGCCTTCCCTCTGACAAGAGGAGGCTGAGAGGGGTTTCGCTGCATATATTTTCGCGCAACATAGTCATCAACGATGCGCGTGAATTCTGCCGCGATGTTATCCCCGCGCAAAGTCATGGCTTTTTCGCCGTCGATATAAATCGGCGCGGCTGGACTCTCACCAGTTCCTGGCAGGCTGATGCCGATGTTTGCCAGCTTGCTCTCGCCCGGCCCGTTCACTACGCAGCCCATCACCGCCACAGTCATGCTCTCCACGCCTTCATACTGCTCACGCCAAAGCGGCATCTGGGTACGCAGATGAATCTGAATGCTTTGCGCCAATTCCTGAAAAAAACTGCTGGTGGTACGCCCGCATCCGGGGCAGGCCGTCACCATCGGTGCAAATGCGCGCATCCCCATAGTCTGTAAAATTTCCTGGCCGACCAGCACTTCCTGGGTGCGGTCTCCGCCCGGTTCCGGTGTCAGCGAAATGCGTATCGTGTCGCCTATGCCTTCTTGCAACAACACCGCCAGCGCAGCAGTCGAAGCCACGATGCCCTTCGAGCCCATGCCCGCCTCAGTCAAACCCAGATGCAGCGCGTAATCGCATTGCTGTGACAATGAGCGATACACCGCAATCAGATCCTGTACCTCGCTGACCTTGCAGGACAGCACGATGCGGTTGCGCGCCATGCCCAATTGCTCGGCGCGTTGCGCACTTTCCAGCGCGGAAGCGATCAGCGCTGCTCGGGTCACTTCACCCGCCTCCTTGGGCTGCGCCAGGCGCGAATTCTCGTCCATCATACGCACCACTAAATTCTGATCCAGGCTGCCCCAGTTCACTCCGATGCGCACTGGCTTATCGTAACGAATCGCAGTTTCTATCATGATCGTAAACGGATCATCTTCCTTGCGATTGCGACCGACGTTACCCGGATTGATGCGGTATTTCGCCAATGCCTGTGCACAATCAGGATAGTCGGTGAGCAAGCGATGTCCGTTGTAGTGAAAATCACCGACCAGCGGCACGTCACAACCCATTACGTCCAACCGCGCGCGTATGTTGGCCACTTGGGCGGCCGCCTCGGGAGTATTGACCGTAATCCGCACCAATTCCGAACCAGCCTTGGCCAACTCGAAAACCTGTTGCGTAGTCGCTGCGACATCGGCCGTATCGGTGTTGGTCATCGACTGCACCACAATAGGCGCGCCACCGCCCAGCATCACTTTGCCAACCAGTATCCGTTGCGACGGACGGCGCTTGATAATGGTCGCACTCATATTCACTCCAGCGTCAGCCGCGCCACTTCGCTTGAAGAATTGATGTACGGCGTCAAGTCCACTTGCTCACCGTCCTGATATAAACGCGTCGTGGCGGCGTGACCAACCACCAGCGACAACGGCAGGTGCCCCTTCAAAATCAGTTCACTTCCACGCGGGTTAACTTGAGACGATAGCATTTTGCCATCCTTATCCTGGATTTCAGTCCATGACTCCTCAGCAAACACCAGACGCAACGTAGTGATCTTCTTCAAAGCGTCCTGATGTTTCGCAGAATCTGGTGATTGGGTTTTTGGTACGACTTGAACAGCCTCAGCCTTGTCAGCCTTGTCAGCCTTGTCAGTTTTCTTTGTCTTATCAGCCTTGTCAGTTTTCTTTGCCTTCTCGGCACGAGCTGGAGTCTGTTCCACTGGCGACGAAGATTGCAGATTCGATTCGGCAGGAATAGGGGCGGCACTCATGTTCTTTTTCTGGACTAGCGGAGCCGGGGCGATTGGCATTTCAGCAGGCAAGGGAACCGGGGTTTCAATCTTCGCAATCTTGGATGGCTTAAGCGGATTCGTGAAATGCCACACCGCAAACCCCACTACAATCACGGCCAACAGCAACGCAGCGCCCAGCAAGATCAAATTTTGTTTTTGCGGTGAATATGCGACAGGGAACGGCACCTCAACCGAGGCTGGGATCAACTCGGCCACAGTCGCTTTTGTTTGCGGCAGAGTCGCCAATAAAATCTGCGTATCCAGATGCAGAATCTTGGCATAACTGCGCACAAAACCGCGCAAAAAGGCCGCTTCAGGCAAATGCTTGAAATCGTCCGCTTCCAGAGCCTCGATTTGGCGCGGTGCAAATTTGATCTGGGCGGCCACGTCCGCCACGCTAAAACCAAGACGCTCGCGCGCTTCACGCAGCATCCCGCCCAATGAGGTTGGCGAACCAGAAGCAGAATGATTGCCTTGCTTGCCGTTATTTTCTGGAAGATGTTCCATTATTCACCACGTATCAACGATTGAGTTTCGCGCGCATTAGGGAAACGATTGCGCAACTGCGCACCATAGCTGGCCTCTGATGCATGATCGCCAACCTTGCGATTGATACGCACTCCAAGCCAGAGTTGCTCTGCTGTCAAATTGTCATTTTTTTGCGAGGAAGCCATGAAATATTTCTTTGCTGCGAAGTAATCGGCATTGGCAAAATTCAACTCCGCCAGAGCTAACTGGGCTTGCGCCATATCAGGCTGCACCCGCAAGGCCTTCTGCAGAAATTCTTCAGCATCCTTGTTATTGCCAACCTTTCTGGAGCACAGCCCGGCATTCAGATAAGCAAGTCCAGGAGTTTCATACAAAGGATTTTTCACTGCTGCCATGAACTGCGCAATCGACTCCTTCTCCTTGCCGCGCTGACATAGAAACAAACCATAATTGTAATGCGCTTTGGGATCGGTATTGTCGAGGCGTATACTTTTCTGAAAATCCTCGTCGGCGTCTTGATCCTCTCGCAGCTCCATGTGAATCAAACCTCGCATGTAATAAGCTGGCGCATAGCCATGATCCGACTGCAAGGCATGTTCCACCTCTTCCAGCGCGACACCTAATTGCGCGCGATCATAATACAAGCCCGCCAATTCCGTATGCACTTTGGCGCTCGCGGTACCACCGCCGGAGCTGCCAGATGGCGTGCTACAGCCCACTAATATGAGCAACGAAAACACCAAAGAAATCACCAAAGAAAACGATGGTGCAAACAATTTATTCATTTTATCCCCTCGGCTATTCATCTATACAATTCCAACGGAGCGCTGCAGGGTTCGTTTGGTTTTGTCCTGAACCTGCCCGGCCAACTGTCCGCAAGCAGCAGCGATATCATCACCGCGCGTCTTGCGCGTCGTGGTCACGATGTCTGCCTGCATCAGCACATCGCGGAAGCGCTGGATCGCATCCGGTCTGGAGCGCCTATAATGTGTCTGCGGAAACGGATTGAACGGGATCAGGTTGAATTTGCACGACACATCGCGCACCAGCTTCACCAGCTCGCGCGCCTGTTGTTCGTTGTCATTCACGCCATCCAGCATCACGTACTCGAAGGTGATGAAATCGCGCGGCGCGCGCTCCAGATAGCGCTGGCAGGCAGCCAGCAATTCCTTGAGCGGATACTTCTGGTTGATCGGCACCAGCTGGTCGCGCAGCTTGTCGTTAGGCGCATGCAGCGATAACGCCAAGGCCACCGGGCATTCTTCGCGCAGCCTGTCCATCGCCGGGACAATCCCGGAAGTGGACACCGTCACGCGGCGGCGCGACAAGCCATAAGCATGATCGTCCAGCATCAGCCGCAACGCGCTCACGGTGTTGTCGAAATTCAGCAGTGGCTCACCCATGCCCATCAACACCACGTTGCTGATTGGCCAGTTGCCATCGGTGTCCTTGCCAAGCTGGTGGTTCGCCCACCACAACTGGCCGATGATCTCTGCCACGCTGAGGTTGCGGTTGAAACCCTGCTTGCCGGTAGAGCAAAACGCACAATCCAGCGCACATCCGGCCTGGGTGGAAACGCACAGCGTACCGCGCGTCTCTTCGGGAATGTACACCGCTTCCACGGCGTTGCCAGTGCCGACGTTCAGCAACCACTTGCGCGTACCGTCTTCGGATAATTCTTCGCGCACTATCTCTGGTGTGGCGATGCAAGCGCTTTGCGCGAGCTTGTCGCGCAACGTTGCCGCGATGTCGGTCATCGCGGTGAAATCAGACTCCCCTTCCTTGTAAATCCAGCGCAGCAACTGGCGCGCACGGAACGGCTTCTCGCCCATTTCCGTGAAATAAGCCGCCAGTGCCTGCGCATCAAAGTCGAGAAGGTTTTGTTGCATCTTTAAACTCTTAGCGTGAATGGATATTCTTCTTCGGGAAGAAATAGGCGATTTCGTTAGCTGCATTTTCTGCCGAATCCGAACCATGCACTGCGTTGGCATCTATGCTGTCGGCGAAGTCACCGCGGATCGTGCCCTTAGCAGCCTGCTTCGGATCGGTCGCACCCATCAGATCGCGATTCTTCAGAACCGCGCCCTCGCCTTCCAACACTTGGATCATCACCGGACCGGAGATCATAAAATCGACCAGATCCTTAAAGAACGGACGCGCGCGATGCACGTCATAAAAGCCTTCCGCCTCGGCACGGGTCAGGTGGCGCATCTGCGCGGCGACGATCTTCAACCCGGCATTTTCAAAGCGGGTGTAGATCTTGCCGATGACGTTCTTGGCAACAGCATCGGGTTTGATAATTGACAGGGTACGTTCAACAGTCATGCGACATTCTCCAAAACTAAAGTTAATCGAAAAAACAGGCCGTTATTCTATCAGGCTTTGCTTACGCTGTCGCAGTCGGCTAAGGGGAAAATTGCCCCGCCAAGGCAAAATCCAGCACGACACCCTTCTCTTCAGCTTCGATTTGATACTCCGCGGCAACCGCCACCCCCGGCACACACACCAGTTCAGCGCCGCAATACAGCAACGGCAGGCGCTCGCGTTGCCAAGGCGGAACGTGGTGTTCCTGCAGCAGGTTCTTCAGGGTGCGCGTCGCGGCCTGCGGATGGGGGCGCAGTGATTCACCGCCGTGCCGCAAGCATAGCGTCACCGGTGCATGCTGCAATTTCGCCAGACTGATGCCTGCCCCTTTGGTTCGAGTGAACTTCAAGCGCGTATCCAGCGCAGGCCAATCCAGCTCTGCTTCGCCGTGCCACGGCAATACAAGGCTTTGATCGAAGTCGCACAACGCGCGCAACGCATACACCCCGCCCTGATAGCGGCGCACCTGCCAGTCGCCGTAAGCTATGCACACCGCGGCATCCTCCCGTGCGTTGCACAGTTGTTGCAGCATATCGTCTATCTGTACCACTTGCGGCATGGTCGCGCCACGGCTGTGCAGAAAATAGCGCAGCAGGTTTTTCGCGCGCGGTTGGCTCAGCGCCTGCAAGGCCGCAACAGCCAGGGTCTCACCATTAATCGCCTGCGCGGCATCTAGTTGCGCCAACTCATCCAGCAAGCCGCTCGCCTCGGCAAAATGCTGTGCGCTACGCGCCAGCGTGTCGCGATAAGCAGGGAATCTTTCACTCAGCAACGGCAGCACGCGATGACGCAAAAAATTACGCGGATAACTGTCGTTCGCATTGCTTTCGTCTTCTATCCAGTGCAACTTGTGTGCAACGGCGTAGTCGAGAATTTCCTGGCGGGAACAGTGCAACAGCGGCCTGATCAACGATATTGCACCGGTGCGTTCGGAAAACTGGGGGCCCTTCGACTTACTCAGGCCAGGCATGGCACTCGCGCCGCGCACCCCGGACCCGCGCAACAATTGCAGCAGCAGCGTTTCCGCCTGATCATCGGCGTGGTGCGCCACTGCCACAAAATCGCAGGCCTGATCGGCAAACGCCGCATGGCGCAGCTTGCGCGCCGCAGCTTCGATGCCATGCTCACGCAACGGCGCTATGTCCACGCGTTCGATGTGCAGAGAAACAAGATGGCGGGCGCACAGCTCGGCGCAAAAATCCGACCACGCATCGGCGTTCGGGCTGATACCGTGATGGACATGCAATGCGGAAAGTTGCCAGGAAAAACGCGGTGCGAGTTTGTGCAGAATATGCAGCAACACCACCGAGTCCACCCCACCGCTCAAACCGATCAGAATGGAACTATGCACAGGGAGCAGCGGCGCAATCTCGGCCGCAACCCGTTCGACGAGATGGCTATTGGAGACCACGATCAAGCCCGAAGAGCGTCATTCCGGGTCATGCCCGGATGACGGATGATGAGTACCTTACTGAATTGCAACTTCCTTGAATTTGCCATAACTCATCAGGCGATTGAAGCGATCCTGCATCATGCTGGCGGTCGGCTTGCTCTGCACAGTCTTGAGCGCTTCCTGTAAGGCTTTCTTCACGCTATGCATGGTTGCCGGATAATCGCGATGCGCGCCGCCCAGCGGTTCGGCGATGATCTTGTCCACCAGGCCCAGCGCCTTCAAACGTGTTGCCGTGATGCCCAGGGTTTCTGCAGCATCGGGTGCCTTCTCCGCACTCTTCCACAGGATCGAAGCACAGCCTTCCGGCGAGATCACCGAGTAGGTGCTGTATTGCAGCATCAGCAACGCGTCGCCGACGGCAATCGCCAGTGCGCCGCCGGAACCGCCCTCGCCGATCACCGTGCAGATGATGGGCACACGCAACTCGCTCATCTCGTACAGGTTGCGTCCGATCGCTTCGGACTGGCCGCGCTCTTCCGCGTTCACGCCGGGATACGCGCCGGGCGTGTCGATGAAGGTCATGATGGGGATGCTGAATTTTTCCGCCAGGCGCATCAGGCGCATCGCCTTGCGATAACCTTCCGGGCGCGGCATAC
This sequence comes from Gallionella sp., assembly GCA_025350405.1. Lineage (GTDB taxonomy): Bacteria > Pseudomonadota > Gammaproteobacteria > Burkholderiales > Gallionellaceae > Gallionella. The sequence goes on from JANXXX010000031.1 coordinate 11,725, forward strand.
CGAAATTTCGGATGATCTTTTCTTTGGTGTCGCGGCCCTTTTGATGGCCGATCACCATCACGCTCTGTCCGTTGAAGCGCGCCAACCCGCCCACGATCGCCTTGTCGTCGGCAAACGAGCGGTCGCCGTGCAACTCCTCGAAATCAGTGAATAGTGCCTCAACATAATCCAGCATGTACGGGCGCTGTGGATGACGCGACACCTGGGAGATTTGCCAAGACGACAACTTGCTGTAAACGTCCTTGGTCAACGCCTCGCTCTTCTTCGCCAGGCGCGATATTTCGTCAGCGATATCAAGGGCAGAATCGTCCTGCACATAACGCAATTGCTCGATCTTGTCTTCCAGTTCGGCTATGGGGCTTTCAAAATCCAAAAATGATATTTTCATGGTTATTCCCCCGCTTTAATGCGGCGCTATGATACTACAAACCGAAGAATCGTTTAATGGTTGCCAGCACCTCATTGTGCTGCTGGTGAACTTCATTATGCAATGATTGCTCACCCATATTCCGCATGGCACTATCCAGTTGCGCGCGACGCTCGACCAGATTGTGTGATATTTCATCGGCAATGCTGGGGCGTTCCAGCATGATCTCTTCAAAATCCTCCTTGTCGAGGCGATAACATTCGACATCCGTCCTGGCAATCACTGAAGCAGCGCGCGGAGCGCCAGTCATCAAACTCATCTCGCCGAAGAAGTCGCCCTTGGTCAATACATTCAGCGTGCGCTTCTCGCCACTCGGCGTTTCCAAATACACCTCGGCTTCACCGTTGATAATGATGAACAACCAGTGCTGCGCAGGTGCGCCTTGCTTGGTGATCACATTGCCTTTGGCAAACGGGGTATACCTCAAACGTGCCGCCAGCTTGTGCAGCTCATCATCTGTCATCTGCTCGAACAGCTCAACATGCTTGAGCGTTTTGACGCGGCGCGACAATTCACTCTGTTGAGCCGCCTCATCATGTTTTTCTTTTTCCCTGATGTACTGAACGTTTTGTTCGGCGAGCTTAACGCCGGCACGCTCCAGCGCGGTATAGACATGCCAGCGCATTACGCCATCGGTGGCATCATCAGCAGCCAGATCGGTAAGCCAATAACGCAACGCATAACGCGCATAGCCCTTGTCGATTTCCATCAACACACAATTGGGTGCCGGTGACTTGGCGACATTATTGATTTCTGCTTGCAGAATGGCTTCCTCTACCGCCCTGACCACCTTGGTGGGCGTAGTACCCAAACCAACCCCGAACCAAATCCAGCGCCGCCACTGTACCGGCTGATCGCTACGTCTCCCCAACACCAGAAATTTATTCTTCATCAGCTGGCTGTTCGGGAACACCACCGTCTCCCAATTGCGCGTCTCGACCAGCGTGGAACGCCAGCGTATGTCCACCACGCGCCCGGTAATATCATCAGCCTTGATCCAGTCGCCGATCTGGATGGAATTATCCAATTGCAGGGCCAGGCCGCCGAGAATATTGCCCAGCGTATCCTGCATCGCGAAAGCGACCACCGCGGTGATCATCGCCGAAGTCGCCACAATGCTGCCCAGATCCAGGCCGGCGTAGCGTAGCCGTACCATACCCCATCCGATGTAGGCGATGATGACGAAAATATCTTCGGCGATACGCGGCGGAGTCATGCGTGCCCGCAGCAATGCGACCCGGAATATCAGCAGGCCGGACAATCGAATCAGCGCAATCCCGGCACCGATGATGAAGGCCTCGTGCAACACCCCAGCCACGGTCGAGAATTCCAGCGCGTGGATCAGGCCACTGGCAAATTGCCCTACCAGACAAACGAGAAAGAAGTTGAGCGTATTGATGACGCTACGGCGCTCTTCCTTGATGAAGTGGAACAACAAAAACGCCAGAAACAGTGCGATGATCAGCACCGGCAACGATTCCTCGCGCCAGAAGAACTGAACTGTGGATTCCCAAAAAGACACTGTCACACCTTACTTCCTGTTTGCCGCATTCTACACTAGCGAGTATGCAGCCAAGCGCTTGGCGCGCCGCCAGAATGCCCATGCATCGCCGCGCGACAACTGCACATGCCGTATGCTATCCCCGCCCAGAATATCGATCTGCAAACGCGCGATTTTTCCGGAGCGCAACGCTTGCCATAATGGCTGCGCATAACCATTTTCAAAGTTTTGCATAGCGGTGCGCCAGGCGGCCAAGTCGCCGCTCTGCAAAGCAGAACGCAAACCCGTCCACACCAGCAATTGCCTGCCATTGCATTGTTCATCGCGCCATTGTTCCGGCCATGGCGAAAATGGAACACCTGCTGCCTTGGCAAACATTTCTGCCAGCACAACATCTGAACTCACACTATCGTAGTTTTTTTCCAGAGTCGTATTACCACTGCAACCACACCCCCAAAACCACACGCTGTTGACCGGTGATTCGCCGCGCGCTTCGCGTGCGTCATTGAGCGGATGCGCGAACAACAGCATCTGTATCTCATTGAACACCTGGTGCCAATGCGATGAATCTTCACCGGTCGGCAAAACCCTGCGCACATCTCCACCGATCACTTGCGACAGCGGCGTGGTGTGGATGCGCGGCAGCACGTCCAGCCGCATATACCAGCGTTGCGGATGTGGCGCAAAAAATGCCATGCCCTGCCCGGCAAAATGCTGATTCAGGCTCGCGCACAACGCAGCCGCCTCCTCGCTGCTGACCTGCACCCCGGCCATCAACATCTGGTCGCGCTGCAAATGCAGATGCACCGGGTCGGCACGCAGCCAGCAGCCGTCAGCCAGCCCGTCATAAGCGGCAGAGATCGGCGCGATCGGTACATCCGGCTGGCACCGCGCTCCAAACAATTCGCATAGAATATTTTCCAGTGAAAAACCTGAATCATCCGTTCGCGCCGACCCTTCGACTTCGCTCAGGACTAAAGGCTTAGTCGAAGCACCTCGCCCCAGCAGTTTTTCCAACGCAGGCAAAGACAAACCGCGACACGCCTCGGCGGCAAAATCTTTCGGCAGAAACAGATCGGGGATGACCAGATGAACGGATTTCATGCTGCGAGTTTATCACCTTCGTTTTTTATTGAAGCGCATGCAAAATTCAACCAGCGTGCTGCAACTAGTGATATTCAATAAGTGTGCTTGGCCAACCAGGCAGATACGCCATCCAGCGAGCGGAAATCATCCACCGCCCTGACATCGACATCGCCGAAGCGCGCCTGCGTCATGCGCGCGAGCGAGCGCCCCGGCCCGAGCTCCAGAAACACGCGGCAGCCGCGCTCGTACAGCATATCCAGACAGTCTGACCATGCTATGGTGCGATCCAGTTGCAGCGCCAGCTTCTCGACTGCGGTCTCGCGGCGCACCACCCATGATGCATCGATACCGGCTACCACCGGGGTGGCAGGTGCGGTCAATGAAGAATTTTCAAGCAGCGCGCGGAACGGTTGCACCGCAGCGCTGAGCAGCGGCGTATGCGATGCCACTCCCACCTTGAGCCGGGTCAGCTTGGCGCCGCGCTCCGAAAAATCTTTGCCCAACTTTGTCAGCGCTGCGTCCTCGCCACCGATGACAAATTCCTCTTCACCAATTTCAATAGCTATCCAGGCACGATGACCTTCACACATGCGAGCCACCTCGTCGCGGCGCAGACCCTGCAACGCCAGCAA
>JANXXX010000046.1 GCA_025350405.1 Gallionella sp.
CACACGGCGCTTGACGACCAAACGCCGGATGAGTTCTACTTCGGAAACCTGCCCGCACTGCTCAAAGCAGCGTAGGCATTAACAGCAAGGCATCCACTTAAGAAATGGGAAATACTGTCCAATCAAGCGGAGCCACCTCTCCCTTTCACCTGCTTTGATTTAGAATTACTCGTAGTATCAATGGCTATCTTCCATTAATTATTCTGGCTCACTAAAATGTTCTCTATCATCATTCCAACCTGGAATAACATCGATCTGCTCAAGCTTTGCGTCAGAAGCATTCAACAGAATTCCGCTTATTCTCACCAGGTAATCATCCATGTCAATGACGGCAGCGATGGCAGTCTGGCATGGGTGCAGGAACAACAACTTGCTTACACACACTCACCGCAAAATGTTGGCATCTGCCTAGCGGTCAATGAAGCAGCCATGCACGCTAAGCTGGATTACATACTTTATCTGAATGACGATATGTATTGCTGCCCAGGATGGGATACTGCACTAGTTAACAAAATGAAAGGGCTTGGTACTGATCTCTTTATGCTGTCCGGCACTATGATCGAGCCTACGCATACAAACAACCCTTGCGTGGTCGTAAAGGATTATGGGCGCAGCCCGGATCAATTTGCCGAGCAAGATCTGTTAACTAACGTACCTAATCACAATAAACCAGACTGGTATGGCGCAACGTGGCCGCCTACGTTGGTGCACGCCAAGTGGTGGTTCAAAGTCGGAGGTTACAGTAGTGAATTTTCTCCGGGCATGAGTAGCGACAACGATTTTTCGATGAAGCTGTGGCATGCCGGTTGCCGCATCTTTTTGGGTGTGGGTGATTCTTTGGTTTACCACTTCCAGGCAAAATCAACTGGCAGGATCAAGAAGAATAATGGCGGGAAACAGTTTTTGCACAAATGGGGAATTCGGCAGTCGGTGTTCGATCATTATTATCTGCGTCGAGGAACTCCTGCTGCGGGTATGACACTTGCCGAACCTGAAGATACGCTGAACTTTCGCTGGCAATTACTGCGTAGTTCACTAAAGCGTAGACTGAGCTGAACGCATTGCTTTTAATTGTTTGTACTTAAGGTAAGTTGTCCTGGCATTCATACGAGCAATATTGAAACCCGCAATTCCATCCAAAAATCCCAGCCGCAGACAATAGGTTCTGACGAACGCCCATCCGGCACGCACCGGCGCGTCGGCAAATGATGCAACTTTGCCATTCTCGAACATCTGCATAGCACCAGCGCTGGCGTACTGCTCAGTTTTACGCTGCACATCTGCTTTGTTCAAATAACTGTAATGCAGCAACGGGCTGGACAGCCGACCCTCTGTGCCTTCAAGTATCACTCGTTCATGGACCATGTCATCGGAAAATCGCCCTTTGGTTCTTTTAAACAACCGCAGCACGTAATCCGGATACCAGCCTGAATACCGGATGAATCGTCCGCAAAACTGCGAGAGTCGCGGCACGTAAAATCCATCTTTGCTGTCATCCCCCATCGCCTTGATGAGTTGCGCTTGTAGCTCCGCTGTCACCCGTTCATCGGCATCTATAGAGAACACCCATTCGTGGGTCGCGTAGGACAAGGCGCGATTCTTCTGTGTACCGAAGCCCGGCCAATCATGCACATGAACTTGAGCGCCCAGCTCACGGCAAATCTCTACTGTCGCATCGCTACTGCCCGAATCCACGACAATAATTTCATCCGCCCACGCTACCGATTCCAGACAAGCGTGGATGTTGGCGGCTTCGTTCTTGGTGATGATGATGACGGATAGTTTGGGCATGTTTTGAGCGTAAATTACTCATACAATAAAGCAGGGGTTACCTTCACGGCTGGTGATTCTGTTCTGGCAAGGAAGGTTGAACACTCGAATGATATTCCGGCACCCAATGGGCAAGAGCTGTGCGTACCGCGTCATCCGCCATGACTGTTGCTGATGTCCATTCCAGCAGCTGTGCCAGCCACGCCGCATCGGCCTGCTGAGCCTGCGCAATTCGCAGCTTGGGATGGGGTGTCTGCAAGGTATGCTCGTTGTCCGCTAATAATTCTTCATAGAGTTTTTCACCTGGACGCAAACCGGTAAATTCAATTTTAATTTCATCTTCTGCAAAACCTGACAAACGTATCAGATCCTTCGCAAGGTCGACGATTTTCACCGGCTCGCCCATTTCCAAAACGAATATCTCCCCCCCTTGGCCCATCAGTCCTGCCTGCAACACCAGTTGCGCGGCCTCGGGAATGGACATGAAGTAACGTGTAATTTCAGGATGCGTCACAGTGATCGGCCCACCCCGTGCTATTTGCGCGCGAAAGGTGGGGATCACGCTGCCGGTACTGCCCAACACATTGCCAAAACGTACAATCACAAAGCGCGTAGCGCCGGAGGGCTGTAATGCCTGGCAAACCATTTCCGCCAAACGTTTGCTCGCACCCATCACGTTGGTCGGATTGATCGCTTTGTCGGTGGAAACCATCACGAACTTCTCGACCCCGTGTTGTTGTGCGGCACGCGCTACCGTCCAAGTACCCAGCACGTTGTTGCGTATCGCTTGCCAGGCATTGTTCTGTTCCATCAGCGGCACATGCTTGTAGGCCGCCGCATGAAACAACACGCTGGGCCGGTGCTGTTGCATAACTTCATCCACCCGCGCCGCATCGCGCACATCACCTATCAGACAAATAATTTTCAGCGCAGGAATAGTTTGTTTCAGTTCCTGTTCAATCGCGTACATGGCGAATTCGCCGGAGTCGAACAGCACCAGTTTTGCGGGCGCAAAACGCGCGATCTGGCGGCATATTTCTGAGCCTATCGAACCACCGGCACCAGTCACCATGATTGTCTTGCCTGTCAGCAAACCATGCAATCCGGCATCGTCCAGCACCACCGGATCGCGCCCCAACAAATCGTCCAGCTCTACCGCACGCAGCTGCGACACCGCCACTTTGCCGCTCATCAAATCGTCAAACGAAGGGACCGTGAGCATTTTTACTTGTGCGGCATTGCATAATTGTATCGCTCGCTTGCGCTGCTGATGCGAACTGGACGGCATGGCGATAATCACTTGCGATACGCCCAGTCGCTCGGCCCATTCCGACAAGGTATCCAGCTTACCCAACACCAGAATACCGTTCAGCATGCGACCATGTTTGTCAGTGTCATCATCGAGGAAACCCACCAGCCGCCAATCGCTGCTCTTGGCCAAATCTTTGGCCAGACTCACGGCCGCATCTCCGGCACCTAATACCAGTACCGGCTCTCCGCGCAGCTTAAGGTTTTGGTATAAGCCCTGTTCTTTCCAAAGCCGATACACAAAGCGGCTGCCGCCCATCATCAAAAGCAGCAACAGCGGGTTGATGATCAAGACTGAACGCGGAATCACCAAATCCAAACGCAACATCCAGAACATCAGCGGTATGGCCGCCGCTGCCAGCATAACCGCCAGAAAAATGCGGCGTAGATCGGCGGTGCTGGCATATCGCCAAATCCCGCGATACAAATTAAAACGCCAAAAGATAACCAACTGCAAAGGCACGACCCAATACAGCGACTGCTGTAATTCCGCAGCGAAGTTGGGCGGCAATTCGAAGTTGAAGCGCAGCAGATAGGCGAAGCTCCATGCCAATACTGCGGCAATCGCATCATGCAGCACCGCCAAAGTGGTGCGTATATTGGCTTTAAACATCGTTAGTGTTTTCCCTCATCGCCTCGTGCTGCCGCCAGCGGCGATCAACCCACATCATCAAGCCCAGATAAATCGCTCCCCACCATGCCAGCAGGTTTGCTTGGCCCGGAACATCCAAACCTGTACCCCACAGCGCGGACGCACCCGCCAGGAACATCAATGCATATTCAATTAACGCGGTATTGCGATGACCCCAGCCTATTTGTACCAGGCGCTGGTAATAGTGGCTGCGATGCGCTTGTACCAGATTTTCCTTGCGCTGCACGCGTTTAAGCAGCGTCGTGGTTGCATCAACCACAAACGGCGAAAACACCAGGATTGGAAACCAGAAAGGCCAATAACTCTGTTGCCAACCCCATACGCCGAATACCGCCGCGAGAAAACCAAGCGGGATAGACCCCGCATCCCCCAAGAACACTTTGGCCGGATGAAAATTATGGTAAAGAAAACCCAATGCCGCAGCGCCGATGGAAAAATTCATCATCGCAAAGGCTTCATTGCCATTCATCAAACCGGCGATTCCATAGAAGCTGAAGCCGAACAGGGCCATACCACCCGCCAGCCCGTCTGAACCGTCCATGAAGTTATACAAATTGGTCATCCACACAATGAACAACAACACCGGCAAGCCCCACAACCAAGACACCCCAGATGCTGCAACCACTATCAATGCGGCGATAAAGTGACCAAGCAAGCGCGTCCTCGGCGATAAATTGCGTATATCATCCACCAGCGACAACGCGAACAATCCCAACACCGGCAACACTATCCACCACGCCCAGAACTGGATCAGCATCATCCAGCCCGACAATATCCCGGCCATTAACGCAATGCCCCCGGTGCGCGAAACCGGCTCGGCGTGCAACGAACGATCGTTGGGAATATCCTGAATCGTACCGATCTTGCTCAAAGTCAGCATCACGCCCAAAATGAGCGTGACGAAAGCGGAGATTATCGGGGCGTAATGGCTCATATGAAGTTCAATTAAATTTAGGGCTTGACCGTGGCAAATCAGATACAAATATTTCCAGAATTATTTCTACCGAACTGGTCTTGGGCATTTTTAATACACCAGGTGGCAAGTTGTTCATTGCGGTTGAAGATGCAGAATTTTCTCGGACTCTTGCAGTATACCTTCGAGAGAAGTCAAACTTGGCTGGTATCCAAAATCAGCAGCGCGAGAGTTTAGCGAGTAATAGCAGGCCTTTCCCCCGGTTGCATTTACTCCCACGGTTGCTGCGGTAATTTCATAACGCAAACCAAACTTCTCTTGCATCGCCGTTAGTAATTTTGGTTTATCAATGGGGGCGCGACTATAACAGTCGACAGCGGCATTTGTGGCTGGTGACGATAGCAGCGCGCTTACTAATTGATGGAAATCTGAAGGATGCAGAAAGTCACGCACTATGAATTCTGGGGATGTTTTCAGCACCACCTTATCGCGAATCGCACGCAAAATGTCGGTAATCAAAAAGCGTGCAGAGATATCTTGTGTATGGCTAAAATAATTAAAAACACGAATATCAACAATAGCCCAATCAGGGTGCGCCCGATGCCTGCATTCGGCGTGCAATTTAGCCACGCCGTACCATTCTTGTGGGGATAGCTTGTTAATTGACACGTTGGCTGGCGTATCGCGAGTTGCTGGTTCGTTAAAACTTGATCCGTATGCAGCACCACTACTCAAAAACAAATAACGGCAAGCAGGGTGCGTTTGCAGATAATCAAGCACCAACTCATCATAACGCAAGGTGACGTCGAAGATCGAATTGCCCATCGCTACCGCTTGTGCCGGGTTGCCAACGCCAACAAAATTTATAACAACATCATAGTCATGCCTGGCAAATCCGGAAAAACTATCCGCTAGGAAGCGCCCCTGCAGATCAACGGAGTCCAACCACTTCGCCACATCATCCGGACGCCGGGCAAACAGGAACAAATGTTTTTCTCCTGCAGTTGCAAAGGAAACTATCAAGTCTCTGGCAATTTGGCTGGTAGCTCCTAGGATGGCGATGCGTCTATGTTGCAGTTCGCTCATTGCAATTTTGGATGCTGCTCATCAAGCTTCCCACCAAATACCAGCCTAGGACGGCACTCTGTTGCTCCTTCCATTAATATTTCAATCAAAAGCGGCAGTTCGCTTTCAGACATTTGCTGAAAAGCAAATTGTAGGGATTCCATATCCCTTACCTGTATAGCCTGTAATCCGTATGCTTCAGCCAGTTTTGCAAACGACGGGCAGCTGTATCCCTTGTGCGTGGATTGGTTGCGCCCATCAAAATACATGTCCTGAAAATTTTTCACCATTCCCAAGGAAAAATTGTTTAACACGATTACGGTCATATTAAGCCCCAGCCGGTTCAACGTGTCCAGTTCTTGGCTATTAACCTGAAGGCTGCCATCCCCTGAAATGACAATTGTTTTTTTCGGCGAGCTTAATCCGATGCCAATGGCGGCGGGTAGCGCAAAGCCCATTGCCCCCATTCCGCCGCTGTGATGTACCGCTTGGCCCGCACCCAGACGGATTCCTTGGGCCGCCCACATTTGGTGGTTACCGACATCGCACACATAATTAACCGCCTGACCGAGCATGGTTTCGTTCAAGCGGTTAAATATTTGGTATGGACTAATGTTCCAATCAGGATATTCATCGATATTATGGCGCTCGCGCCGCGCCATCAGCTCCCTGGCCCAGCCGGTATCAATACAAGGAAAAGTATCTGTGCCAATTCTGAACCAATTGAAAAAATCATCCATATCGGCGCAAATTTTAAGGTCTGACTTTACACGATTGTCGAGTTGCGCCGGGTCTATATCTACCTGGATAATTTTTGCGTGTCTTGCAAAATCGGCCGTATCCGAACCGGTTTGTCGCACATCCAAACGTGCGCCCAAGACGATCAGCAAATCACAGTTTTGCACCGCCCAATTGGCTTCCCTCTTGCCGTAAGAACCAATCATGTTGAAGTAGTATTTACCATCGTGAATTCTTTCACTTCCCATCAATGTGGAAACATAGGGAATGCCTTGCGCTTCCAGTGCATTCACCCAAGAATCAAGGATTGCCGCCCAACGGGCGCCACCGCCAAAACAAACCAGGGGGCGTTTGGCAACCCTACAAAGCTCAGCTAAAGAATTGGCTTCACTTTTTGAAAATGGGGCGGGTTTATTTGCGTCAACATCAAACGGTTGGGTTAACCATTTTTCCACGACCCCATCGGGAATATCCATGCGTTGAATATTATTGGGTATGTCGAGTAGCACGGGGCCTTTTCTTCCCGATTGAGCCAACGACAAGGCGCGATGCAATTCGGGAAGCAATCGTTCGACATCGGTTACTTGGCTGGCGTATTTTGTAACCGAACGGGACATGCTGACAATATCAAGCTCCTGAAATCCCTGTTGTCGAATGGCACGGTCGCCTTTCAATTCATTTAAATTAACCTGGCCGGTAATAAACAAGCAAGGTATGGAATCAAACCAGCAGCTGCCGATTCCCGTAAGCAGGTTGGTTGCACCGGGACCACTGGTTCCCATCGCCAAGGCGATACTCGTCCCGTTGGCTTGTCGAGCTACACCCTCTGCGGCAAAAGCCGCGGCCTGCTCATGATGCATGGAAATAATTGTACAGCGCCCGTTTTCGGCAAGGCTGTCCAACAAATGAGTAATCATTCCTCCCACCAGTTCGAAGCAATATTGAACTTGGTGCTGTTCGAGAATTTTAGCTATCGCCGCAGAAGCTTTCATGGAATCCTTAAAAATTTACGCCAAAAAAGGATTCAATCTGATCCGCCACATAGTTAAGCATACCCTCGGTCAGTCCTGGATAAACACCAATCCAGAAGGTGTTGTTCATGATGTTGTCGGTACTGGTGAGACACCCGCTGATGCGATAGATGCGGCCTTCGAAATACGGTTGGCGCGTCAAATTCCCCGCAAACAACAAACGTGTGCCAATTTTGTATTGATCCAGATACTTGAGCAGTTCAACCCGAGCGATACCCGCCGATTCGCGCAAGGTAATCGGGAAGCCAAACCAGGATGGATCGCTACTTTCCGTAGCCTCCGGCAAGATCAAAAATTCTTCGCAAGATTTCAGGCGTTCTTTGAGGAATCTGAAATTGCGTTTGCGTGCCTCGATAAAATCCGGCAGGCGATCCATCTGCGCCAACGCGCAAGCGGCCTGCATGTCGGTGATCTTGAGGTTGTATCCCAGGTGCGAATAGGTGTACTTATGGTCATAGCCAAACGGTAACGAGCCTAACTGCTGCCCGAAGCGTTTGCCGCAAGTGTTGTCGCAGCCGGGACCGCAATAACAATCGCGGCCCCAATCGCGAAACGATTCGATGATGGTGAGCAAGTCACGGTCTTTGGTGAACACCATGCCGCCCTCGCCCATGGTAATGTGGTGAGCCGGGTAGAAGCTGCAGGTTGCGATGTGGCCAAAGGTACCGACGTGTTGCCCCTTGTAGCGCGAACCGAGCGCATCGCAGCAGTCTTCGATAACCCAGAGGTTGTGTTTTCTGGCCAGGGCCATCACCGCATCCAGGTCGAACGGATTACCTAGCGTGTGCGCTACCATGATGGCGCGAGTGCGTTCGGTGATGGCAGCTTCAATCTTGTTCGGGTCGATGTTGTAGGTGGGAATGTCCACATCCACGAACACCGGCACCATGCCGTTCTGCAACATCGGGTTAACGGTGGTTGGAAAACCCGCGGCAACGGTGATGACTTCATCGCCCGGCTTCAACGCACGCGCCCCCAATTTGTGCGAAGTCAGCGCCGTGAATGCCAGCAGGTTCGCCGATGAACCGGAAGTAGTCGTCAAGGCATACGGTACGCCGACAAATTCAGCAAAGCGCTTTTCAAACGCCTCATTGAAACGCCCGGTGGTCAACCAGCCATCCAGGGAGGCATCGACCATGTTCTTCAATTCACTCGCCCCGAGTACTTTGCCGGAAGGCGGGATAACGCTGGTGCCAGCTTGAAATGGCTTGTCTGCGAAATGCAGCGCGCTGTACTGCTCGACCAGTTCGAATATCTGTTGTTTCAACTCTGCTTTATCCACACAAACCCCTGTTTAGCGTTTTTCATTGCTGCCGTTATATGCGTTGATCTGACGCAGGGTCAGTTCACGCATGTCTTTGCCGTCCTGATGTGCACGATGCCATTCGATGATAGCGTTCAGCGCATCCTGCAGATGCCAGCGCGGATGCCAGTCCAGGCGCGCTTTGGCCTTGGAGCAATCCAGCTTTAGATAATGTGCTTCATGCGGATGATTACCACCGTCCAGCACCCAGCTTGCCCCGTTTCCCCATGCCTGGGTCAGATTCTCCACAATCCATTGTACCGGCTTGGCATCTTCATCGTTGGGCCCGAAGTTCCAGCCTTCGGCGCAGGTTGCGCCCTCTTCATAAAGTTTTTGTGCCAGCACCAAGTAACCGGAGAGCGGCTCCAACACATGCTGCCAAGGTCGTATCGCATGTGGGTTGCGGATATTGACTGGTTTGCCTTGAACGATAGCGCGCACGATATCCGGGATGAGCCGGTCATCCGCCCAATCGCCACCACCTATGACGTTACCTGCTCTGGCCGAGGCGAGCGCTACGCCATGCTGTTGATATTTCTCGGGATGGAAGTATGAATTTCGGTACGCAGCAGTCACCAACTCTGCGCAACCTTTGCTGTTGCTATATGGATCATAGCCACCCATCGCCTCGTTCTCGCGGTAGCCCCACGCCCATTCGCGATTTTCGTAACACTTGTCGCTCGTCACATTCACAACGACCTTCACTCTGTCGGTGCCGCGCACCGCATCGAGCAAATTCACCGTGCCCATCACATTGGTCGAGTAAGTTTCGACAGGGTTGGCATAGGAATAGCGCACTAGCGACTGTGCCGCCATGTGGATCACGATCTCAGGCTGGTGCTCAGCAAAGACTGCTCGCAAACGCTCCAGATCGCGAATGTCACCGATAATGCTGGTCATTCCTTTGCCAATATTTGCGACCTCGAACAAGCTCGGATTCGTCGGCGGAGCAAGCGCATAACCCACCACTTGCGCGCCCATTGATTGCAGCCAGAGTGATAGCCAGCTTCCTTTAAAACCGGTATGTCCAATTAACAGGACACGCTTGCCTTTCCAGAACGCTGCTTTCACGACCATACTTTCCATGGCGCCTGACCCGATTGCCACAACTCTTCGAGATACATCTTGTCGCGTAGCGTATCCATCGGCTGCCAGAATCCGTTGTGATGAAACGCCGCTAAGTCTCCTTCTTCCGCCAATCTCTCCAGCGGCTCACGCTCCCAGATCGTCTTGTCATCAATGAGGTAATCGATAACTTGCGGCGACAACACAAAGAATCCACCGTTGATCATCGCACCGTCGCCCTTCGGCTTCTCCCGAAAGCTGTTAACCTTGCTACCGTTCATATCCAAGGCACCGAAGCGTCCCGGCGGAATAGTCGCTGTCAATGTAGCTTTAACCTTTTGCGCTTTGTGAAAAGCAATCAGTTCAGTGATATTCACATCGCTGACACCGTCGCCGTATGTTAAACAGAAATGCTCTTCATTCTTGACATAGTCTGCCACCCGCTTCAGGCGGCCTCCCGTCATAGTCTCCTCGCCGGTGTCCACCAAGGTTACTTTCCATGGCTCGGCATAACGCTGGTGCACTTCCATTTTATTGTTCTGCATGTCAAAAGTAATATCCGACATATGCAAAAAATAGTTGGCGAAATATTCTTTGACCATGTAACCCTTGTAGCCGCAGCAAATGACGAAATCATGGATGCCGTGCGCCGAATAGGTTTTCATGATGTGCCACAAAATCGGCTTTCCGCCGATCTCAACCATCGGTTTGGGCCGAGTTGATGTTTCCTCGCTTATGCGCGTTCCCAATCCTCCGGCCAAAATAATTGCTTTCATTCGTGCTCCAATTAATTTATTTCCAAACCAACTTTCGATGCCTAATCGGTATTTTATTTGCGTTTATTGCGAAGGCCAAATGATGCTGGATTTCTTGCCTGCCTAGCGAAGATAGAACCAGTGCACCAGTTATATTTCTGCACAACCATCCAACAAGCGGTTATCGTTTAAACTTGAGCATTTTATCAGTTTGTTTGGCAGACACACCAATGCTTTAGGATATCAAGGCCAAACAGCATCGATAAACTTTTTGTGCGGTAATCGCCCGTTGACAAGGCGGAATGTCCAAGTTCGTTTCAAGCTTCGGGCAATCACGTTTGAAACAGGGCGAACACTCTATACCACTGACTAGATGACGACACGATTTTCCCAGAATGCCGCTGTACGCAGGGTCGGTCGGACCGTGCAACATGACTCCAGGAACATCAAGCGCCGCCGCCAAATGCCCGATTCCGGTTTCCACGCTAACAAATGCGCGGGCATGCAGCAACACACCCATCAACTCGTTCAAAGACAATTTTGGTAACACCTGCGCATGTTCACCACCAGCCACCCGTAAACGTTCGGCGCGCTGTCGTTCATCCTCGTTGCCCCATGGCAATAAACAGCGCCAGCCCTGCTTCGCCAGCAAATGAATCAGCTCCACCCAAGATGCCTCAGGCCAGTATTTACTATTCCAGGTTGTGCCATGCAGTAGTACTACGTAAGGCTGATCGGTGATATCTTTGAGCTGGCCTGTCAGACCGGCCAGCGTCCACTTCTGGCGAAATTCATCCAAGCCATAGTCAGCAGCTTGGCTTATATCGGCAGCAAAGATTGCCGCCACCAGCTGCCGGTTTTTTTCGATGACATGCAGGCCATCCGCGACTTTTGCGGTTTTTTGATAAAACCGCGCCGCCAGTGACTCCCTGGCGCTACCGACAGCAAAACCGAATACAGCGGCCCCCGCAAGTCGCGCCAGTAACGCGCTTTTGAGCAACCCCTGCGCATCCAGCACGAAGTCGTACTTCTCGGCATGCAGTTGTTTCCTAAGCTTGCTTAGCAGCGCTGGTATCTTCCACCAAATTTTTTTATGCGCACGGAGTGGTACTGTCAGCACCTTGTCAACCGCCGAATGCCAACCCACCGCTTCAGTAAAGGCAGGCTCCACCAGCCAGTGAATCTCCGCGTCTGGAAAATGGCGGCGCAAATCACTGATGGCAGGAAACAAATGAAGAATGTCTCCCAACGAAGACAGTCTTACTACAAGAATTTTCATGATAGGAAAATATGTAATTACCGAGCGCTTATATCCGCGTGACGAGCAGTTAAATACGGCCATTCTAGTAGGCGTTAGAAAATACAACAAATGTTTTTCTTGAGTAGAGAGATGGCCTCGGTAATTCGGACAGTGCGATAAGTGGTAGCCTTGCTCAACCCAAGCCGTGCAGAATACGGCCAACAAAGGAGCAAGCGCATGAGAAGGACGAGAAGGAATCACGCACCGGGATTCAAGGCCAAGGTG
>JANXXX010000070.1 GCA_025350405.1 Gallionella sp.
ATGTGTTTTTGCTTTTGTGCCGAAGACACGATAGGCACAAAACCGATGCCCATACTGCTGGGATAATTATCTCCGAGATGCAATGAATCAAAATAGTCGCGGAATTCATCGCGCGTCACCGTTTTGGAGCTGAGAAATAAACCCCTCGCACCGCGCAATATTTGCTCATAGGCTTTCATACGCTGATTAAGCCGCGAATCAACCTCGCGCACGCGATAGTCGAAATCAATTTTCAGATCCACTGCAGCGTTTTGCTGCTCTCTGTCCCACATCAAGTAAGTAACCACCAGGGAAACTACCAGCAACAGCCACGGTAGCAATAATCCCAGACGATACAACTCCTTCACGCGTGCACGGTTAAATCCGGCAAGGCTGGCAGTAGAAGTAGAAAGTTTAATCATTCGAGATATTGTATCGCCGAATTTGCGACACAAAATATGATTTGCATATGGCACAAAATGCTTATACCCGATACGACAGCATAGTCATCACATTACCGTTCAGCTTCATCGCCAGCCGAACTGGCTGTGGCAAGTCAACGCCGCCCAGCGCAGCCGCCATATTGGCGTGACTGGTCTCGTCTGCGTACATTTGCGCCACGATGGTGCGGCTTTTCTCATCCTGCTGCGGCAACCTGTCCAGATGGCTTTGCAGATGATGACCGACTTGCCGTTCAGTTTCGGCGAGGAAGCCGAGATTCCATTTGTCGCCCAGCAGTCCCGCTACCGCCCCCATTGCCAGCGAACCGGTGTACCAGAATGGATTCAACACACTCAGATGACTGCCCAGCTCGTGCACACGTCTTGACGTCCAGGCGAGATGCTCGGTTTCTTCATGGGCGGCTTGCTGGAGTTTTTGTTGCACGACCGGATCGCGTGCCGTCAATGCCTGGCCCTGATACAGGGCCTGCGCGCAAACTTCGCCGCTGTGATTGACACGCATCAGCGCAGCAGCATGCTTTTTTTCGTCATCAGTTAAAGGGGCGTCGGGAATTTTCGCGTCAGGGCGCGCGCGCGCGCTGTGCGCCTGGCTGAACAACGTGCGCAAGCCTTTATCAAACTCAACAATCAGTTGATCCAGATTTAACATGATGCCCCCCTAGGCTATCTTTGCTACACACACCGCCCCATTTGTAACAGCGCCACCACGCCATTTAGTGGCCGCATTCGAAAAACTTATCGATAATACCCGCCAAACCTGCCTTAGGCAAATACCTTCGCCAATTCCTTCCCAGGATCCTGCGCGCGCATGAACGCCTCGCCCACCAAAAACGCATGCACCTGATAGCTGCGCATCAGTTGCACATCTTCCGCGTTGAGAATGCCACTTTCCGTGACCACAATACGACCCTTGGGAATACGCGGCAACAAATCCAGCGTGGTTTGCAAACTCACTTCAAAAGTATGCAAGTTGCGATTGTTCACTCCGATCAACGGCGTGTTCAGTTGCAGCGCGGCATCCAATTCCGCGCCATTGTGCACTTCCACAAGCACCGCCATGCCGAGGCTGTGCGCCACCGCTTCAAATTCCTGCATCTGCGCCGCATCCAGCGCGGCGGCGATCAGCAGGATCGCATCCGCCCCCATCGCCCGCGCCTGGTAAATTTGGTATTCGTCCACGATAAAATCCTTGCGCAGCACAGGCAAGGTACACGCGGCTCGCGCCCGCTTCAGAAACTCCGCACTACCTTGAAAAAACTGTTCGTCGGTCAGCACCGACAAACAAGCCGCGCCGTGCTGTGCATAGCTGACCGCAATCTCGGCAGGTAGAAAATCGGCGCGCAATACTCCTTTGCTTGGACTGGCCTTTTTAATCTCCGCAATCACGGCTGGCTTGCCCGCCGCGATCTTGGCTTGTATCGCGCCGACAAAATCCCGCACCGGCGCAGACTGTACGGCTTCGGCGCGTAGCTGCGGCAACGGCTTAGCCAGTTTTGCGGCGGCCATTTCCTGCGCCTTGACCGCGAGAATCTTGTTGAGTATGTCGGACATTGCTGCGCCTGCATTTAAGAAGTCGCGCATTTTAACCCAAGTGCTAAAATGCGCCCCATTCGTTTCCCCCATGCGTCGCAAAAACACATCATGAATAACGTCAAGGAACACATGCAGGTTGTCGGTCAGGCCGCACGCGCGGCTTCGCGCCTGATGGCGCAGGCGGACACCGCCGCCAAAAATCGCGCTCTGCACGAGATCGCTGCCGCATTGCAAAGCCAATCTGCGCAACTACTCACCGCAAATGCCAAAGATGTCGCGGCAGCGCGCAGCCATGGCTTGGACGCCGCCTCGGTGGACAGGCTGACGCTGACCGAAAAATCCGTGCGCGACATGGCTGACGGACTGTTGCAAATCGCGCGACTGCCCGACCTGATCGGCGCAATCAGCGAAATGAATTATCGCCCGTCCGGCATACAGGTCGGCAAGATGCGCGTGCCGCTGGGCGTCATCGGCATCATCTATGAATCTCGCCCCAATGTGACAGCGGACGCCGCCGGACTGTGCCTGAAATCCGGCAACGCGGCGATCCTGCGCGGCGGCTCGGAAGCCCTTCATTCCAACCAGGCCATCGCCGCTTGCGTGCACGCCGGGCTGCGCGCTGCCAGTTTGCCGGAGACTGCGGTGCAGGTCATCGCCACCGCGGATCGCGCTGCGGTGGGCGAGTTGATCACGATGAAAGAATATGTCGATGTGATCGTACCGCGCGGCGGCAAAGGGTTGATCGAGCGCATCTCCGAAGAATCAACAATTCCGGTGATCAAACACCTGCATGGCGTGTGCCATGTCTACATTGATGACGAAGCCGATATCGACAAGGCCATCTGCATCGCCGACAACGCCAAGACGCATCGCTATGGCGTCTGCAATGCGATGGAAACATTGCTGGTTGCACAAGGTGTGGCCGCCGAAGTGCTGCCCAGATTGTGCAAAATCTATCTCGACAAAGGCGTGGAACTGCGCGGTGATGATGCTTCTCGTGCTCTGGTGGCGCAAATGAAAGTGGCGACCGAAGAAGACTGGACTACTGAATATCTCGCGCCGATACTCGCGGTGCGTGTGGTGGCCGGTCTGGATGAAGCCATTGAACATATCGCTACCTATGGCTCGCAGCACACTGACAGTATCGTCACTGAGAACTACACCAAGGCGATGCGCTTTTTGCGCGAGGTGGATTCCAGCAGCGTGATGGTGAATGCCTCGACGCGCTTCGCCGACGGCTTCGAATACGGCTTGGGCGCGGAGATCGGCATCTCCACCGACAAGCTGCACGCGCGTGGCCCAGTCGGCCTGGAAGGGTTGACCTCACAGAAATACATCGTGCTGGGCAGCGGACAGATAAGAATTTAAGTCCGTCATTCCCGCGCAAGCCCACTGCTGTCCGGGATAAATTTCATGCGAACAACCCTCCCTGTCGGGCAGCCAATTCAATCATTGCATCCGTTCGTCGCCGGTACCTCTCGGCCTCGACAGATGGTCGCTGAAACAGGGTGGCGCGCACTTCGGCCAGCAATATCCACAAGCTTCCGGTGTAGTCCTGTGCCTTGCGATATATAGCC
>JANXXX010000108.1 GCA_025350405.1 Gallionella sp.
GAAGATTTCTTTGAGTACGGCAAGGATCGGGCCTTTGTTTACTTCGCTGGATTCGGCGTAGGGTTTCATGGGGTGGCCTCTTCTGGTCATGGGGCATTGTAGCAAGGGTGTATGGATGATTAGAGAATCGGGGGGCTTGCAGACAGAACTAAAACGCCTATAGTTGCAATCATGGAACGCCCTGCCATCATGCGCACTGTATTGTTCGGCCTGATTTTGCTGGCCGGGTTGGGCCGCGCGGCAGCGCCTGCTCCTACGGTGGTGGTGCTCAACGTCGATGGCGCGATCAGCCCGGGCACTGCGGATTATGTGGTGCGCGGCTTGAAGTCGGCGGACAAGGATCAGGCCCAACTGGTGGTGCTGAAGATGGACACGCCGGGCGGCTTGGATACATCCATGCGGCAGATCATCAAGCAGATCATTGCTTCGCCGGTTCCCGTTGCTGCTTTCGTCGCACCTGAAGGCGCGCGGGCCGCGAGTGCGGGCACTTATATCCTCTACGCCAGCCACATCGCGGCGATGGCCCCGGCCACCAATCTGGGAGCTGCTACACCGGTCAATATCGGTATCGGCGGCATCGGCGGCCAACCCGAGCCGGGCAAACAACCGCAACAGGAAGATAGCAAGGACAAGAAGAAGAGTTCGAGTCCGCTTGGCGAGTTGCCTGCATCTGGTTCCGCGCTGGAGCACAAACAGATCAATGATGCCGCTGCGTATATCCGAAGCCTGGCGCAGATGCGCGGCCGCAATATCGAATGGGCCGAGCAGGCAGTGCGCCAGGCGGTGAGCCTGTCTGCGGACGAGGCGTTGAAGCAGAAGGTCATCGAAGTGATCGCGCGTGACGTGCCCGACCTGCTCCGCCAACTCGACGGGCGCCGGGTGAATGTGCTGGGGGTGGATCGCACGCTGGATATGAAGGATGCGCGCATCGTTACACTGGAGCCGGATTGGCGCAGCCGGTTGCTGGCTGTGATCGCCGACCCGAGCATCGCCTACCTGCTGTTGCTGGGCGGTGTGTTCGGCCTGTTCTTTGAATTTTCCAATCCGGGATTCGTGTTGCCGGGTGTGGTCGGCGCGATCTCGCTGCTGCTCGCGATGTTCGCGCTGCAGATGTTGCCGATCAATTATGCCGGTCTGGGCCTGATCATGCTGGGGCTCGCTTTCATGATCGCCGAGGTGTTCTTGCCCAGCTTCGGGGTGGTGGGCATCGGCGGTGTGGTCGCCTTCATGATCGGTTCGGTGATGCTGATCGATACCGACATCCCGGGGTTCGGCATTTCGTGGGCGGTGATCGTGCCGGTTGGCATCGCCAGCGCCTTGTTCATTTTCTTTGTGGGCGGCATGGCGCTAAAAGCGCGGCAACGGCCCGTGGTGAGCGGCCGCGAAGAATTGATCGGCAGCCTCGGTGAGGTGCTGGAAGATTTCGATGGCAAGGATGGTTGGGCGCGGGTGCGCGGCGAAACCTGGCGCATCCGTTGCAAGCAGCCGCTGGCCAAGGGACAAAAGATCAGGGTGGTGCGCATGGATGGACTGATCTTTGATGTGGTGCCGGAACAAGAACGGGATGTGGTGCCGGAACAAGAACGGGATGTAGTGCCGGAACAGGAACGCGATGTGGAGCCTGAAACAGAACACAACAAATAATTTGTCATGTTTCCATTTACCTTAACAACTCAGGAGAACGATATGATCTTCAATTTTAGTTTTGGTACTTTATTGATCGCGCTCGCGGTGCTGGCGATCTCCAGCTTTCGCATACTGCGCGAGTACGATCGCGGCGTGGTGTTCATGCTGGGGCGATTCTGGAAAGTGAAAGGCCCGGGGTTGGTGCTGGTGATTCCCGGCATCCAGCAGATGGTCAGAGTGGGTCTGCGCACGGTGGTGATGGATGTGCCGAGCCAGGATGTGATCTCCCGCGACAACGTTTCGGTCAAGGTCAGTGCGGTGGTGTATTTCCGCGTGGTCGATCCGCAGAAGGCGATCATCCAGGTGGAGGACTTCCTTAACGCGACCAGCCAATTGGCGCAGACCACGTTGCGTTCGGTGCTGGGCAAACACGAGCTGGACGACATGCTCGCCGAGCGGGAACGGCTCAACATCGACATCCAGAAGGCGCTCGATACGCAGACCGATACATGGGGAATCAAAGTCTCCAATGTGGAAATCAAGCACGTGGATATCGACGAGACCATGGTGCGGGCCATCGCCCGTCAGGCAGAGGCAGAGCGGGAACGGCGCGCCAAGGTGATCCATGCCGAGGGCGAACTGCAGGCGTCGGAAAAACTGCTGCAAGCTGCCCAGGTATTGGCACAGGAACCGCAAGCGATCCAGTTGCGTTATCTGGAAACGCTGACCGTGATCGGCGCGGATAAGAATACGACCATCATATTTCCGATGCCGATCGATCTGATCAGGATGTTTAGCGATAAATATTTGGGCAACCCGGCAAAGGGTGAGAGCAAATAAAGAATGTGATCGCCCTTCATGTCTGTGGGCAACACCCGCTCCTGCAGGACCATGCCAAAAAATAAAAAGGGGTTAGATTTCTCTAACCCCTTGGTATTTGCGATGCGCCACTAGAGTTACTGCTTGATCCGTCTAAACCACTCCACTTTCAACAGGCGCTTTACTCAAAGCCTTGGGTAGCACATCGGCCATTTTAGGGAATTGTCTGAGCTCAGGTTTGAGATTTTTACCCAGGTATTTGTAGACCAGCAGCGCATGGTCACGGTAATACGCAGTCAAATTAGTGTGCGGATGGAATGGCCGGAAGAACGGCAGCGCCCTCAGAAAATTATGCCACGCTTCTTCCATCGTCACTCCGCTTGAACAACGGTAAGCTAACTGCTCTCCTATCGGGGTCTGGCCTATAACCCAGGTTTCCTCAATACCAAAATTCTTGGGGTTCTTGGCAATGGGTGCTCCGGTGTCAAGTCCGAAAGGACCGCTGTTAATGGCGTAGATGTAGTCTCTGTTGTCATTCAGAAAGTTGAGGGTGTCGGCAAATTCTTCGTGCGTTTCTGTAGGGAATCCGCAAATAACGAAGACATGATTTTCAATGCCGGCCTCGTGTGCATTTCTCATCACATCCGATATCTCCTGGACTTGTGTTCCCTTGCCCATCAAGTCAAGAATCCGTTGATTGCCGCTCTCCAATCCCCACAATAAAAATTTGCACCCGGATTCGGCAATTGTCTTGAGTACAGCCGGAGTGAAAGTCCTGTTGGGTTTCGAATACGCGTAATAGGTGATGTCCAATCCTGCGTTCTTGATTGCCTCTGCCAAGCGCACAAACTGCCCCGGGGCGATCATTTCATCGACGAAGGAGAAATTGCGCAGCCCCTTGGCGACGAAGTGCTCCAGCACTTCGATTATCGCATCCAGGGATCGCACTCGATACGTATCCCCGGCTGAAAAGTAGTGCACACAGAACGTACACTTCCGCCAGTAGCATCCGCGTGAAAGCAAGAGCGGAATGATAGGTTCGGGTGAAAAATAGGTGTTCAAATCGAGGCCGCCAAAGTCCGGGATACCGAATTGATCGACATCTTTGTGGAATACCGGCGGCTCTTTCACGACCTCGCCTGCTTCCCAATATACCGCCCCGGCAATGCCCTTGGGATTGAGATCGCTGCTTAACAGTTGCACGAGGGGAGCTTCACCATCACCGGCCACGACTACGTCCGCAGCTTCGGGATACCATTTCATAAAAGGTATTGCACCATCTATCAGGCAACTCCCCCCCATGAAAACCTTTAGCTTGGACTGTTGGCGCAGAAACCGTCCCAATGCCGCACCGACGGGAAGCTGCTCCGAAAAAATCATTGAGAAACCGACACAGGTTGGTTTTAAAGACAATATCTGCCCAACGCAATCTCTGAGTAACGGTGAAAGCTGTTGGCTACGCTCCCATTCCGCACACTCTTCACTTAACATTTTGGTTGTAAACTCAATGAATCTTGAGAATATTCCACCGCATTGTTCGTAGAGATCCGGACGGGTCAGAAGGATATTGTTATCCGTCCCGCGCATAGCCTTGCCAGCCTGGATTAATTGTTCTCTGGACGTACCGATTTTTTTGTATACATCATCGCTAAGCTTGATGGTGCCAGATTCCACGCCGGACAGTAACTTGTTAAGAACCCACAGATTCAAATCCAGTAATTTGACTTCCCAATCTGGCAGCTGTCGTTCGACATAACCTTTCAGCATCGCGATTCCAAGCGGAGGCGATGTTGATATGGTTAACGGGGGGAAAACCAGAACTAGTGTTTTCTTGGCAGTATTCTTGGCAGTTTCCATACAGCTTCCTTGACTAAACAACCACCGGCTAAAGCCCGTGAGTTCTAATTACGGACTGAAAGTCCGGATAAGCGTCGACTGAATGATGCATCTTAATCGGGTTCCATGTTGAAATCAACATTGGTTGGTGTAAGGATAACCCGCAACATCAAAGCTGACGGCCCATTCAATCGGTAGTACAGACCGATGAGTTTGTGGAGGCGTAAACCGCATCACAGATGAACACAGTCAGATGCATCGCAGCCCTGCCATGATTCAGCAGGAACAAGTTGGTGAGAAAATCCACCGGAAAGTTCCCATCGACAAAGAAAAAGGAGCTAGGCTTTTAGCCTAACTCCTTGAGTTCGTGGTGCACCCGGAGCGATAAGCCTGGGCACTGGCAAGAAGTCGTCTTTCTGCCATGACGTTGTCCTCCATCGCGATGGTCATGGCTTTGTTGGGAAAGCGCAGTTATGACAGAGGCACGATTTGCCGCGCATTTCCGCGGGAATTTTGGCAATGGCTTCCGCGCTGAACTCGACTTCCGCGCACCAGCACGATTCAGCAAGAGACCCCGACCTTGCGAGTGCGCAAGCGTTCGGTTGTCCGCAGATGGGACAGATGGGATCGCGACACACCACAGGACTGGGCACGGCGTTCATATGATGCCTAATGTGGAACCAAGGAGCGGCGCGCCTTCACCAAAAGTAGGCGCGTAAACTTTGCACTCGCTACGCGAGTGCGCGGAGTTGACACTGCGCAGTTCTGCTTGAGCGCAGGGTAGGGCAGCTCATTGCGGTGGCTGGGGTTTCTGCAGCGCATTGGATGCCTCTTGAAGTCTTTGTTCAGCCTCATCGCGTTCAAGCTCGATGTCGATTCTATGGTGGAACTCGTCGCGCATTTTCCTGTATGGCTTGAGAACACCGTCCAGCGTTGTACAGAGTTCGAGGATTGCATTCGTATTGCCCCCGGTCTTTAGCGCTTCCGCTCTGGCATTGCGACATTGAACAAAAAGCAGATCAAGCACTTTATCTTCGAGTATTGCAACGGGATTGTTCGATCCAGCGATATTCGCGAGCATGACCGAACCCACTTGATCAACAACCTGAAGAGGCGGCGAATTGGAAATCGTTGTCAATGTATTCTCCTTGAATGTTTTGATGCCCAACTATACGCATATTTTAACTGCCGCCGTAAAGCGGTCAGCGTTAGCCCGTCAAAAATAAAAAGGGGTTAGATTTCTCTAACCCCTTAATTTTTTGGTGCGCCCGGAGCGATTCGAACGCCCGACCCCTTGGTTCGTAGGAGTGGCAATTACAAGGCGCATCGTTACTTATCAATACCTTACCAGTGTTCGCCACACTCAAAAGCCGCCTAAAGCAGCTACAAAAAGGTCTTCAAAGTGTGAAAGTGGTACGGTTTTGACTACAGCTCCCACAGTCTTGCATCGCAAGTCTGTGACACGACCTTGCACAAGAACAGCGCTTTTGTGCCAGTTAAACCATCATAGTCTGGCTTTGCCAGTCTATGTCCACACACCCTCACAAGTGCGTAGCATTTGTGGCATATGTCACAAAAATCAAGGCAGTTGCGTTTCCCGCTCTAACGATCAACTATCTGGTGAAAGTCCGGCCATTAGCTCAAGCAGTTTTCTGAGAGCTGGAATGTTAACACTTTTTTCGTCCAGCAATTGCTTGGAAAAATCTTGCAGATACGCTTCCTTCACGAATGGTTTTCGGTGCATCCTGGCATGTAATGCCTCTTTGCATTGAAGCGACTGTTCTGGAACTTGTGCCCCAAGAATTTGCAGTAGCAAGCCGTCAGTGCATGGAGTGGCGCCAATCAAACATAGTCGGTGTTTACGCGCCAGCTTGACAACATTGTCTGTCCATTGCAAATCGGTATCCATCAGCACGGCAACAACCTTGTACTCCCCAATTCTGGACTGCCGAATGGCAGTATTTACTACATTCATCGGCCCTTTGCCGTGGGCATTTTTGACAGTGACCGAGACACCGCAGCCTCTCGTTACATAAAGGCTTTTCAAATAATCAAGGAACGCCTTCTCGGTATCGCCTTCGCCAACGACGAGCACCGTTGCCTGGACAGTACGCTTGGGAAAAGTTTGGCGACGAATCATAATCCCATCAAACGTTCGGGATCGCGCCATATGCGCCCGCCATGTATTTGGCGTAAAGATTGTCGTCGTTCCGCACACCCTGAACACTATCCAGCCTCCACGCTTCGCTGGAGCATGTTTCGTCTTTCTGCACCAGCATTATCTGCGATTTATGCAAAAGGTTAAGCACTTCGACAGAATGAGAAGTAAATATGATCTGAGCGTTATGCGGATTAGTTTCCGGGCTGAAAAATAAATCAAGAATCGGCATCAACATGTGCGGATGTAAATCAGCTTCGAATTCATCAATCACTGCCAAGCCACCTGATGCCAACACTGGCAGAAGTCGCGACAGGAGCACGAATGCACTTTGCGTGCCGCTTGATTCGTGGAGCAACAACAGCTCTGCCTCGCGCTCTCCATGCCGGTGCACACCGAACGGGACAGGAACTTTTTGCACTTCACCTTTTTCATTCTGCACGTCGATAATCTTTACCCGAACATCCGATAGACCTAAGTCCCATGCGCATAGCAAACTACTTACTCGCTCACGTGCAGATTCGTTTTCGGAAAAATAACGGGTAGCAGTCATTACTTCGTTTTGATCCAAATGCATGCGACCAACAGGGCCCACGTTGGTTATTAGCCTCATTGATACAAATTTGCTTGCAAGCGGTACTTGATACTGTGCGGCGGTAGAAATTAGTGATGCGTTTTCACGAACTTTTTCAGCTTCGCGCGGATTGAAGTGAAAGTTCTGCTGTTTGATACGATAGCCCTGTCTATCATTCATCCATTCACGGACGAAAACATAACTGAACAAATGGCTGGTCTTTACATGCAGAGATTCACTTAGTACCCGCTCAGGGGTGAGCATCAATTCATAACGCCATAGCTTACCGTCACCATCAAACTCAACTGAAAACTCACTGATAGAATTTTCACTAAAAAAATGTGGATCAAGAGGAATCTTCGCTTTCGGATCACTTTGAAAAGAGTAACGAGCAAACCAGCCGAGGAAAGCCAGCGGTTTGAGCAAATTCGTTTTGCCACTACCATTCGGGCCAATAACAGCGATGGCTTTTGTTAGGCGCTGACCAGTTTCACACTCGGCAGACAAGTGATTTTCAGGCGCATGCTTCGTCAGCCGAAACGAAACTTCCACCTCGTCTTTGAATGACAAGAAGTTCTTGAATGAGTAAGAATGAAGCACGATAAACGCTCCTTATTAAGCAATATTTAACAATATATTGTTAATTATTGCTTAATATAATAATAATAGCCAGCCAATTCGCTCATTGCCACCTAACGCCCCCTGTTTGACTGCGTCAATACCGAGGCCGCCAAGGTCTTTGTGTCCTCGCTATATTTTTGGCTTCGCAATACTTTTGAAGCTATATCCTCCATGTCTGCCCCTGTTTGTTTGGATATGCCTTTCTGAGCAAGGGCTGATGCCGCTAATTGTTTTGCAACATGCGATGCGTTCTCGTCCTTCAGAGTTTCAGACGCAAGAGACGCAACTCTTTGAGACGTTTGCTTTTTATTAGCCATAATTACCTTCTCCTTTTTATTTGTACTCAACAAACCCCCTAACCAGCTCGCGGAAGCTGGTCGGCTTGTACTTCTCAAACCCCGCCTGATCCACATACACAAAGCCGTACTTCACTTTCGTTTGCACCTGATTGATGTCTTCGCACCATTGCCTGAGCCGCGCCATTTTCAGCGGCACGTCCAAATCCACTTGCCCCTTGGTCTCGACAATATAAATTTCCTTGCTCGATACCTTCACCAGAAAATCCGGGTAGTAATTGGAAATGTCGCCGCTCGCATTCACATAGTCCAACTTGAAATGCACCGCCATGTAATTTTTAGCGTAAGAAATTACATCGTCGCAGTCTTCGAGGAATCTGGCAAACAGCAACTCGAAATGGCTGTCGCCGATGATCTTGTTGAAGATGCTTTTTTTCGGGATCAGATACCCTTGGCTCTTCGCCACAAAGGGGCGGGTTTGCCGCAGCTTGATGGTGTCCCGGATTTCCGCGTCGCCCTTGTCCCGCACGGTAAGTGCGTTGATAGCCTTCTTGAAGGTCTCGACCAGCGTTCTGGTCGCGGCCAGTTCAGACAGGTTGCGCAGGGTGTTGGGGTCTTCCAGTTCCACCTGCTGGTCGAATAACTGGTCTTGCACGAACGCCTTGAT
>JANXXX010000121.1 GCA_025350405.1 Gallionella sp.
CGCAGCAGCAAAAAGTCGAAACCGGCACGGAAGCGCGGTTGTTCCAGCAAGCGATACGGGCGCTGCCCCGAGCGTTGCTCGAAGCGCTGCTGCATCAGCCATATCTCCTTCATCACCGCATCCTGGCGATGCGGGATCGCAAGCTGTTGCTTCTGCCTGGCCAGCACCTCGTCCATCGCCTCATGCATCGCGCCCACCGGACGCCCGCCCTGCTGCACGCGCGAATTCCACGCCCCCAGCACCTCGTGCCACAGCAATGCCGCGAACAGGAATGCCGGCGAGACGGTCTTGTCCTGGCTGATGCGCTCATCGGTGTTGCGCAGCGCCAGCATGATGAATTTCTCGCCCATCGGCTGCTCCAGGATCACGTCCAGCAGCGGCAGCAAGCCGTGATGCAGATTCATCTTGCGCAAATGCTG
Source organism: Gallionella sp. (assembly GCA_025350405.1). GTDB lineage: Bacteria > Pseudomonadota > Gammaproteobacteria > Burkholderiales > Gallionellaceae > Gallionella. The sequence goes on from JANXXX010000121.1 coordinate 420, forward strand.
GATGCATTCCACCGAATGGCCGGACAACAGCATCTTCAGCACCTCGTCGAGCAAGCGCGCCTGCGGCACATTGTCGAGCAGGCTCTTCATTTCGGCGATCGGCGCGGCAGTCGCAGCATCCAGCTTGATCCCCAGCTTGGCGGACAAGCGCACCGCGCGCAGCATGCGCACCGGGTCTTCGCGGTAACGGACCAGCGGGTCGCCGATGATGCGCAACAGGTGGTTGCGGGTATCGGCGTAACCGCCGTGAAAGTCGTAGATCTCCTGGGTGGACGGGTCGTAGAACAGCGCATTGGCGGTGAAATCGCGCCGCGCCGCATCCTGTTCCTGGTCGCCGAATTCATTGTCGCGCAGCAGGCGGCCATGCTCGTCGGTCTGCGCATCCTCGGCTTCGATCATGCGGCGGAAGGTGGATACTTCCACCACTTCTTCGCCGAACATCACGTGCACCAGCTGGAAGCGCCGCCCGATGATGCGCGAACGGCGGAATACCTTGCGCACCTCTTCCGGCGTGGCATCGGTCGCGATATCGAAATCCTTGGGGACACGGCCCAGCAGCAGATCGCGCACCGCACCACCCACCACATAGGCCTGATAGCCTGCGGCCTGAAGACCATCGGTGACTTTCAGCGCACCGTAGCTGATGTGATCGCTCGACACGCCATGCAATCTGAACGGGATCACCTGGGCGTTACCTACTGATCTGGTTTTGGCAGGCTTGCGAAACACACGCTTGAGGAATTTTTTAATCATGCAATCCCGAATGTAAAGGGCAAAATATAAAACGCGACCATATAAAGCGGGGCCGGGTCGCGTAAAGAGTGCTGATTATACAGCCGCAAAGAAAAACGCGCCTTGCGGCGCGCTTTCCGACAAACCCGATGCCGACAATAATTTTTGTTAAGTAAAGGCTGGGCATTCGACTTTACCCGCTGCGGTATATAACTCCTGATTTTCACGCTTGATCCGGTTGACGAGAATAAGGAGGGTTCGTGTTCTTTTTCCTTGCTACATCTCCAAAAAGAGTGGAACAGCGAATGCTTGAGACCTGAAGCATGATCACCCCTTGAACTTGGCAAACGCCGCTGCCATCGCGCCACTCGGTTCGGGCTGGCGCACTTCCTGGCGTTTGTGCTGCGTCATGCGCTTGGCGTCGGTGGCCCGGTCGCGCGGCGCACCGCTTTTTACAGCATCGGCGGCGCTGTCGGTCAGGCGCATGGTCAGCGCGATGCGCTTGCGCTTCTCGTCCACTTCCAGCACCTTGACCTTCACTACTTGCCCGGCCTTGACCACGGTGTGCGGGTCTTTGACGAAGCTGTTTGACAGTGCGGAGATGTGCACCAGCCCGTCCTGATGCACGCCGATGTCGACGAAGGCGCCGAACGCGGCGACGTTGGTGACCACGCCTTCCAGGATCATGTCCGGCTTGAGGTCTTTCAGTTCTTCGACGCCTTCCCTGAAGGTGGCGGTGGTGAACTCGGGGCGCGGGTCGCGTCCGGGTTTTTCCAGTTCGAGCAGGATGTCGCTGATGGTGGGCACGCCGAATTGTTCGTCGGCATATTTGGCCGGGGTGAGCGACTTCAATAATCTGGAATCGCCGATCACTTCCTTGATGTTCTTGTTGATGTCTGCGAGGATTTTTTTAACTAAGGGATACGACTCCGGGTGTACCGCCGAGGCATCGAGCGGATTGTCGCCACCCATGATGCGCAAAAATCCGGCGGCCTGCACGAAGGTCTTGTCGCCCAGACGCGGCACCTCTTTCAACGCGGCGCGTGAGGCGAACATTCCGTGCGTGTCACGGTGGGTGACGATGCTTTGCGCGACTGCACTGGTCAGGCCGGACACCCGCGCTAGCAAAGGCGCTGAAGCGGTGTTTACATCCACGCCCACTGCGTTCACGCAGTCTTCGACCACGGCGTCCAGCGAGCGCGCCAGCTGGAATTGCCCCACGTCGTGCTGGTACTGCCCTACGCCTATGGATTTCGGATCGATCTTCACCAGCTCGGCCAGCGGGTCTTGCAGGCGGCGCGCGATGGACACCGCGCCGCGCAGCGACACATCCATGTCGGGCAGTTCGCGCGAGGCGAACTCGGAGGCGGAATACACCGACGCGCCCGCTTCCGAGACGACGATCGAGGTCAGCTTGAGTTCCGGGCGCAGCTTGATCAAATCCTGCGCCAGCTTGTCGGTCTCGCGCGAGCCGGTGCCGTTGCCGATGGAGATCAGCGCGACCTGATGTTTTTCGGCCAGCTTCGCCAGCGTGTGCAGCGAGCCGTTCCAGTCGTTCCGGGGTTGATGCGGATAGATCACGGCGGTGTCCAGCACCTTGCCGGTGGCATCCACCACCGCGACCTTCACGCCGGTGCGCAGGCCGGGGTCGAGACCCATCGTGGCGCGCGGCCCGGCGGGTGCGGCGAGCAGCAGGTCTTTGAGGTTGCGCGCGAACACCTTGATCGCCTCGGTCTCGGCGCGTTCGCGCAGCGCGCCCATCAGTTCTGATTCCAGATGCAAAAAACTTTTCACGCGCCAGGTCCAACGTGCCGTGTCGGCCAGCCAACGATCGGCCGGTCTGTTCTGGTTGATGATGCCAAAACGTTTTGCGATGCGCGCCTCGCAGGGATTGTGCGGCGCGTCCCATTTGGGTTTTTCCGTTTCAGTGTCGAGTCGCAGTGTGACGTTGAGCATCTCCTCGCGGCGGCCACGAAACAGCGCCAGCGCGCGATGCGATGGGATAGCGGCTATCGGCTCGTCATACGCGAAATAATCGGCGTACTTCGCGGCGGCCTCTTCCTTGCCTGCGATGACTTTGGCTTCGAGCACGCCGTGTTCTTGCAGATAGACACGCAGGTCTTGCAGCAGCTCGGCGTCCTCGGCGAAGCGTTCCATCAGGATAAAGCGCGCGCCTTCCAGCGCCGCCTTGGTATCGGCCACACCGGGATTGTCGCCCTGCTCGGAGGTGAAGGCGGGCTTGATGTACTGGGTCGCCTCTTCCTCGGGGTTGAGCATAGCATCAGCCAGCAGCGCATCGGCCAGCGGCAGCAGCCCCGCTTCCAGCGCGATCTGCGCCTTGGTGCGGCGCTTCGGCTTGTAGGGCAGATACAAATCTTCCAGCCTGGTCTTGTCTTCGGCATGGCTGATCGCGTCCAGCAGTTCCGGTGTCATCTTGTTCTGCTCATTGATCGAGGCGATGATAGACACGCGCCGCTCTTCCAACTCGCGCAGATAGCGCAGGCGCTCTTCCAGCAGGCGCAGTTGTATATCGTCGAGACCACCGGTCACCTCCTTGCGGTAACGGGCGATGAATGGCACTGTCGCGCCTTCGTCGAGCAGCGCGACGGCGGCGCCGACCTGGGCGGGCTTGGCGGAAATATCACTGGCAAGACGTTGTTCTATGGAAGGCAGCATGGGTGTGGGGATAGTTGATGAGAATTAAGCTTTGAGATTCCGGGCGATAGCTGCTGGATCAGATGCGTGTCAAGTTTGGCTGGTCATGCCAGCGAAAGAAAAACGCGCCTTGCGGCGCGTTCCGGTGATGCGAACAACCTTGCAAACAATTATCGCCCTTCGACTGCGCTCAGGACAGGCTTAGCCCTTCAGGCAGGAGCTCATGAACTTCTTGCGCTCATCACCCTTCAAGTTCTTGGTCTTTGCGTCCGCATTGCAGGTTTTCATCTTGTCCTGTTGCTTGGTCTTTCCGGCAGGAGCAGCTGCGCTGGCGGTTGGCTTGGCGGCTTCAGACTTCAGCACGTAATCTTTTTTCAGGCACTTGCTCATGAACGCCTTGCGCTCGTCACCCTTCATGTTGCCGGCCTTGGCCTCTGCGTTACAGCCCTTCATCTTGTCTTGCTGCGCGCCCGCGAAAGCCGGTGCGGATACAGCAATTGCGAAACCCAAACATGCCAATGCGATCAGTTTTTTCATAACATTCTCCTTGGAATAAATCGTTAATTATTGTTCTCGTGCTGCGGAAGCGCGCGCATTATAGCCAAGCCGACAAATTTCATCAGCAACATTTATCGACCAATTCATCAAGCGGATAAGTTTTTTATCCAGCGACTATAAATCTGATTCGCCACGCTGTTCATGCGCGGCAGTTTATCATTCACTTGCCGCTGTATCTCGCTCACCGGCTGCACTGCCGGACTGCTGCGGCTCGCAGCCACTTCATCCGCACCCACTGAGCACCAGGTTGCGATCATCTCCGCTGTCATTTCGATGTGGCATTGCAATGCGAGGTGTTTGCCGATAGCGTAAGCCTGATTGACACAGTATACGCTGGACAGCAGATGCGTAGCGCCTTGCGGCAGGGCAAAGGTTTCACCGTGCCAGTGGAATGCCTGGAATTTTTGTATCTCGCCGAACCAGTTGCGCGCAATGTCGTTGTCCGTCACTTGCACTTCGCCCCAACCGATCTCCTTGACCGGATTGCGCGACACCACACCCCCCAGCGCCTTGGAGATCAGCTGCCCGCCGAGACAATGTCCCAGCAGCGGAATGTCTTGAGCGACGGCATCGCGGATCAAGGCCTCGACTTTCGCTATCCACGGCAGGTCGTCGTTGACGCTCATCGGCCCGCCCATGAAGACCAGCCCGGAGTAGGCGGATGCGCTTGATGGCACGGCAGCGCCCGCGTCGATTGCGATCAACTGCCAGGGAATCTTTCGTTCGTCGAGGAATGTGGCGAGGTAGCCCGGACCTTCGGTGGCAGTGTGGCGAAAGATGGCGATGGGTTTCATTTGAAAATCACTTGTCCGCAGATTACGCAGATTAGCGCAGATTAAAAAACAACATGGAGTACGATTTTAATCTGCGTAATCTGCGGATCAAGGTAGTCGGATTGTTATTTCGTCTTATCCCGTTCGATCAAAGCATACGCCGAATGATTGTGTATCGACTCAAAATTCTCCGACTCGACAATGTAGGCGTCGATGCGCTCGTCCGCATCCAGCACCGCCGCGACATCGCGCACCATGTCTTCGACGAATTTCGGATTGTCGTAGGCGCGCTCGGTAACAAACTTCTCATCAGGACGCTTCAGCAGGCCATACAGCTCGCACGATGCCTGCTCCTCGGCGATGCGCACCACGTCTTCGATCCAGACGAAACTGTTGGTGCGCAATGTGAGCGTGACATGCGAGCGCTGGTTATGCGCGCCGCGCTCGGAAATCTTCTTCGAGCATGGGCACAGGCTGGTGACCGGCACCAGCACTTTCATCGTAATGCGCGGTTTACCGTGTACCGTTTCGCCGATCAGGGTCACGTCGTAATCGAGCAGGCTTTGCACGCCGGACACCGGCGCGGTCTTGTTGACAAAATACGGGAAGCTCATTTCGATGTAACCGGACTGCGCTTCCAGGCGCGTCACCATCTCGCGCAAGATGTTCTCGAACGACTCTACCGAGATCTCGCGTTCATGCTGGTTGAGTATCTCGACAAAACGCGACATGTGCGTGCCCTTGAAGTTATGCGGCAGGTGCACATACATGTTGAAGGTGGCGATGGTGTGCTGCACGCCAATGCTCTTGTCCTTGACCTTGACCGGATGGCGTATGCCTTTGATACCGACGCGGTCGATCGCCAGGTGCCGGGTATCGGCGGAACTTTGTACATCGGCAATAGCGTGAGCGGGAGCATTCATGGCAAACTTTCTATCGGGTTACGATTAGGCGAGATTATAACCAATCCCGACAAAATTACTAGGTCAATTTATTTGTGCGCCAATTTGTTTCGAACCGGCGGCGAATGAATTTCAATCGCCGCAATCAACCCGCTGGCATCCAGGCCGCAGTCAGCCAACATCTGCCCGTGCTCGCCTTGCTCGATGAAGCGATCCGGCAAACCGAGTTGCAGCAACGGGATAACGATGCCGTGCTGTTGCAAACATTCCGCCACCGCGCTACCCGCACCGCCCTGCACCACATTCTCTTCCACGGTGACCAGCAGCTCATGCTCGCGCGCCAGGCGCAACACCAGTTCGGCATCCAGCGGCTTGACGAAGCGCATGTTCGCCACCGTCGCATCCAGTTGCTCAGCCGCCGCCAGCGCGGGCGCCAGCATGGTACCGAATGACAGAATCGCCACCCGTTTGCCCTTGCGGCGCAGCTCGCCCTTGCCTATGGTCAGCGCGCGCATTTCCTGAGTGATCGCCACACCCGGCCCGGTGCCGCGCGGATAGCGCACTGCGCTCGGCGTGTTCAACTGCATCGCGGTGTACAACATCTGGCGGCATTCGTTTTCGTCAGCCGGAGCCATCACCGTCATGTTCGGGATGCAGCGCAAATAAGAAAGATCGAAGCTGCCCGCGTGGGTCGCGCCATCCGCACCGACCAGCCCGCCGCGGTCGATCGCCAGCACAACAGGCAGATTCTGTATCGCGATATCGTGGATCAATTGATCGTAAGCGCGTTGCAGGAAGGTCGAGTAGATCGCCACCACCGGCTTGTAGCCATCGCAAGCCAACCCGGCCGCAAAGGTGAGTGCATGCTGCTCGGCGATGCCCACATCGAAATAGCGCGTCGGGAAACGCCCGGCGAATTCCGCCATGCCGGAGCCTTCGCACATCGCCGGGGTGATGCCTACCAGCCGCTCGTCCTGCGCGGCCATATCGCACAACCACGATCCGAATACTTGCGTGTAAGTCGGCTTGGGAGATTCTTTTATTTGAATGCCTTGCGTGCTGTCGAATTTGCTCACGCCGTGATAGAGCAGGCAATCTTCTTCGGCCAGCGCATAGCCTTTGCCCTTTTGCGTGACGATGTGCAGGAACTGCGGGCCTTCCAGTTTGCGGATATTGCCCAACGTGTCGAGCAACGCATCCAGATCATGACCGTCGATCGGGCCGATATAGTTGAAGCCGAATTCCTCGAACAAGGTGCCGGGGATCACCATGCCCTTGACGTGTTCTTCGGCGCGCTTGGCGAACTCCAGCACCGGTGGCATGCCTTTCAACATCATCTCGCTGCCGCGCCGCATCGCCGCATAAAAACGTCCCGACATCAGCCTGGCCAGATAATTGTTCAGCGCGCCGACCGGGCGCGAGATCGACATGTCGTTGTCGTTGAGTATCACCAACAGGTTCGTATCCATCGCACCGGCATTGTTCAGCGCCTCGAATGCCATGCCGCCGGTCATCGCGCCGTCGCCGATGATCGCCACGGCGCGCCGCGCCGAGCCTTGCAGATGCGCCGCGACCGCCATACCCAGCGCCGCCGAGATCGACGTGCTGGAATGCCCGGTGCCGAAAGTATCGTAGGGGCTTTCTTCGCGCTTGGGGAATCCGGCGATGCCGCCTGCCATGCGCAACCGGCTCATCGCCTCGCGCCTTCCGGTCAGGATCTTGTGCGCATAGGTCTGATGGCCAACATCCCACACCAGCTTGTCATTCGGCGTGTCGTAGATGTAATGCAGCGCGATGGTCAGCTCGACTGTGCCGAGATTGGAGGACAGATGCCCGCCGGTCTTGCTGACCGACTCGACCAGGAACTCGCGCAACTCGCCCGCCAGTTGCGGCAACTGCTCGCGACCCAAAGCGCGCAATTGGTCGGGAGTATTGATGGTATTGAGTAATGTATACATCAGAACTTTCGTAATATGATGAAGTCGGCCAGCTCACGCAGGCGTTGTGCGGAAGCGCCGAATTCCGCCAGTGTTTCAAGTGCCTCGCGATGCAGGCGCTGCGCCATGTCGCGCGCGCCCTGTATACCCAGCAGACTGACATAAGTCGGCTTGTCGTTATCCGCATCCTTGCCCGCCGTTTTGCCCAGCGTGGCGGTATCCGCTTCGCAATCCAGCACATCGTCCACCACCTGAAAAGCCAGACCGATCAGCTTGCCGAAACGATCCAGCTTGTCCAGTTGAGCCGGTGAGGCTGAACCGCAGTGGGCACCCAGCAACACCGCCGCACGGATCAGCGCGCCGGTCTTGTGAATGTGCATGAATTCCAGTTCGGGGAGCGTGAGCGGCTTGCCCACGCTGGCGAGGTCGATCGCCTGCCCGCCCGCCATGCCGCGCGAGCCGCAGGCCACTGCCAGCAGTTTAATCATGTCCAGTTGGCGCTGCGCATCGTCGTTCAAACGATGTTCCGCGAGCAGCTGGAACGCCAGCGCTTGCAAGCTATCGCCGACCAGCAACGCAGTGGCATCGTCGTATTGCACATGGCAAGTCGGTTTGCCACGGCGCAACACATCGTCGTCCATGCACGGCATGTCGTCATGCACCAGCGAATAGGCATGGATCAACTCGACTGCCGCCGCTACAACATTCACCCGCGCCACATCCGCACCGCCCAGCTCGCCTGCGGCAAACGCCAGCAACGGACGCACGCGCTTGCCGCCGTCCAGCACCGCGTAACGCATCGCTTCATGCAAACGCTGTGGGGCGGCTTCCGCGCGTGGCAGCAGCCCGCACAACACGTCCTCGAAGCGCACTTGCTGCGCGGCGACCCAGCTCTGAAAGTCTACTTGCATCAATTCTTCTCGGCTTCACCGTTGGCTGAAAAATCTTTCAGCACACCATCTTCCAGCACGCGCACCTGCTGCTGCGCATCTTCCAGTGTGGAACGACAGAACGACAGCAACTCCGCACCGCGTTTGTAGGCCGCCAACGAGTCTTCTAGCGACAACTTGCCCGCTTCCATGTCAGCGACGATCTGCTCCAGTTCGGCCATTGCCGACTCGTAGCCCAGCGTTTTTTGTGACTTGCCTGCCATAGCTGCCTCTGCATCAGTAAAGAGGTGGCATTTTACCCAACCCACTCCGACTGAGCCAATTTTTGTTGCCCCACCCATTAATTTCGGGGACAATCCCCCACCTGATGAAATCGTATTCACCTTTCTTCACGAGGATGTGGGTATGTCTGAAATTGCGAAACTAGTACATCTCACCAAAGTCCCCGAGCAACCACCTTTAAGCTGGTACTTCGACGCCAAGGCCCTGGAGGTAGAGCAACGCCTGTTGTTCGAGCAAGGACCGAACTACGTCGGCCATGAACTGATGGTGCCCAATCTCGGCGACTACCAGGTGCTGCAAGGCGAAGCGCAGATGCTGGTGCGCAATGCGAACGGCGTGGAGCTGCTCAGCAACATCTGCCGCCACCGCCAGGCCACGATGCTGCAGGGGCGCGGCAACGCACAGCACATCGTCTGCCCGCTGCACCGCTGGACTTACCAGACCGATGGCGAGCTGCTCGGCGCGCCGCACTTCCCGCAAAATCCCTGCCTGCACCTGAACAAATCGCCGCTGCAAAACTGGAACGGCCTGCTGTTCGCAGGCAAACGCGATGTCGCGAAAGACCTGGCCAATGTTGGCGTGATGCAAGAGATCGACTTTTCCGGCTACATGCTGGATCGCGTGCAAGTGGACGAATACGCATTCAACTGGAAGACCTTCATCGAAGTGTATCTGGAGGACTACCACGTGGTGCCCTTCCATCCCGGGCTGGGCGAGTTCGTCGATTGCGACAATCTCAAGTGGGAATTCGGCGAACAATACAGCGTGCAGACCGTCGGCATCCGCAACGGGCTGCGCAAAATCGGCAGCGATGTGTACGGCAAGTGGCATGAACAAGTACTGCGCTATCACGGCGACCAACTGCCGAAATACGGCGCGATCTGGCTCACCTACTACCCCAACATCATGGTCGAGTGGTATCCCGGCACGCTGGTCGTCAGCACCCTGGTGCCGCGCGGCCCGGAGGCTTGCACCAACATCGTCGAATTCTATTACCTCGAAGACATCGCGCTGTTCGAGCGCGAATATGTCGAAGCGGAGCAACAGGCCTACAACGAAACGGCGGTCGAGGACGATGTCATTTGTCTCAGGATGCACCAAGGGCGCAAGTCGCTGTACCAGCGCGGCATCGAAGAGCACGGCCCGTACCAGTCGCCTACCGAAGACGGCATGCTGCATTTCCACGAGTATCTGCGCCGCAATCTTGCTTCGCACCTTTAGCAGTTTTCCCCAACCCTCTCCTCGGTCCTGATGGAACAACTAGCCATTCGACTAAGCCCGCAAGCGGGCAAGTCGCTGGTTATCTCCCGCTCGCGGGAGAGGATGTGTAACTCCTTCCCCCTAGCAGAGGGGGAGAGCGGAGCGAGGGGGCAACTGGGATGGAGGTTGAAACTCTAATGACGCGTAACCCTGGTTCTTTGTGGATGCTCGTAGCCGGTCTCCTGTTCGGCTGCATGGGCGTATTCGTCAAACTCGGCGCGCCCTACTTCTCGCATATCGAACTGGTGTTCTACCGTTCGTTCTTCGGCCTGCTGCTGGTATACGCCATCATGCGCTCACAACACATCAGCGTGGTCACGCAACATTGGCGCGCCCACCTGTGGCGCGGCATCTCCGGCACGGTCGCGCTGGTGCTGTTCTTCTACTGCATCACCGTGCTGCCGCTCGCCACCGCCGTCACGCTCAACTACACCGCGCCGCTATTCCTCACCGTGTTCACGATGATCGTGTACAAGGATAAATTCCATCTGCCAATGACCATCGCCATCGTGCTGGGTTTCCTCGGCGTGGTATTGCTGTTGCATCCGACTCTAGCTCGCAACCAATTACTGCCCGGCCTGCTCGGGCTGATCTCCGGCTTCCTCGCCGGCATCGCCTATCTCAACGTCAAGCAACTCGGCATCCTCCGCGAACCGGCGCCGCGCACCGTGTTCTACTTCAGCCTGACCGCCTCGCTAGTCAGCGGCGCGCTGATGTTGTTCGACACCGTGCATGCCATCACCGCGCAAGGTTTTGCAATACTGTTAGGTTTGGGCAGCACCGCCACGCTCGCGCAGATCGCCATGACCCACGCCCACCGCGTCGGCAACACGCTGGTAGTCAGCAGCCTGGCCTACAGCACCATCGTATTCGCCAGCCTGTTCGGCATGTTGCTGTGGAATGAAGCCCTGCCGCTCAGCAGTTGGCTGGGTATGGCACTCATCATCGCGGGGGGTGTGCTAAGCTTACGCCTAAGCCCGAAGCATTAAGAGGAAGAAAACAAAATGATCACCATCGAACAAACCCAAAACCTCGTCAACGTCGCCGTCCTCGGCGAATTCACCATCGCCGACTTCAAGACATTCGAAGAGCAATCGTTGTACAAACTGAAAACGCCCGGCACCGTAAACCTGCTGTTCGACCTGCGCGCGATGGTCAGCTACACCCTCGACGTAGCCTGGGAAGAGATCAAATTCTTCAGCCGCGAACACAACCACGACTTCACCAAAATCGCCTTGGTCACCGACAACCAGTGGATCACTTGGCAGGCATGGCTGTCGCGCATCTTTGTGGATGCGGATATACGGGTGTTCACGGATTACACGGAAGCGCGGGCTTGGGCTCAGAGTTAGGAAATTTAGCTATCCATGAATAGCTGCCCATACAACCAGAAGGTGCTTTTGCAGGCGGGTTTTAGGGTGTCTATTTAACGTTGAGCAGAGGAGATTATTGGTGCTGAAATATGCTTTTACAGCGGCGGTACTGTTTTTCTTTGCCGCTTTCGCAAATGCATCTGAGTGCACGCTTAAGCTCAATACTCAAGCTCCAATTACCGTTGTCGGCTCATATAGCAACATGAGTTACACCGAGGAACATGCCTATGGTTATACCGTTGAGTTGTGGCGCTCTGCGGACTGTCTATTTGGTTTCTTCCTTTCATCTAGTGGCCTCATGGGAAATACACCGACAGGTCAAATCGAAAACATAAATTACGATGAGAAAACTAGCACTATCTCATTTAGTGCACGCCTCACAGAGGGACTAATTTTATCAAGTGCCACCCTTGAGCTCTCTTTTTTTCCGTCACAGGATGTTTACGAGTTCACTGGTGTTTTGCATGAGGAATCATTACGCGGCACCTTGCGACACATTATAAAAAACGATTTGCCCGACGACCAGCCCATTGATCCAGAAATCGTGGCGCTGCCACTATCCCATAATGATTCAAAAGAAATGGAGTCCTCATTAACATACTCACAATGGGAACTTGAGGCGAAAGATATTCTCAAGCACCGGGGGCCGAAGTGGTAATTTCTATATCGCCCAACAATGCGCTCCAGCCGCCCATCTTGCCGTAGCTGGGCGGAGTCAAGCGACGGATGCAAAGAGCCACAAGGTATCGGAGTTGAGAACAAAAAACCCGCTCGCGCGGGTTTTTCTTTGCCAGACGAAACTAGGCCGAATTACTTCAGCTTGGTTTCCTTGTACATGACGTGCTTGCTTGTATTCGAATCGTATTGCTTCATTTCAATCTTTTCCGGCGTGGTGCGCTTGTCCTTGGTCGTGTTGTAGAAATGACCGGCACAGCATACGCCCCCTTCCTTTTGGTTGCGGATGTACGCTACACTCAACCTGACTCGCTGGGTAGGTCTACGTTTTTAGACGGTTCGACACTTACCCCATTTAAATAAGGGAACATGATGTCCAGTAAATCACTGATCCGGTTCATTCTGATTGGCACTATTCTGGCTCTTGCTGCCTGCGCTACGACCACGCCCTCTTGGGTTTATAGGCCATCAGTCGATGGAGGCGTGGGATATTTTGAACGCGAAATGAGCAATAATAAATGGATGTTCGGTTCCTATTTCAACTCCTACAGGCAAACACCACAGCAGGCCGCGAATATAGTGATGCGGCGCGCAGCAGAAAAGGGTATGCAAGACGGATACCAGTGGGTACGCATCCTGAACTATGACACGGAGAAACGCCGCGGCCCGATAGCCAGCCTGCCGGCCTTGGACGACATGGAAGGTAACAGCATATTTCGCGGTTTATTTTTCTTCGGCAATCTGGATGCCGCCGTTACGGAAAGCCAGATACGCCGCGGGATTAATTATGCCCAGGTTGAATATGTCGAATATTCCCGCGATGTAAACTGCCAGACTGAAAAGTGCGGAACGACGAAATATATTGTGAAGAAATGCCTTGAAGAAGATTATGGCGCAACAGAGGCAATCTCACAAATGTGCAGCGCAACACCCGACACCACCAATGAAGGATCTCAGGAGAGCTGCGTAGATCTATCGCTATTCATCTCGAAAGATTTTTGCAGCAAGATCGATAATGTTGTGTTTAACCCCAGAGGCATGATTGAGGAACGGAATCCCCGTGGTATAGGCGCTTGGTACAGGGTTAAAGATATTCTTCAAAAATACACCGAACAATCTGAAAAATGGGTTGATGTGCGGAAAAAATAATAACGGAATCCAAGTGAACCAGATATTCTCTGGCTTGACTGGATTTTATCGCAACCTTTGCCCACTGTCCTTTTAGTACGGGCCGGCAATTCTCAATGTCGAATACCATATGTCGCCGCACTTCCCGAATGGCAACTTTCAGGAAGGCAGTTACCCGAAAAGAAGTGCCACTCCGCGCCAAAGCAAGACTGCTAAAATTGCTTTTCAATTTATTGCACGGCACGATACGAACATGAAGATACTTTCCTCAATTTTCAGGGGGAATCTCAAAGAGAAGCGAGGATTTAATGATGCCGAAACTCTGCCCAAAAATCATACTTGAAGGCACACGCCTCACCTATAAGACCGAGATAGCCTTCGCACTCAACGAGCATCCACGTATTGTCGGTCCGCGCAAGTATCGCTATCACTCGCCGCTTATCTCCGCTGAATGGTGCGCGTTCACAAACTTTCCCTGGGGGCGGGGCTTGATCAACTTTGAGCCTCAGGAAGAAGATTTAGCCATGGAAACTTATCGGACATGGGTGCAGTTGTTTGAGTTGCAACGATATTATTCGTGGATCGTAGACCGGTTTCACATATCCACTCAGATGTACCAATTGCGCAAGTACGGCAAATTTTACGACTTCAAGTGGCTAGAAGACAGGCTGCGGCCAATTGGTTTTCGCCTGATATTCTGCACCCGAACTCCAGAATCTTTTGAAGCGGCCAGAACTGAACGGCTTAAGATCTCCGGCAATCCATCCCAATATGACAACCTGCAATTATTCCTGGATGAGCAGGAGCTCTTACGAAAACTGATCGGAGCCTCCACACTACCAACCCTCACGGTGGACATATCCGACAACAATGTTCCAAGCGCAGTCGAAAAGATTGCGGACTGGCTGGAGCAAACTAACGGTCTTTATATGTGAGTGTGTCTGAACGGAGATATTGATAATTGCAATGATCGAGCCTGCCACACAAACTTTGCTTGAAGAGCTCACTGCGGAATTCGCAACGCTGCCAGAAGTAACTGCTGTTGTACTTTCCGGATCAAAAGCGGGTGAGTTCTCCGATGATAGCTCGGATCTTGATTTGTACATCTATGCAGAACATGAACCATCAAAAGCTTGGCGTGCCGATCTGGGAAGAAAGTTCGGCGCACGCGCAAGCATAGGCAATAACTTTTGGGAACCCGGAGATGAGTGGGTCGCGTTTCGGAATGGCATCATTGTTGACATCATGTATCGTTCACCTGCGTGGATTGAAGCACAGCTTGATCGAGTGTTGCTTCGACATCAGGCGTCTGTCGGCTATAGCACCTGCTTCATCCATAATGTTCTGCATTCGAAGCCCCTATATGACCGAGGGCAATGGTTTGTGTCGCTCCGTACAAAAGCGGAACAACCTTATCCCGAACCGCTACGTTGCGCCATCATTGCGAAGAATCACCCTATCCTTCGCGGCACGCTATCATCTTATGTGCACCAGATCACTTTGGCGCTGAATCGAAAAGATTATCTGAGCGTCAATCACCGCATTACTGCTGTGCTTGCAAGTTACTTTGATATCCTCTTTGCCATAAACCGCTTACACCACCCCGGAGAAAAGCGGCTTGTTAAATATGTGTTGGCAAAATGCCCAAAGCGCCAGCCAGACTTTCAAGCACAGCTGAATGAACTTCTATTGGCTATTGCACCGACGAATCATTCGACTATACTCGAAAAAGTTAACGATCTACTTGATGGGCTGGACGCCCTGCTCATCAAAGAGCAATTGATTATTGCCGGGGATAGTCTTCATCAAAATTAGCGTTTTCATCAATTGCAGTGGATGGTAAAGCGCTGACTTTAAACTGCAGAAACTAAACAGCACTGATTGATGCTGCCGAATGACGGATCAAGGCTAAGCTTGAAACTTCTTAAGCCCGAGTTGGCTAATAGAATAAGCCAATTTGTAGTTGCATATCAAAGCTTCCCCCGGACATGCCGGTATTTCTCTTGGAAGTACTTCTCGTATCGGCAGATGGACCGAGGAATAAACCAAAGTTGTAGTAAAAGTGCCACCCCAATTGTTGTACAAGTTGGCACCCCAATGTCCGGTTATCCCTGCACCAAAATACAAATCGTTATTTGAAATGCTCCCATTTCCTCCGCCAGGCCCAATGGTTTGCTCCTCGGCTGTATATTTCAACAGCTCCATTCCATAATATAACGTTCCGCTGGTATCAATCTCGGATAGATATATCAAAATGGGACCGCTTCGTGTTTGAATGCTCCTGGTTATGGGTACTTGAAAGCTGTCCACAAAATTATCTGTCCAGCGTTGGTATTTATAGCCGAACTGGAAATGGCTGTCTGACGGACGATAGTTGATATGGATATCTGGCTTATCCGATATTAAGGGAACATAGCTAATCCCAACTTGCATCTCACCTGCTTTTGCCATCACGCAATACAACAACATGAAACCAGTCGCAATAATTTTCAGGGTGTTCATAATGACAACCCCCATGATAAGTAACGGCTACAAATCGTTCAGGATGCGCTGCTTCTGCTGCTTGTAATCGGCCTCATCGATCAGCTTTTGATCGAACAACTGCTGCAGGGCCTGTAGCCGTCTGGCAACAATGGACGGATCGGCAAACGGTCTTGTCTCCGCAGGCTTAGCTTCTGAAGGCTTGGCAGCGATGGGGTTTTCCGGCTGCAACAAATTACCGATAGGAACTACTGGTTTTGCACTAATTGAACCGGCAGATTTTTGTTCCACTATTGGAGCATCACTCGCAGCAACTGACATCGCGATGCCATTGACCGCATGCGGCCCCCAGGAGACGCCTGTAATGCCCTCCTTTGCCGTAAGCTGCCGCACCTGCTGCTCAGCCGAAGAACCCAGCATATCCACCACCGGACTCGGCATGGCACCGCTATAGCCGAATGTCTCATTGGGTCGCCCTGCCACAGGCTGCATGACACCCAACTGGAGACGCTCGAGCGGTTTCATGGTCGTGGGGAAGAATGACAAGTCAGCCGGGATGGTAATCATCGCCCCGGTGACCAAGGCCGTGATAGCCCAGTCCGTCCCGTCACTTCCGGCAAAGAAACTGGCAGGAACAAAAAAGGCGATCGACTTACCGCGGACTCGAATCCGCGTTGGAAAAAACATCGCTTGGTCGACACTGGCCTCGGTCTCGGCAATTGTTCGATCTGGAAATTGCTCGGTCAGCGCACCCAATAATTGTTGCCTCATCAACTCAGGCCGCGGCGTAAGAGCCACCACCTTTTCCCATGCATAGGCCGGATCGATCTGAACTTGGCGGCCGGGCAAAGCGAAGGTGTTGCCCGAACCCTTGACGCGATCCGTGTCGACATAAACGTCAATATTGAATTGGTAAAAACCCTTGCGAGCGAAGTTTGCCAGAGATTCTGCGCCCACCGCGCCAGGTACACCACCGGGATCACGGATCGGATTCTTGAACATCGCCTCGAACCAGAAACCTTCATCATCGCGGCTGATCTTCAGCTGCAGCAAGTCGAGATCGCCGGCTTGAAAATCGGCGCGCTGCGGATAGACCAGCGTACCGGCACCGTAATCATCACCGGACGGATCGCTGATCGTCACCAGGGACTGCTGACCGGCCCATGCGTTCAGCATGGGCCATATAAGTGCAATAAACAGTAAAGGAGATTTCACGTGGCTATCCTTCGCATTTTCATGGCCTGCGCATTGCCATAGTCTTCACATTTCCAATGCCTGCAACTGGCATTCAGCCCTGCCTTACCTAGTCAGGTTTAGCGGACGCAGTATACGCCTGCACATTATCCTCGCCGAGCATGGGAAAACCTCCCATAAAAAACCCTCCCGGATCAGGGGAGGGTTTTTATCTCCAAATCAAGCGGGAGGAAGTTCACTACTTAAAAATTGACTTGGGCAAAAACCTTCATGCGATATTGCTTGATATCAACCTGGCCAGAAACGGCCTCAGTCGGATTGCCATCACCCTGAATCAATTGCGTCAACATCCCCATTTCAAAGCCGGGCAGGTTGTAGGCAAACTTCAGGCCATAGATGCTTTTGGAATTATTGTAAGTATTGGATCCTGCCGTAATATCGCGGGTATATCGACCATACGAGATGGTGCCATACAGGTGGCTGAATAACTGATTTCCCGCACTGAGGGTAATACCGCTATCGAGCACATTACGATCATCCGTAGCTATAGCCGTGTTCACGCCATCCTTGTCATCCACTCTTTTGTACTTGAAATTGGCATCCAGGCCGCCCATCACAGAAAAAATATGATTGAGTTTAAAAGCCATGATATTGGTCGAACGATCCTGGTTCGCGGCATAAAGATTAGACAATGGATCAGTTGCAGCGTAGTTCTGCCAGTTATTGTTATAACCAACTCTGGTTAACTCAAGCGACATCGGCGTATTGCCTGCATCGTACTTGGCCAGAGCGGTAAGGCCCTTCCAGCCTACCACCGACTCGGCAGGTGACTCGTTAAAGTCCATGTAGGCATTATCGGTGACGTGGCTGTTGGAGGCGGACTGAGTATAGTCGGCCGCTGCGCCACCTGACCAGAGCGGGCTCCCCCACTTGTACCATGCGGACTCGGAACCTTCCGTGAGCAGCACGTCGGATTCGCGTCGCGCAGCCGTGGTGCTGTAATAACCTGCCCCGATATTGAAATACTGGAAATTAAAAGCCAGGCCCATAACCGGAGTTTGCGTCCAGTCCGCGTCGAGTTTGATCGCGCTGTCGGTAATACTACCCGCAGGGGTATTACCCCAACTTTGGCCGAATATGCCGGTGGAAGGATCAGACGTCGACCTGTAATACGCGCCACGCAAATCAACTGCATCAATGGGACTTCCGTCTGCCTTGAGTGCGAAAACAGTATTCCTATAGATACCTGTTACACTCGTACCGCTGAACGAAGCAGGAGCGGCAGGATTCGTCAGCGTATGATCGATGAAAGACTGGTAGCTCGCCGCAAGCTTCGCCCCACCTACCGGCATTTTAAATTGCGCAATATAAACGGCCTCATTGTATTGCGTAGTATCGGTACTGCAACAAGTCGCGCCCTGCCCCCAGTTAAACTGCAAATAGTCCGGCAAGGAAATGCGCGCAAATTCCCAACTGCTGCCTGCTGCGATTGGCCCTTTGAAATAGAAACCATTGTAATTGTCGCGGTCGATGTAACGGACCTTGCCCACGGTGAATGGATCAAACATGCCCCAGTCGCTGGTGCCGATACGTGCAAGATTCAACCAGCTGTATCCGGGCGTTAGCTCGACATAGGCCCCGCGCAGCTTCATGAACTTCTGATGATTGATTTCGTTGTTCTGGTAACCACCAGTTGGTCCCGCTGTATTCGAACCAGCCCCATTCTCTTTGCCGAAGCCACCATATTCAGTCCAGTAGGCTGCGCTGCTGCGGCTCTGGATACGTCCGCCCGCCTCGACTTGGGGCGAAATTTTCGCCTTAAAAATGAGATTCAATTCGGTGAACTGGCCTTGATCGGCACCACTATTGGTATCGATACTCCCGGTGGGTGCGCCGCGCTGATTGCCATCTAGGAACTTCATGTAAAAATTTGAACCACTGAAGTCTAGTGTGACTGCAGAGGCAGAGCCCGCCAGCGCCAATCCGATGGCCAAGCATAATGGTTTTACCGTGATATTTTTCATTTAAAACTCGGCGGTTTCAAGATCCAAGTGCAACAAGGTTAAGTTGATTTGCCCAGTAAGTCTTAAAGTCAAAAGCGCCTTCAGGAAGGAAGACTTCAGCAGGGCATTTCCAGTTTAGCGTTTTTCTGGGGCGCGTGTTGAGTTTCCA
>JANXXX010000124.1 GCA_025350405.1 Gallionella sp.
TGGAAACTCAACACGCGCCCCAGAAAAACGCTAAACTGGAAATGCCCTGCTGAAGTCTTCCTTCCTGAAGGCGCTTTTGACTTTAAGACTTACTGGGCAAATCAACTTAACCTTGTTGCACTTGGATCTTGAAACCGCCCACTTAAAAAGGGAGTCGAACGATGAGATCCAAAAAAATGATACTGAATTTTTTTGTGCTGCTGTTTTTGGCGGTGACGTCTTCTGCATATGCAGAAGACGGTGTAACGCAAAACGAGATCGTGATTGGCATGAGCAATGCGTTAAGCGGACCTGCCGCTGGATTGGGAACACAACTCAAGGCGGGTGCGACAGCTTACTTTGACAAGGTCAATGCGGCGGGCGGGGTGAATGGACGCAAAATCAAACTGATCAGTTACGATGATGGCTACGAGCCCGAACAAACTGCAGCGATGACCCGCAAGCTGATCGAGCAGGACAAAGTTTTCGCGTTATTCGGCTATGTCGGCACGCCTACCTCGGCGGCGGCCATCCCTTTTGCAACCAAGATGAATGTTCCTTATATCGCCCCATTCACCGGTGCCGAGGCCTTGCGTAACCCTGTTCAAAAACTCGTTTTCAATGTGCGCGCCTCCTATTTCGATGAGACTGAGGGCATGGTTGAACATTTGACGAAAGACCTGGGCATCAAAAAGATCGGCGTGTTCATTCAGGACGATGGCTATGGCAACGCGGGCAAGGCTGGCGTCAGCCGAGCGTTGAACAAGATGGGGCTGGCGCTGACTGGAGAAGGGAAATACACGCGCAACACGACCGACGTGGATGCCGGACTCGCGGCCATCAAGGCAGCCAACCCTGAAGCCGTGATTATGGTGGGAACCTATAAAGCGTGCGCTGAGTTCGTCAAGAAAGCCAAGGCGTCTGGTTTCAATCCCAAATTTCTGAATCTTTCGTTCGTGGGCACCAGCAACTTTATCAAGGAGGCGGGTAGCGCCGGGGAGGGTGTTTATATCACGCAAGTGATGCCTTCACCGTTCGATGACGCCACGGCTATAGTCAAGCAGTACCAGGCCGTCATGAAAAAAGCGGACAAAAAAGCCGAATTTGATTTCACCAGTCTTGAGGGTTATGTCGATGCGGCGGTGCTGGTTGAAGCGCTAACAAAAGCAGGCAGTAACCTTACCCGTGCAACATTTCTCGGCACCTTCGAAACTCTGAATATCGACCTCGGTGGCCTTAAGGTTGCATATAGCCCCACCGACCATCAAGGCAGTAAATCGATTTTTTACACGGTGGTAAAAAATGGCAAGGCAGCATCTATAAGCAAGTTTTGAAAAATGAGCGTCAATATGCCATCGGTGCGATAGTACCGGTGGCGCTCCGCTTACAACACTTTGGCAATGAGGGCGGTATATGAAATTTCATCTGTTCAGGCTGGATACGATCAACAAGAAATTGCTGCTGCCGACGCTGCTGCTGGTCACGATTTTGATCGGCGCACTGGGTGGAGGATTGGTCACCCAACAGTACCGCGAGTTAAGTTCGATGATGCAATCCAAAGCGGAAAGTCTCACTGCTATGCTCGCCACAATCAGTGTGCAGTATGTGATCAACTATGACCTCTCTGCACTGGAGAATTTCGTCAAGCAAACGGTAAAGGACAAGGACATCGCGTTTGCCGAGTATTACGACGCAGAAGCGAAGTCGCTTACGGGCGACATTATGAAAGCGCCTGCTGATACATCACGGCTGCTGGTTTACGAGCGCAATATCCTTGGCACGGACGGTAAAACAATCGGCAAGGTCAAGGTGGGGTACGAGACCAGCGCGCTCGACCGGACGTTACGGAGCAGCATTGCTATCGTGGTCGGCAGCCTTGTCGCGGTGCTGGGATTGCTCGCACTCGGACTGGCTATAATCGTAAGGTCGGTGGCCAGTCCGTTACGACACGCCATAAAAATTGCCCGGCGTGTAACCGACGGCGACCTGACCCAGCGCATCGAAGTGAAATCCAGAGATGAAGCCGGGCAATTGATGCAAGCTTTGCAAGACATGAACGAAAGCCTGTCAGGCATCGTCACCGATGTGCGCAGTTCCACGGACTCCATTGCCACTGCTTCTCGAGAGATCGCCCAAGGCAATGCCGACCTGTCATCGCGCACCGAAGAGCAGGCCTCCAGCCTGGAAGAAACCGCTTCGAGCATGGAAGAACTGACCGCGACCGTGAAGCAGAACGCGGAGAATGCCAAGCAGGCCAATCAATTGGCGGTGAATGCATCTGACATCGCAGTCAAGGGCGGGTTAGCGGTGAATGAGGTGGTGCAGACCATGGCCTCAATCAGCGATAGCTCAAAGAAAATCGTCGACATCATCAGCGTCATCGAAGGCATTGCGTTCCAGACCAATATCCTGGCATTGAATGCTGCCGTCGAAGCCGCGCGTGCCGGCGAGCAGGGACGAGGCTTCGCGGTGGTGGCTGCGGAAGTGCGCAACCTGGCACAACGTTCGGCCGCTGCGGCCAAGGAGATCAAGACCCTGATCGGAGATTCGGTGGACAAAGTGGATATGGGTGCCAAGCAAGTGGATCAGGCTGGCGCGACCATGACTGAGATCGTCACTGCGGTAAAGCGCGTCACCGACATCATGTCCGAGATCGCCGCCGCCTCCCACGAGCAGAGTGCGGGCATTGAGCAAGTCAATCAGGCGATCACCCAGATGGACGAGATGACGCAGCAAAACGCCGCCTTGGTGGAAGAGGCCACCGCCGCCGCCGAAGCGATGCAAGAACAAGCGGGCAGTCTGTCGGAAGCGGTGAGTGTGTTCAAGCTGGAAACGGGTAGCGGAGATACGCGGACTAACGTCGCCAAATCTGTGGATAAACCAGCCATCGCGCATTCAGCTTCCGCCGCACTGGCACCACACAGAAAAGAACGCAAACTGATCAAAGCCAGTGTTGCCGAAGACGGTGATTGGAAAGAGTTTTAGCCAGGATTTCAACAAGGTAAATCACTCAAAAGTAATTTACCCGGAAAGCGTTTCAAATGGCACAAAAGAGATGCTCTTGTGCAAGTTCTTGTCACAGTCAATTGGTTTAGGCGCAAGCGGACTTTTGCCGAGAGTCGAATTCCTCGATGTGAGGGATCGCTGAGATCAAGTCTTGAGGCGATTGCTTATCGCGATGAGCTGATTCAGTTTGGTTCTCGCCGCGCCGCTGGCGATTACCTGATCGGCCTTGGCGACGCCATCCTGCAGGGTCTTCGCCAGCCCCGCCACATAGATCGCCGCACCGGCATTCAGTTGCACGATGTCGCGCGGTGCACCGACTTCATTGTTTAGCACGCCCAATAGTTTTTCGCACGCTTCTTCGATATTGGCCACACGCAGCAGATTAACTGGCGCGCTGGTCAGGCCGAACAGATCGGGGTGCACGGTGTATTCGCTGACTTCGCCGTTTTTCAGTTCTGCGATGTAAGTGCCTTCGGAGATCGAAATTTCATCCATGCCATCCGCGCCGTGGACTACCAGCACATGGCGGCTGCCAAGGCGTTGCAGCACGCGCGCCTGGATGCCGACCAGGTCGCGATGGAACACGCCGAGCACCTGGTTATCCGCCCCGGCAGGATTGGTGAGAGGTCCCAGTATGTTGAAAATTGTGCGCACCCCCAACTCGCGGCGTACCGGTGCAGCATGCTTCATTGCGCCGTGAAAGTTGGGCGCGAACATGAAGCCGATACCGATCTGATCTATGCACTGGCCAACCTGCTCCGGGGCCAGGTTGAGGTTGACGCCGAGCGCTTCCAGCACGTCCGCCGAGCCGCAGGTCGAGGACACCGAGCGCCCGCCGTGTTTGGCCACCCGAGCTCCTGCGGCAGCGGCAACCAGCGCGCTGGCAGTGGAGATATTGAATGTGTGCGCTGCATCGCCACCCGTGCCGCAGGTATCGACCAGGTGGGCGCGGTTGGCGACGGGTACCTTGGAGGAGAATTCGCGCATTACGTGTGCGGCGGCGGAGATCTCCCCCACCGTTTCCTTTTTGACTCGCAGGCCGACCAGGATACCGGCGATTTGTACGGGCGTCACTTCACCACTCATGATCTGGCGCATCAGCGATAGCATTTCATCATAAAAAATTTCGCGCTGTTCGATCAGACGGGCTAGCGCTTGTTGGGGTGTGATCATGGTTATTTTCTCCCTTTCAGAAAATTGTCCAGCATGTCGTGCCCATGTTCGGTGAGTATGGACTCGGGATGGAACTGCACGCCATGCACCTCGAACGTCTTGTGGCGCACGCCCATGATCTCGCCGTCGTCGGTCCAGGCGGTGATCTTCAGGCAATCTGGCAACGTTTCGCGCTCGATAACCAGCGAGTGGTAGCGCGTGGCGGTGAACGGGTTGGGCAGGCCAGTGAACACGCTGGTATTGTTGTGATGGATCAGTGATGTCTTGCCATGCATCAATTGTTTGGCGTGGATGATCTTGCCGCCGAATGCCTGGCCGATGCTCTGATGACCGAGACACACACCGAGCAATGGAACCTTGCCTGCAAAGTGCCTGATCGCCGCGACCGATATGCCCGCCTCATTTGGGGTGCACGGGCCGGGCGACACCACGATGTGTTGCGGATTCATTTTTTCAATCTGTTCGATGGTGATCTCATCGTTGCGGTGCACGACCACATCCGCACCCAACTCGGCGAAATACTGCACCAGGTTGTAGGTGAAAGAATCGTAATTATCGATCATCAATAACATATCAAACCCTGCTTATTTGAATACGGGTAAACATTAATAAATGGATGTGAGAATAAAATCATCGATACTACATTACACCCTTGGTGGGTAATGTGTTCTCAGTCAGTTAAGTCAGCTAATCTAAGGGCAGTTTGCAATTTGGAGCTGATAAATTAGCGTTTCGCCATAAACGAAAAGCGATTATCCCATGTTGGATAATTTGATGTGAAAAGTCTGAGCAATAAGCGTTGAACGTGGCGAAAGAAAAATGTCCAGGCATTGCCTTAATTTCAGCTATCCGGCATCTGGTGTGGCCAGCCTATTTTTCCCATTTCTCACGATACAAGAGGTATTTGTTTTGCCAACTGGTACTTTCGAACGCCCCGGCGCTTTGGTGGGTAATGCAAATCGGCCAAGTACCCAGCCGCAACTTTTTCATTCGCGCGGTGCGGCAAAAATCCATATCGTAGAAGTGAAAATCAAAAATTGGGTCGAACAGGATTCCATTGTCAATCAGAGTGGATTTCTTTGCGGCAAGGAGGACTCCATCCAAAAGCTCACACTCGGCAGGCACAGACCCAAAATGAGTTATTGCCCCGAATGGATGAGCACCATGCGCGACACTCCCACTGAGGTTGGCCTTGTCGTCCCAAGTAAGTTTTTCGTCAATAAATAACCAGGACGGTTGGTTCGGTATCCTGCGCCGGTTGCCCGCAAGGCCAAAGACATCGTATGCCTTGAGTCCTTCAATGATGCGATCAGCCAGAAAGTAATCGTCTATCCAGACATCGTCGTGAATAAATACCAGCGCCTCGTGGTGATTCTGGGCGGTTATGCGCGCATTGAAAACCTCCGGAAGGCCGCGACGGTTTTCGTAGGCAACAAAAACCGCCAAACGAGCTTCATGTGAAATGCGTTTCAGAGACAAGCCCAGCGGCGACTTATTCCAAAAATCGTTCTTTGACATTCTCGTCGCGCTAACAATTTCAATAATCAAAGTGGTTTCCGTGAATTATTATTTGGTACTAAGGTTGGCTGCATAAATCAAAGGCAACGGCACGTCTCTTTACTGATATCAATATTGCTGTGGATGGTTGGGTGGTACAACCCATTAAACGGGAACTGCACGTAGCACATATTGTAACGGCAAAGCATCGTTAACAGCCATCTCGGGGTCGGCGCCAATACATGCGGCCATTGACCTGATGACGGGCAGGACACGCTCCCGATTGGGCTCATTGAAAATTCTCGGAGAGCCCTCGACAATCTTGAAACCGGCATCGCGAAACATCTCAATGATGGTCAGCCTTGTAAACCATCTAATATGTGTTCTGTCCAGCAAGCCAGAGTCTTCATACCTGAAGTCGCCGCAGCTCAGCCGTGCCTGAATGCTCCAGTGCTGTGCATTGGGTATACAGGCCACAATACTTCCGTGGTCTGGAATGTTCTTGCGGATTTTTGAAAGCAAAGCCCAGGGGTTTTTAAGGTGCTCAAGAGCATCGCCGAAAATCCAGCAATCACCAGCGAGAGTGTCCCGAAGAAACATTTCATCGACACTTTCAATGTCAGCAACAAAAACCGAGTCGCAATACCTTTCTGCAAGCTTTGCATATTCAGCGACGCATTCCACACCGAGGTATTGGCAATTACTATTAATTTTCTTGTATTCCCTAGCCAGGGCGCCAGAGCTGCAGCCAACCTCGACAATTGTTTTTGCGTTCTTGGGTATTAAGGCAAGCAGATCCGGGTTGTGTTGTTCATGTACGGGGGTTTGTTCCATAAATTACCAATCTTAAAAAATTAGGCGCGACAGGGATAGTTTACCCCAAGTCATTTATCGTTGGCCCAAGCAAAAACGCTATTGCATCAATTTGCCATGCTCAGCGCAACAGCTTCGGCAACCTCGATCCCGTCCACCGCCGCCGAAAGTATTCCGCCTGCATAGCCCGCGCCTTCACCGGTTGGGTACAAGCCCTTGGTGTTTATGCTTTGGTAATCGTCCTTGTTGCGCTTGATGCGAATCGGCGAGGAGGTGCGTGTCTCGACACCGGTCAGCACCGCGTCGGGCAAATCGAATCCCTTGATCTGTTTGGCGAAGGCGGGCAATGCCTCACGGATCGCGGCGATGGCGTAATCCGGCAGCGCGGTGGACAGGTCGGTCAGGTGTACGCCGGGCGTGTACGACGGCAGCACTTCGCCGAATTGCGTCGAAGGCCTCCCCGCGAGAAAATCGCCGACCAGTTGTCCGGGCGCACAGTAATTGCCGCCGCCTAATTCGAATGCGCGCGATTCCCAACGGCGCTGGAATTCCACACCCGCCAAAGCATCGCCGGGATAATCCTGCTCGGGCGTGATGCCGACGACGATGCCGCTGTTGGCGTTGCGCTCGTTGCGCGAATACTGGCTCATGCCGTTGGTGACCACGCGCCCCGGCTCCGATGTCGCCGCGACCACCGTGCCGCCGGGGCACATGCAGAAGCTGTACACCGAGCGGCCGTTGCTGGCGTGATGCACCAGCTTGTAATCCGCCGCGCCGAGCTGCGGGTTGCCCGCGTTTTTGCCGTAGCGCGCGCGGTCGATCAGCGACTGCGGATGCTCGATGCGCAAACCGATCGAGAACGGCTTGGCCTCGATGTAGATGCCGCGCCTGTGGATCATCTCGAATGTGTCGCGCGCG
>JANXXX010000125.1 GCA_025350405.1 Gallionella sp.
TGGAAACTCAACACGCGCCCCAGAAAAACGCTAAACTGGAAATGCCCTGCTGAAGTCTTCCTTCCTGAAGGCGCTTTTGACTTTAAGACTTACTGGGCAAATCAACTTAACCTTGTTGCACTTGGATCTTGAAACCGCCAAGGGTATAAGGGCCAAGCCCGAATAATTTTTATGGCACGCCGCAACCACTACCACGTCTATGTAATCGAGCTGTCGAAGGACGTGCTTTACGAGGGCAAGTTCAAGAGATGCAATCCGGGTTATGTCACGGGCAAGCCGTGCGTGTATGTCGGCATGACGGGGTTGGATCCGGACGTGCGTTTTGATAAACACAAGGCAGGTATCCAGTCCAACAGGTACGTGAAGCAATACGGTTTGCGGCTGCTGCCCGATCTTTACGAAGCATTTAACCCGATGTCCTATGACGAGGCGTGCGACAAAGAAGTTGAGGTCGGGATCGATCTGCGCAGTGCGGGGTTTGGGGTTTGGCAGGCGTGAGTGAAACTACTACTGAAGATGCCCGCTTCACCCTGAATGAAAATCCCCGCAAGTTTGGCGAATCTTTCCTGAGGTGCTTTCATGAAGATACACCGCATCGCTTCAAGCGGAACGCCACTCGACTTTGACGCTGCTATCAAGCGCGCCTTGGCGGCTCGCTGGCGAGCTGATCGGCGATAACATGCTGCTGTCATGGTATGACCGCGAGCGTGATTTGGAATCGCCTGCGCATGTCAGCGAATGTCACGAAGGCTGTGCCGTCAGAGGGTATTGGGATTACGCCATGAATCGTGGCGGGACGCTGGCGGTGGATTTCGACGATGGCCGTTTTGTGTTTTGTTTTCGGCCATTGAGAAAAATCGATAGGGCCATTCTCGATTGATCCTGCCGCTCGTGTAGCAAAATTTCAATCGTGTTGCCGGTGCGCCATTACCGCTTTCGGATATGGAGCTCAGGATTGTTGATGAGGTCGTATTCGAGCTGGGCGGCCAGGCTGTCGATCAAAGATTGTTGCGTCTTGGGAGTGAACAGATCGGGATTGTCCATGTGGGCCTGATAGGTGGCCACGGAAATCTGGTGTCCATCCGCATCGAACGCGGCTACATGAGCGGTGGTCGAGTGTAGCCAGGATTCGATCGTGACGGTCGTTCCGTTGCCAAGACGAAAATTGTTTCTCTTTACGCGATGGTGGTTCATTTGGAACTCCTTTCCTTCGATGGTTTCGTAAGGGGCGCTGCTTGTTCCAACAGTGACCAGCCGGATGCTTATGTCCGGCTATGTGTGGCATTGCTGGCGTCTATACTGCCACCGCCATCCCTGTTTGCGCAACAGCTTTGCTGCTGTCGTTTCCAAGATTGGGTTTACGGGCCCAGGCTAGATTAATTATTATGGGACGCTAATAAACCGGGCCAGAACACGATTCACTGAAGGACTGACATGTGCGCCCGCTACACCCGGAATGAAATTTCCGCAGGCTTGCCGAACACTTTTGCCTTTGACCTAACCATGGGAAAGTGGAGTATGTGCGAGTAGCTATTCGCAGCGCTCGCCCGGCTTCAGCGCAAAGAAGCGGGGAAACTCGGTGGGGTGGCCTGCCAGCACTTTTACGCAGCCGCCTTTTTTGTGATTTTCGTAACTCATCACTTCGATGCGTTCTGTGCTGCCCAACGGCTGCACGGTGATGCGGTTTGCGCCCTCGGCGATTTGCGGCGGTTCTTTGCCGCTGTCGCGCCGGTCGCCCACTGTGGTGCCGATGCCCAGCGACATCCCGCCGAAGCTGCCGTAGCTGCCTGTCCCGACGCCAAAGCCGATGCCGACATGAGTATCGCTGGGCCGGTTGGCTTGCGCCTGTTTGCGCTCGATCTCGGTATATTCGTGTATGTCCACCACGGTCGCCAGGCGCACATAACGGGCATCTTCTTCCAGCTTGGGTGTGCTCTGGCAAGCGGCAAGTAGCGTAAGCAAGATCGCTGCGATAACGATTTTCATCATGGTGCGTCCCGCCTTTCTTTCAGATCGAATTTATTACTTTTTGTTGACTGATGGCGGGCTCCCAAAGTTCCGCATATCACTTACCGTAAATAATCGGTTCGTCGCCCGGTTGCCACACCGGGAATTTCTGCATCACCTAAGCAAATAATTCAGACGATAAGTATCTTTCCAGCCACGCGCGCAACGCAGGGTAGGGCGCGGCGGCGGCCAGCGTGAATGTTGCGCCCAGCCATCCATGCGGATCGTATTGCCACAAAGCCCACAGCATGAAGTCCCCGCTTTCGACTATGACTTTTCCGGTCATTGGTTGCTTTGCTAACACACGCAAGGGATACACCGAAACGGTAGGCAAATCCGTTTCCAGTTTAAGAGGGAGGTGTTTTCACCGCAGTGGCACACTCCTGCAAAGGGCAACCCATTGCTTTGGAGTTGTCGCGGGTAGCTGAATCGGGTTTTTACCTGATTTGTTCAAGTAGTTGCTTGATTTGAGTGTGCAGTTGCGGCAGGCTGGTTTGAATGGTCTTCCAGACGATTTCCAGATCAACCTTGAAATAGCCGTGAGAAAGAGCATTGCGCATTTCGTAAGCGTTTCCCAGCGGCAGGTAATCGTGTTCGTCGGCGAATTGTTTGTGATAGCGATCGATGTTACGTGAGGCTTCACCGATGATTTCAAGGTTACGGATCACGGCGTCCTGCGTTTTTTGGTCATTCAGAAAGACGACCTCGCTCGTATCTTCGACGTAACGTTGGATGCGCTCAATGGCCTCAAGGATATGTCGGAGGTATTCCTGTAACCGGAGCGCATCTGCCTTGCTCATACCGGAACGGCTTCTTTCATTACGCGCTCCTTGAAACTGTCTGGCAGCGCGCCGGGGGTCAGGACATCTACGGTTACGCCGAGCAATTTTTTCAATTCATGTTGGATGGCGCCAATATCGAAAAGTGTGGTTTCGGACGTGGGCTCGACCAGCAGGTCAAGGTCGCTGTCTTCGGTGTCATTGCCATGAATTACGGAGCCGAATACGCGCACATTGAGGACGCGATGACGCAGGGCTATCTGGCGGATTGCCTCACGGTGGGTTTGCAGGGCTATAGAAGGGCGCATGAATCGTTCCTTATTTTGATATCAGTATTATAGTGGCTGATGGAAATAAAATGTGCTCAAGTGTGCTATTTCTCTGACGCTAGCTGCTACAGAATCAACAGAAGAATATTTATGCGCTTCACCCTGAATGAAAATCCCCGCAAGCGTTGCCGAACCTCACACGCACATCACTCACCAAAAACAATCGCCGTATTGTCCGGTTGCCACACCGGGAATTTCTGCATCACCCAAGCAAATAATTCAGACGATGAGTATCTCTCCAGCCATGCGCGCAATGCAGGGTAGGGCGCGGCGGCGAACCAGTCTGCATCGGTGGCGGAAAATTGGCGGACGAAGGGAAGCAGCGCGGCGTCGGCCAGCGTGAATGTTTCGCCCAGCAAATAGGGTGTGGCGACCAGGCGTTGTTCGAGCTGCTGCAAGAATTGTTCGCCCGCCGCGCGGTACACGCTTTGCGGTTGTTCGGGGTAGCGTTCGGGATATTTGTAGCGGTCCAGGTTGCTCTTGAAGGTGGTGTCGTTCGCTATCACCCACGGTAATGCGGCCTGCACATGGCACTCGTCCATTCCTTGCCATTCATGTGGGCCCAGCCATCCATGCGGATCGTGTTGGCGCAAAGCCCACAGCATGATATCCCAGCTTTCGTCTATGACTTTGCCTTCGGGCAGCACCAGCACCGGCACGCTGCCTTTGGGCGATGCGGCCAGCATGGCGGCGGGCTTGTCGCGTAACTCTACTTCGCGCAATTCAACGCGGATGCCACTGGCGATGAGCGCGGCGCGCGCCCGCATCGCGTAGGGGCAGCGGCGGAAGGAGTAAAGGATGGCCAAGGGCACGATGGGGGGCATGGCGGGGATTCTAGCGCTATGCGGAATGGAAGAAGGGCATGCAATCAAGAAAAGCTTCCCTGCGACAAACGCGGGACAGGCATGTCCCGCTCCTGTTCAGCAGCGTTCAGCCGGAAAACTGGAATCTTTATTTCTTGGGATCGTACTTGAAAGATAAAGCTACTCTTGCCCGGTAAGCGCCCACTTTGCCATCTTCAACCACCATGTCCAATTTAATTACTTCAGCAACCCTCAGGTCTCGCAAGGTTTTTGAGGCGGCGTTGACCGCGTTCGCGGCGGCATCCTCCCAGGATTTCTTGCTGGTTCCGACTAGCTCGGTAATACGATAAACGCTGTCTGCTGCCATGATTTCTCCTTTATCTATGTTGAACACAGTGGTTGATAGGGTGATGCGGTTTTGCAGCCTTGAGTATATACCGGGAAATCAAGTGTGGTTGTAAGATGACGCGGGTTGGTGGAGCTGGTGGCTGATTGATACAGGGGCGATTTGAGGCGGCAATCAAATCGCGGTAGATTTTGCTGCAAGAAGGCGTACGATATGCGTCTCAAAAAAATGCTGCGTTCTTGCAGTTCCCCCAGTAGCACCCGTCCCAAATCTTTGGGAGAACAAGCGCCGTTACAAGGAGTCACGTTATGGATAGCGTTGATCTTTCTGTACTCAAAACCCTGCGGGAGTGGCAAGCGGATGGCCAGCCGCTGTGGCTGGTGACGGTGGTGGAAACCTTCGGCTCCAGCCCGCGTCCGCCGGGCGCGATGCTCGCGCTGCGCGGTGACAGCTTGGCAGTGGGCTCGGTGTCGGGCGGCTGCATCGAGGACGACCTGGTGCTGCGCGCGCAGCGCGGCGAATTGTCCGGTGATCGCTGCGACGTGCTGACCTTCGGTGTCACCAAAGAAGAAGCCCAGCGTTTCAGGTTGCCGTGCGGCGGCGTGATACGCCTGGTCGTGGAACCAATAAAAAATTCGGAATGGGTGGAGCAGGTGCTGCAACTGGTCAGTACTCATCGGCTGGTCAGGCGCACGTTGCACTTCGATACATTGCAGGTCGTGCTGGCCGATGCCAGCCGTAGCGACAGCTTCGCGTTCGACGGCGCAACGCTGAGCACGGTGCACGGCCCGCGCTGGCGCATGCTGATCATCGGCGCAGGCCAGACTTCCAGCTATCTCGCGCGCATGGCGCAGGCGCTCGATTATCAGGTGTACGTCTGCGATCCGCGCAAAGATATGCGCGCGACCTGGGACGTGCCCGACACTACGCTGATGAGCGAGATGCCGGACGACGCAGTGCAGGCACTGCAAGTGGATGCGTCCACCGTGATCATCGCGCTGACGCATGATCCCAAGCTGGATGACATGGCGCTGCTGGAGGCGCTGAAATCTCCGGCGTTCTATGTCGGCGCGCTGGGCTCTTTGGCCAACAACAAAAAACGCCGCGAGCGGCTGGCCTTGTTCGATCTCACCCCTGAGGAGATCGCCCGGCTGCACGGGCCGGTGGGCCTGAACATCGGCAGCCGTACCCCGCCTGAGATCGCGGTGTCCATCCTCGCGCATCTGATCTCGATTCGAAATTCAGCTTCTTCAGTAACTAATCTGGTTGCTTCAGAAAATAATCTGGCTGCTGAAACTACCCGTGCTGTTCAATCAACAAGTCAGTCTCAACCCAACAATCAGGAGGTGTGCTCATGATTACCTTATCTATCAACGGAAAAAATACCAAGGTCGATGCCGATCCCAATACGCCCTTGCTGTGGGTGCTGCGCGACCACCTGCAACTGACCGGCACCAAATACGGTTGCGGCATGGCGCAGTGCGGCGCCTGTACCGTACATCTGGATGGCCGCGCGGTGCGTTCCTGCCAGACGCCGGTGTCCACGGCAAGCGGCAAGCAGGTCACCACGATCGAAGGCCTTGCCGAAACCGCGCTGGGTAAATCAGTGCAGGCGGCCTGGCAGGAAGTGGACGTGCCACAGTGCGGCTACTGCCAGTCCGGCCAGATCATGGCGGCCACCGCGCTGCTCAAGGACAATCCTCATCCCAGCGATGCAGAGATCAGCGCCGCGATGGATGGCATCCTGTGCCGCTGCGGCACTTACAACCGCATCCGCGCGGCGATCCAGAAGGTGGCGAAACATCCATTGTTGGCCGAACAAAGCGGAGGTGCCAAATGAATAAGCAAATGGAAAATCTATTAAAAGAAATCACCCCTAAAAATCCTGCGCGGCGCAAGTTCATTAAAGATTCCGCCGCGTTGATGGGCGGACTGGTGATCGGCTTTTACCTGCCGATCAAAGGCGGCCGCGTTTATGCCGCGGATGCGCCGCCCAAGCCGGTCTATCCGCCCAACGCTTTCATCCGCATCGCTGCGGACGACAGCATCACCATCGTCGTCAACAAGTCCGAGATGGGGCAGGGTGTCTACACCTCGCTGCCTATGCTGATCGCGGAGGAGCTGGAAGCCGACTGGAGCCGCATCAGCGTCGAGTCTGCGCCGGTGGCCGCGGTGTATAACCATACGAGTTTCCCGATGCAAATGACCGGCGGCAGTACCAGCATCACGTCGACCTGGGAGCAGATGCGTCGCGTCGGTGCCAGTGGCAGGATGTTGCTGATTCGCGCCGCGGCCCAGCAATGGAACGTGCCGGAAAGCGAATGCCATGCCGAGAACAGCCAGGTGATCCATGCCAGCGGCAAGAAATTGAGTTACGGCAAACTGGCCGATGCCGCGGCAAAACTGCCGCTGCCGGACAACGTCACGCTGAAGTTACCAAAAGATTTCAAGATCATCGGTAAGGCGACCAAACGTCTTGATACACCGGCAAAGATCAACGGCACTGCGCAGTTCGGCCTCGACGTTTATCTGCCCGGCATGCTGACCGTATTGATCGCGCGCAGCCCGGTGTTCGGCGGCAAGGTGAAAAGCTTCGACGCGACCGAGGCGCGCAAAGTAGCAGGCGTGCAGGGCGTGTATCAGGTGCCGACCGGGATCGCGGTTGCGGCATCCGGATTCTGGCCCGCGAAGACGGCGCGCGACCTGCTGGAGATCGAATGGGAGGAAGGGCCGGGTGCGGCACTTTCCACCGCGCAGATGCGCGCGGAATTTCTCGAGCTGGCGAAAACACCGGGTGCCGTGGCGCGCAAGGATGGCGACACCGTGCAGGGTTTCAAAAAGGCACACAAGACCGTCAGTGCCGAGTACGAGATTCCCTATCTGGCACACGCCACGATGGAGCCGCTCAACGTGGTGGTGGACCTGAAGCCCGATCACTGCAGCATCTGGACCGGCACGCAGATGCAGACCATGGACGCGATGATGGCGGCCAAGATCGCGGGACTCAAACCGGAGCAGGTGGAGATCCATACCACTTTTCTCGGCGGAGGTTTTGGCCGCCGCGCCAATCCGCTCTCGGACTTCGTCGGCGAGGCGGTGCAGGTGGCGATGGCAGTGGCCCAACCGGTCAAGGTGGTATGGACGCGCGAGGATGACATGCGCGGCGGTTACTACCGGCCGATGTGGGCCGACCACATCGAGGCGGGCATCGCAAAAGACGGCAAGCCGCTGGCGTGGAAACACACGCTGGTCGGCCAGTCCATCATTGCCGATACTGCGTTCGCAGGCTTCATGATCCAGAACGGCATCGATGTCACTTCGGTGGAGGGCGCGGCGACCTTGCCTTACGTGATACCCAATCTGCAGGTCGAGTTGCACAGCCCGAAGAATGAAGTCCCGGTGCAGTGGTGGCGCTCGGTTGGCCATTCGCATACCGCGTTCGTGGTCGAAACGATGATAGACGAACTGGCGCATCTGAC
This sequence comes from Gallionella sp., assembly GCA_025350405.1. Lineage (GTDB taxonomy): Bacteria > Pseudomonadota > Gammaproteobacteria > Burkholderiales > Gallionellaceae > Gallionella. The sequence goes on from JANXXX010000125.1 coordinate 7,744, forward strand.
TGGCAAAGACCCGGTCGCCTATAGGTTGGGCATATTGCCTGCCGCTTCGCGTTACCGGGGCGTGCTGCAACTGGCCGCGGACAAGGCCGGCTGGGGCAAAAAGAAACTGGCTGCGGGTCATGCCTACGGTGTGGCGGTGCACAAGTCGTTCGACAGCTATGTGGCGGAGATCGCCGACGTGTCGCTGGAAAACGGCAAGGTTCGCGTGCATCGCGTGGTCGCTGCGGTGGATTGCGGCATGGTCATCAACCCGGACGGCGTGAGCCAGCAGATCGAGAGCGGCATCGTCTACGGACTCTCCGCTGCGTTGCACGGCGCGATCACTTTGGAGAAAGGCCGCGTGGTGCAATCCAATTTCCACGACTACACGCCGTTGCGCTTTTCCGAGATGCCGCAGGTCGAGGTGCATATCGTCGCCAGCGCCGAAGCGCCCACTGGCATCGGCGAACCGGGCGTGCCGCCGATCGCACCGGCGGTTGCGAATGCGCTGTTCAAGCTGAGCGGCAAGCGTGTGCGCCGCATGCCGTTCGACAAGGAAACATTTGTCTGAGCCGGTGCCTGACCGGGGGCCTGATCCGAGTGGCATCGCCGCCATCGTGCTGGCGGCGGGCGCCTCACAACGCTTCGGTTCGGACAAGTTGCTGCATCCGCTGACACTGAATGGTGTGACCATGCCGCTCGCCGCGCACAGTTTGCGATCCTGGCTGGAGACGTTCGGGCAGGTCAGCGTGGTGGTCAGACCTGGCGCGGATACATTTTGCTGCACGATCGAAATGGCGCTGGGTAGGCGCAAGTCAGCGCAAATAAATTGGATAGTATGTGCGGATGCCGCACAGGGTATGGCTGCCAGCCTCGCCTGCGGAGTTCAGGCAAACCGCGATGCTAAAGGTTGGCTGATCGGGCTGGCCGATATGCCCACGCTACCCGTGGCAGCGATCGCAGGCGTGCGCGATGCGCTGTTGGCCGGGGCGTTCTTGGCCGCGCCCTCCCGCGCTGGCAGGCGCGGTCATCCGGTCGGGTTTGCCTCTCGTTACCGCGATGAATTGCTGGCGCTGCATGGTGATACCGGAGCGCGACGTTTGCTGGAGCGCGATATATCTCATGTCGTGGATATCAAAATCGACGATGCGGGTATTTTTGCGGACATCGACATTCCGGGCGATCTGCAATCTCTGTGAATGATTCAGCAGGGGAAACCCCGGTTTCCCCGGGGACATTTAACTGTCTGCTGGGGATGGCGGTTGGGCGGTTTGCGTCGACTGGTAAATGAAGGAAAATCCGACCGCCCACAGCGGCATTACCCAGTAGCCAAAAGCGGAAGTGAACTGGGCCAGTAGCATCACCACATCCGGGCTGGGCACCCAATGCCAGGTGAGCTGAAAAACAAACAAGACCGCCGCCAAAATGTTGGCTGTCAAAATCAAACGATGTCCAAAACGGTAACCGCTGCCGTCAGGATTGCCTACGATGGGCAGTGTGCCGCCGAGCAAGCGGCGTACTACAAAGACCACCCCCAGCAACAGCAATGCGCCGACGACGCGTCCGGGAATTCCTTCCAGTTGCGTATCTGCACCGAACAGCTCCAGCAGCATGCGCCCGGCAGCCGCCACCCAGCCCATCGCCAGCGTTTGCGGAATCAGGAACCAGGCCATGAAAATATTCAGATTGGGAAATCTCATACCTTGTCTCCAGTCAATAGCCTGTTCATGTTCATGATGGTTTTTGACATGCTGCTTGCCTCGCTTGCGGTCAGGTTTTTCCAGTGCCGGAATCACGCTCTCAAGGGTTGGATGATACCAGCCGTGCATCACGTTGCACCGCTTCGTTTTCCTGCGCATTATTCGCCGCGGTGTTTTGCATTAGAATGCGGTGCGTACTGAATAGATGTTAGCTGACTAGATATAACTGGCACCCGCAAATGGCTCAACGATTCGACAGGCCTTGGAAGGAAAATCATGCATCAACAATTCAGCGTATCGCCAGAAGAAGCCCGGCGTGCCAAGTGGCCGCACGAGATTTTTCTGATCAATCTGATCTTTAATCACATCTTCGTTTTTGTCGCCACCATCGCCGTGGTCGGCTCATTCCCGCTGCTGCCTGCATTAGTGCCTGTCATCTCGTTTTTCATCATCGCTTACATTATCGTCAAAGCAAAACAAGTGTCTGTCAGCAACGAGACATGGTTCGTCAAAGCGCACTGGCAGATATGCGCCAGGCGCAATCGTCTTTTCATATTGTTGCTGTCGGTTCCTTGCGTGATAACCGTCGGTGGGCTATGGCTATCCAGGATGCTGGGCTGGGCAAAGATTCCCACTATCGCGCTGATCGGTGGCGTGGGGCTGCTGCCATTCATGGTCGCGCTGCTGGTGCTGATCGTGTTGGGCAATGAGTCGGTGCATCTGGCACGCAGCGGCAAATTGCCGAAGAGCTTTGTCGAGCAATATCCTGATCCGCAAAAAAATGGAACGTAAAATCTATAGTGTAATCGCGCTTGTCGCGGTGTTGATCCTGGGCTTGGCTTTTTTTCAGGGCGACCAGCCCGCCGATAAATCCGACTTGCCCTGGCATATCGAACATCCGACTGCGGACACCAGCCGGATATTTGGCATCACATTGGGCCTAAGTAACACCAGCGAGGCCGAGCAGCATTTCAAGGAGGTAGCCAAACCCATCTTGTTCAAGTCCCACAGCGGTCAATTGGCCGTGGAAGTGTTTTTTGAAGAGGTCAAGCTGGCGGGCCTGAAAGCCAGGATAGTGTTGAGCATCGCGGTTCCGGATGCGGAGCTGTCCGGCATGTACGAACGCGGTTTGCGCATGAATGCCACCGGCAGCGGCAAGGAAATCACCCTGACTCCGGATGACATCGCCCGCGTATTCACGATGCCGATCAGCAGCCTGACCTATATGCCTGCCGTTCGTCTGGAAGATGCAATCTTCGCCAAACGTTTCGGGCAGCCGCAGTTACGTATCAGGGAGAGGAAAAGTGGAGCAGTCCATTGGCTGTATCCGCAGCACGGCTTGGACATCGCACTGGGCGGCGGTGAGAAACCGTTGCTGCAATATGTCGCGCCCAAGGACTTCGACAAACTGACTCAGCCGTTATTGGCCAGCGGCGAGATACTCAAATAGATTTTTTTGCGTCACCATTTTTGATAGATTCAGGTCTGCGCTCTTTCGGCTGATGGCTCATCATCTCGTCATCATCATCCAGCAAAATGCGGCTGGCATTGCCTTCCATGTCCTCATACTGACCCTTCTTCACCGCCCATATCAGCACTGCGAAAAACACCAGGCCCAAGACCATCATGCCGGGAATCAAGCTGTAAATCACTTCCATTTTGCCCCCTGAGGTTTTTCATTTTTGAACAGGCTACGGATGCGTGCCGCATTGCCGATCACCACCAATGAACTGATAGGCATGGTGATCGCCGCCACCAGCGGATCCACCTTGGCCATCATCGCCAGCGGCACCATGATAGCGTTATATGCAAAAGACAGCCCGATGTTTTGCTTGATCGTGAGCAAGGTGCGGCGCGACAGCAGCGTCGCCAAGCGCACCTTGTCCAGCTCGTTGTGCATCAGCACGATATCGGCGCTGTCCACCGACACATCGGTTCCCGAGCCGAGCGCGATACCTACATCGGCACGTATCAACGCTGGTGCATCGTTGATGCCATCGCCCACCATGGCGACCACCGCGCCGCGCTGTTGCAGACGCTGGATCACCTGATCCTTGTCCTGCGGCAACACTTCGGCGATCACCTCCATGCCGCCCAACTGCCGCGCGATGGCTTCGGCCACCGCCTGGCGATCTCCGCTCAGCAGCGTCATGACTATGCCCGCTGCACGCAACTCATTGACCAATTGCTGCGCATCGCCGCGCAACTTGTCCGCCAGTGCGAACACGGCCACATGCGCATCGCCCAGCGCGCAGTGAACACAACTCATCGCCTGCGCTTCCAGTTCGTGCGCCTGTGCCTGTAATTTTGCATCCAGTGTGATTCCGCTCCGGGTCAGCCATTCGGCGCTGCCCAGCAATACAGTTTTTCCATCCACCTCGGCTTGCACGCCCAGCCCTGCAGTGGCATGAAAACCCTGCACAGCGACATCGCGAAAATTCAACTGTTGCTTATCCGCCTCGGCGATGATGGCCTTGGCTACGCTGTGTTCGCTGTAACGTTCCACCGCTGCCGCGCTACGTAAGATGTCCTTAGCTGCAATGCGTTTCTCGGCAATATTGGGGGCGGTATGCATCTGCGCCACGCTCATTTTGCCTTCGGTCAGTGTGCCGGTTTTATCGAACACGAAATGGGTCACTTTGGACAAGGTCTCCAGCACCAAACCATTCTTGACCAGGATACCGTGCCTGGCCCCGAGGCCGGAGGCAACGGCAATCGACATCGGGGTCGCCATCCCCAGCGCGCAAGGGCAGGTGATGATCATCACCGAAGTGGCCGCCATCAGCGCGAACTCAAAACTTTTGGTGTGCCAGATGAAGAATGTGAGCGTCGCGCAGATCAGTGTCACCAGCACAAACCACGGCACGATAGTATCGGCCAAGCGTTGTATCGGCGCCTTGGAAGCTTGCGCCTCTTCGACCAGCCGGATGATTTTTGCCAGCGTGGTGTTCTGCAATGTCGAGCTAACTTCAACCAGCAGCGCGCCACTGGTGTTCACCGTTCCGGCAGAGACCTTTGCACCGACCGACTTGCTCACCGGTGCCGATTCGCCGCTCAACATCGATTCGTCGATTGCACTGTGTCCTTCGAGCACGATGCCATCCACCGGCACTTTATAACCGGGCTTGATCAACACATGATCGCCGAGTCGCACTCCGCGCGCAGGCGTGATTTGCTCTATGCCATTCTTTATCACGGTTGCCGCGCGCGGCTGCAATTCCATCAAACGCTTGGTAGCGGACAGCGCCTGATGGCGGAACATGCCTTCCAGATAGCGCCCGATCAGGATCACGAATATCAGATTGGTGACCGTATCGAAATACACTTCGCCGATCTTGTTCGCCGTCACCGTGATATAGGTGGAATAGGCATAGGTCACGCTCAGACCGATCGCGATCGGCAAGTCCATCGTCAAGCGCCAAACGCGCAAACCGCCGATCGCGCCGCGATAAAACGGATAACCCGCATATAACAGGGTCGGGGTCGCCAATGCGAAACCCATCCAGTGGAGGAACTCGCGGAACTCGTCTTTGTTCGCACCGCTGTATAGCGCGATGGAAATCCAGATCAGGTTCATCATCGCAAAGCCGGCGAAGAACAGGCGGAACAGCATACTGCGGTTGGCTTTTTTGATCACCCCTTCGGCATTTTCCGGATCGTAGGGCACGGCCGAGTAGCCGATCTTCGACAAGGCGCGAATCAGAGTGGAAAGCTTGTTGCGCTTGCTGTCCCAGCGCAGGTGCACACGCTTCGCGGTCAAATTGACATTGACCGATTGAACACCGGGTTCGCGCTGCAGCGCGCGCTCGATCAACCACACACAGGCGGGACAGTGGATGCCTTCCACGAGCAGGTGAATATCGCGCAGGTCGCCGGAAGAGGTGATGAATTCCTGCTGCACTTCATCGATGTCATAGATCTCGATATCTTTGGGCGGCTCGGGAGGAGGGGCGAGCAGCACGCCTTCCGGGGTGCGCTGGTAATAGCCTTGCAGCCCGGCCTCGAAAATCGCAGCGCATACCGACTGGCAGCCGAAGCAGCAGAACTCTCGCTCCACACCGTCTAGTTGGGTGTGGTAGCGCCCCCCGGTGGGGACAGGCAAGCCGCAATGAAAGCAGCCACATGTGTTGTGTACGCTATGCTGATTCATCAGTGATAGTAAGTAATGAAGTCTGTCGGATGAGAATGGAGTCTGTCGGAAATGGCAGCCAAAACTATTTCAAGCACGATATTGATCAACTTAAAGCGGAACTTCGCGACTTGCCGCTTACGACACAGGCTGTGTAAAAACCCGAAAATTAAATCATACGCGCGATTTTCGATTTGTGGTGGCTAATAGCGACGTTCAAGAACTGATTGCTGCATCTGTAATTTTTATTTTTCAGAACTCGAATCCATAAACAATTTGCCGAGAAG
>JANXXX010000142.1 GCA_025350405.1 Gallionella sp.
AACACCTGCTTGCCAAGGCAGAGGAAATCGCGATCAGCCTGGGTTGCTGCAAGCTCACGCTAGAAGTGCTGGAAGGTAATACCATTGCACAATCAGCCTACAAGGCCAGTGGCTTTGCCGGGTATGAACTTGACCCCAAAATGGGCCGGGCGATGTTCTGGCAAAAGAAGTTGGGATAAACAAGCACTCCACTACACCTTAATACAACTGCAATTCAAATTATGTAGAATTGTCACAAATTGCGAACTGAAATTATCAGCGGTGATTTTCGCTGGCGTAATCCTGCCATTTTTTGAACGACGAGTAATATAACAATGACACAGAACGTAAATTCGCTGGAAGAACAAAAGTTGTCTCTTTCAGCCAAGCTGGCTTTACCCATGGCGTACCTTGCCCGGCAATGTGCCGAAGTGTGGCCGGATAAGACGGCACTTGATAGCGCATTGCAGCAAGGTATTGTTGTAATGCCGTTGTGCCGCCTGGCCTATGCGCTCGATCCTTCCGGCATACAGATCAGCGCCAATGTTTCTGCCGAGGCTATCAGTGAACGTTTTTTTGGCCAGGATCTCTCACAGCGTCCCTTTATGACCAATGTATTACCCAGCCGAGGTTTTATCTTATCGGATGTTTATGTCAGTCGTGGCTCCGAGCGGCCAACGGTTACCGCTGTACTGGCTATATTAAAAAATGAACAGGTCACCGGTTTTATAGCCGCCGATTTTGATTTGCGCGATCTGCCATTGGGCGATGCGCCGCACCAAGCTGCGCCCAGCTGGCGCCAGATCAAAGGTGACCCCGCGATTCGCCAGACCGTATTCATGCAGCAGCGCGCAATCAGCGATCTCGACCAGCACATCGACGATGTCATCGCCACCATCGATGAACTGATGTGTGAACGCGGCATCTTCCATGTGCAAATACATTTTTCCAGCTCGCGCGCCACCCTTTGGTCGATGGATGACCCCTTCAGCTACAGAGTGCACGTGCTGGATGAAATCATCAACCCTGCAGTTTGTCTGGAATTTAGACAGCAGGCTTACCCGGAGCGGGCAACTGTTCAACCCCAGCAAGTACGCAAAGTGCTTGAAAAATTCAGGCAGCTTCGAGAGGCAGACGACACGATCTACCTGCGCTCAGGCTCGCTCAACATCATCAACGGCATCGTCGGCCTCACTTTCTCCTGTGATGGTTCCCACTACATTCCGGCGGATGAGTTTTTGTCGGATGAATGCAAGTTCTGATTATTCAAAAGACCTTGGCAACGTGAACAAAGCGCAGCGTACCCACCCTGCCCGCCAATTTTCACCCGCACATTCCCTCTCACGCATGTGATATGTAACACCTCTGTTACCATCTCATAGTTGCCAGTGCATGAGAAGTCATGTCACACTCACTTTCCGATGTTGCGACACAACACAGCGCACTACCCGCCCGTAGTGCGAGTCTGATTCAGCCGAGGTTTATTAGATGCCCAGTGTCACCCAAGCAAAACTCGCAACATTTATAAAACAGCGCAAGTGGATAGTGCTAGCCGGAGTGATGCTTGTGTTGGCTGTCGTCGTATTCATCTCGCGTCCGCATGGAGAGGCAGCCAACCCCAAAGGAAGCAAGGGCGGAACAGTGCTGGTGGTGAGTGCGCTCGTTACGCAAGGCGATGTGTCAGTAAAGCTTACCGCCAATGGCACGGTGTCGGCGCAGCAAACGGTTGAGGTGCGGCCGCAGATCAGTGCGACAATTTATGCCGTGCATATCAGGGAAGGACAGTTCGTGCACAAGGGCGACAAGCTGTTCACCCTCGATACGCGCACCGAGGCTGCCAATCTCAGCAAGACCCTGGCACAACTGGAGAAGGATCGTGCCGATCTGCTGAATGCCGAGCGCAACCTGGTGCGCCAGCGCGATCTGCTGCTGCAGAAATTCATTTCACAGGCCGCCTTCGATACCGCGCAAAACCAGGTTGATGGCCTGCGCGGCCAGCTGGCGGTGGACCAGGCGGCCGTAGAGACCAGCCGTGTTTCGCGCAGCTTTGGCGAAATTGACGCGCCGATTGCCGGGCGCAGCGGTGCCATCGCCGTTTACCCCGGCAGCCTGGTGCAACCCAACGGTGCCGCGCTGGTGAGCATCACGCAGATTGACCCGATCAATGTCAGCTTCACCCTGCCGGAAAATGAACTCGCTGCATTGCAGCAGGCGCGCGCCAAAGGCAAGGTAGCCGTCAGCGCAGTACCCGATGCGGCAGGACAGCAGCCGCGCAAGGGCTGGCTGTCCTTCGTCGATAACGCGGTGGATACCGCAAGCGGCACCATCCGCGTCAAGGCGGAGTTTCCCAATGCCAACAACCAGCTGTGGCCAGGCATGTTCGTCAGCGTGGCGCTGGCGCCGCGCATGCTGGCTGGCGCACTCACGGTTCCGGTGCAGGCGGTGCAGATCGGGCCTGAAAGAAAATTCCTGTACGTGATCGGTGACGACAGCACCGTGACATCGGTGCCGGTCACGGTGCGCCTAATCCAGGACGGTTACGCGGTGATCGAGGGAGCCGCAGCGGGCACGCGGGTGGTGGTGGAAGGCGCGCAGAACATCAGGCCCGGGAGCGTGGTGAGCGAGGCCAAAGCCGCTGACAAAACTCCGGAAAAATCCACAGAAAAAACCCCAGAAAAAACGACAGCCAAGCCATGAACCTCTCCGAGCTATGCATCCGCCGCCCGGTGATGACCGTGCTGCTGTCGGCCGCAGCCATACTGGCCGGCGTCCTTTCCTATGGCGGCATTCCGATTGCCGCACTGCCGAGCTACGATACGCCCACCATCTCGGTCAATGCGGTGCTGCCCGGCGCCAGTGCGGAAACCATGGCGTCTTCGGTGGCCACGCAGCTCGAGCGCCAGTTCTCCACCATCTCCGGCCTGTCCGTCATCAGCTCGACCAGCACGCTGGGCAACACCGCGATCACGCTGGAATTTGACCAGGATCGCAATATCGACAGCGCCTCCATCGATGTGCAGGCGGCATTGCTGCGCGCGCAGCGCACCCTGCCGACAGAGATGACGCTGCCGCCGTCCTACCAGAAGGTCAACCCCGCCGACGCGCCGGTCATCTTCCTCACGCTGACCTCGCCGTCGATGCCGCTGTCGGAACTGAACAGCTTTGCCAGCGACCTGATTTCGCCGACGCTTTCCACGCTCAAGGGTGTGGCGCAGGTCAACATCAACGGCCAGAAAAAATATGCCGTGCGCGTGCGCGTGAGCCCCGAGGCGCTCGCCACCCGCAACCTCAGCGTCAATGACATTGCCAGCGCCTTAAATACTGCCAACGCCAATTCTCCGCTGGGCACGCTCGAAGGGCCGCGCCAGACGCTGATCATCCAGGCCAACCGCCAGCTCAGAAACGCCGCGGCGTTTGCGAACCTGATCGTGGCCACCGCACCGGGCGGCGCGCCGGTGCGGCTGTCCGATGTGGCCGCGGTGGAAGACAGCGTGGAATCGGTCAAGACCGCAAGCTGGGCCAACGGCGAGCGCGCCATCACGCTGTCGGTGCAGCGCCAGCCGGGCGCCAACACCGTCGCCACGGTGGATGCGATCAAGGCCGCGTTTCCCGGGCTGATTGCGCAGATGCCGTCGTCGGTGCAGCTCAAGCTGCGCAACGACCGCTCGGTGTCGATCCGCAATGCGATCCACGATGTGCAGGTCACGCTGGCGATCACCGTCGCGCTGGTCGTGCTGGTGATCTTCCTGTTCCTGCGCAAGGCCAGCGCCACCTTTATTCCGGCGCTGTCGCTGCCGATTTCGCTGCTCGGCACGGTGGCGCTGATGTACGCCTTCGGCTACAGCCTGGACAATATTTCGCTGCTCGCCATCACGCTTGCGGTGGGGCTGGTGGTGGATGACGCCATCATGGTGCTGGAGAACATCGTGCGCCACGTCGAAAACGGCGATGCTCCGCTGCAGGCCGCACTGCAGGGCTCGAAGGAGATGAGCTTTACCATCCTGTCGATTTCGCTGTCGCTGGTCGCGGTGTTCATCCCGATTTTCTTCATGCCCGGCGTGATCGGTCTGCTGTTCCATGAGTTTGCCGCGGTCGTCGCAATCTCCGTGCTGATGTCGGCCATCGTGTCGCTCACGCTGATCCCGATGCTGGCCAGCCGCTTCCTGGTGCAGCACGAGAGCGCAGGACGCGGCCTGAAAATGACCGCATGGTTTGAGCACGGCTTCAGCAAAGTGCATGACTTCTATGAACGCGCGCTCGACTGGGCATTGGGCCACCGCCGCGCGGTGCTGGGCATAGCGCTCGCCACCTTCATCGCTACCGTCGCGCTGTTTATGCTGCTGCCCAAAGGATTTTTTCCCAACGAGGATATCGGCCAGGCCATCATCACGGTGGAGGCGGTCGAGGATATTTCCTTCCCCGCCATCACCGAGCTGCTGCAGCGCACTGGCGACGTGATACGCGCCAATCCAGCCGTCGACACGCTCCTCATCTTTGCCAGCGACAGCAACAGCGGGCGCATGTTCATGAGCCTCAAGCCGCGCGGCGAGCGCCCGAACATAGACAAGGTGATCGAACAGCTGCGGCGCGAAGTGCGCGTCATCCCCGGCGTCACCGTGTTCATGAACCCGATCCAGAACCTCAGGCTGGGCGGCCGCATCAGCAAGAGCCGCTACCAGTACATCCTGCGCAGCGTGCGCGCCGAAGACCTGCGCGTATCCGCCGACGGTCTGATGTCACGCATGCGACGACGCCCTGTTCCGCGATGTCTCCAGCGACTCGCAGCTGAAGGGCCTGCAGGCACGGCTCAACATCAACCGCGACAAGGCCAACCTGCTGGGCGTAAATATTGCGGACATCCGCTCCGCGCTCTACAGTTCTTTCGGCGAGCGTCAGGTCTCGACAATTTTCACTTCCAGCGACAGCTACCAGGTCATCCTGCAGGTTGCCGCCGAAGACCGCAGCGATGAAACCGCGTTCGGCAAAATCTATCTGCGCGCGAAGAACGGCACGCTGGTGCCCCTGTCCAGCGTCGCCACCGTCGAGCGCGAAGTGGGGCCGCTCGCGATCAATCACGCGGGCCAGCTTGCGGCAGTGACGGTTTCCTTCAACCTTGCTCCCGGCGCGGCGCTGGGCGATGCATCGAAACACATCGAGCAGTTCA
>JANXXX010000143.1 GCA_025350405.1 Gallionella sp.
AACACCTGCTTGCCAAGGCAGAGGAAATCGCGATCAGCCTGGGTTGCTGCAAGCTCACGCTAGAAGTGCTGGAAGGTAATACCATTGCACAATCAGCCTACAAGGCCAGTGGCTTTGCCGGGTATGAACTTGACCCCAAAAGGCGAAATTGACGCGCCGATTGCCGGGCGCAGCGGTGCCATCGCCGTTTACCCCGGCAGCCTGGTGCAACCCAACGGCGCCGCGCTGGTGAACATCACGCAGATCGACCCGATCAATGTCAGCTTCACCCTGCCGGAAAATGAACTCGCGGCGTTGCAGCAGGCGCGCGCCAAAGGCAAAGTAGCGGTCAACGCCGTGCCGGATGCGGCAGGGCAAAAGGCGCGCTAGGGCTGGCTGTCCTTCGTCGATAACGCGGTGGATAGCGCAAGCGGCACCATCCGCGTCAAGGCGGAATTTTCCAACGCGGATAACCAGCTGTGGCCGGGCATGTTTGTCAGCGTGGCGTTGGCGCCGCGCAAGCTGACCGGCGCACTTACGGTGCCCGCACAGGCAGTGCAGATCGGGCCGGAGAAAAAATCCCTCTATGTGATCGGTGACGACAACACAGTGACAGCAGTGCCGGTCACGGTGCGCCTGATCCAGGACGGTTACGCCGTGATCGAGGGCGTCGCAGCGGGCACGCGTGTGGTGGTGGAAGGCGCGCAGAATATACGGCCCGGCAGTGTGGTGAGCGAGGCTAAAGCCACAGAAAAATCTATAGCGAAATCCGCTGCGCCAACAAGCACGACAGCCAAGCCATGAACCTTTCCGAGCTCTGTATCCGCCGCCCGGTAATGACCGTGCTGCTGTCGGCCGCAGCTATTCTGGCCGGCGCCCTGTCCTATGGCGATATTCCGATAGCCGCACTGCCGAGCTACGATACACCCACCATTTCGGTTAATGCGGTATTGCCCGGCGCCAGCCCGGAAACCATGGCGTCTTCGGTGGCCACGCAACTTGAGCGCCAGTTCTCCACCATCTCCGGCCTGTCCGTCATCAGCTCGACCAGCACGCTGGGCAACACCGCGATCACGCTGGAATTCGACCGGGACCGCAATATCGACAGCGCCTCCATTGACGTGCAGGCGGCGCTGTTGCGCGCACAGCGCACCCTGCCGATAGAAATGACCCTGCCGCCGTCCTATCAGAAGGTCAATCCCGCCGACGCGCCGGTCATCTTCCTCACCCTGACCTCGCCGTCGATGCCACTGTCGGAGCTGAACAGCTTCGCCAGCGACCTCATTTCGCCGACGCTTTCCACGCTCAAGGGCGTGGCGCAGGTCAACATCAACGGCCAGAAAAAATATGCCGTGCGCGTGCGCGTGAGTCCCGAGGCGCTCGCCACCCGCAACCTCACCGTCAATGACATTGCCAGCGCGCTGAATACCGCCAATGCCAATTCACCGCTGGGCACGCTCGAAGGGCCGCGCCAGACGCTGATCATCCAGGCCAACCGCCAGCTTAAAAATGCGGCGGCGTTTGCCAACCTGATTGTGGCCACTGCACCCGGCGGCGCGCCGGTGCGCCTCTCCGATGTGGCCGTGGTGGAAGACAGCGTGGAATCGGTGAAGACCGCAAGCTGGGCCAACGGCGAGCGCGCCATCACGCTGTCGGTGCAGCGCACCGGCGATGTGATACGCGCCAATCCCGCCGTCGACACCCTCCTCATCTTTGCCAGCGACAGCAACAGCGGGCGCATGTTCATGAGCCTCAAACCGCGCGGCGAGCGGCCCAACATCGACAAGGTGATCGAGCAGCTGCGGCGCGAGGTGCGCGTGATTCCCGGCGTCAATGTGTTCATCAATCCGCTGCAGAACCTCAGGCTGGGGAGCCGCGTCAGCAAGAGCCGCTACCAGTACATCCTGCGCAGCGTGCGCGCCGAAGACCTGCGTGTCTCCGCCGATGGCCTGATGTCGCACATGCGCGATGACCCCATCTTCCGCGATGTTTCCAGCGACTCGCAACTGAAAGGCCTGCAGGCGCGCCTCAATATCAACCGCGACAAGGCCAACCTGCTGGGCGTGAATATTGCGGACATCCGCACCGCGCTCTACAGCGCTTTCGGCGAGCGTCAGGTCTCGACCATCTACACCTCCAGCGACAGCTACCAGGTGATCATGCAGGTTGCCGCTGCAGACCGCACCGATGAAACCGCCTTTGGCAAAATCTATCTGCGCGCAAAGAACGGCACGCTGGTGCCCTTGTCCAGCGTCGCCACCGTCGAGCGCGAAGTGGGGCCGCTCGCGATCAATCACGCGGGCCAGCTTGCGGCAGTGACGGTTTCCTTCAACCTTGCTCCCGGCGCGGCGCTGGGCGATGCATCGAAACACATCGAGCAGTTCA
>JANXXX010000181.1 GCA_025350405.1 Gallionella sp.
GATGCCTCGGATCGCCTCGAGGGCAACCTTGGCCTTGAACTCGCCACTGAAAATCTTGCGCTTCGTTTCGCTCATAACCTGCTCCTTGTTACAGCAGGTTACCATCTTAATTAACTGTCCGAAAATCGGGGTCCACTATAAGCTGCAAATCATCGTAGCAAATTGCAATTTGCCGGAAGGTAAAAATCAAAATTCTTAACTACAGCACTCGCCTCATTCTCTTGAAGATGAACACCATCGCTTGTTTTTATAGTTAAACCATTGCTCAAGTCAGCAAATGAAATTAACTGGTGTTGCGGGAAGTATTTTTTGAAAGCTTCTCTTACTTGAACCGCCCTAGGTAATTCCCTCAAATTAGGATAGATAGGCAATTCAAAGAATCCTACAATAGCTCCTTTCGATTCTAATTCCTTTATGAAATGCATGTACTTATCCATTCTTTCCAGAAGAATATTCGATTGAAGTTGTCCTTTATAAATTCCCGTTTGCAATGCAATGGCATTTTGACGCACAGTCTCATTGATGTTAGAGGTTGGTTGTGTATCCGTTTTAGCCTCTTGTTGTTCCGCATCACCTATAATGTGAGGCGGATTAAATCTTGCAGCCGCCTGATGTAAGTAACCAAGGGCAAGACTCAAAGGCCTGTTTTCAATTTGGAATGCTGGAATCGCTTTTGAATATCCAGTGGCATCCCGAATTAATTCAAGATTTACATCTCTTTCGGGGTAGTTTATTTCAACCCAAATATTTTTTGGAGTTTTTCCAGATTTCATTGCAACTGCAAGTGCAGTCAAACTGCTATCGCCTGAAAGCGATAGCCTATAAACGCAATTCGCCTTTTCGCTAAAATCCAGCCTATCCGTAAGCGACGATCCGATAATTAAAGTGTCTACGGGATTAATTGACTGTGTACGCAGATACTTCTCAACCAGATACTGATTATTTGCCCATTGACTCTGCAGAGTCGGCTTAGCCGGCTTGGGGGTAAACTTCAAAAAAACACTGAACGCTATCAATAAACAAAGCGTAACGGCAAATGTTATCCTCATTTTAAAATTGAAAATATATAAATGGTTTTGAAGGGCCAGGGCTAGTCAGAATAAGAAATAGCATTACTCCGTACATAGAATCTTTAAGGAAGCGTGGAATAGAATTTTTGAATTTTGAAAACAAATGATAGACAACAACAGGAACACTAAACGACAAGATATAAAATGCGGCATCATTGTTAATCGCCAGTATTCCCCCGGCTTCGGGATGGACTAACGTCTTCATAAATCCCAATGCTTGTGAAAAATCTTGCAATTTAAAAAATAACCAACCGATAGTTACAAAATTAAATACTATAAATACGCGAGTAAACGTAACTGCAAAATTATTGCTTGCATATATCCTTGAATTTATCCAAGGCCTTTCAAGAGCCAAACCTAATCCGTGCCATAGACCCCATACCAAAAAACTTAATGCAGCGCCATGCCAAAGTCCCCCGAGAACCATTACAACAAGTAAATTAATATAAGTTCTAACGTTTCCCGCTTTATTGCCCCCTAAAGGGATGTATAGATAATCTCTAAGCCAGCTTGAAAGCGAAATATGCCAACGCTTCCAGAATTCCGAGATCGAACTGGAAAGATAGGGGAAATTAAAATTCTCCGGGAGGTTATAACCTAGCAACTTGCCCAGCCCGATCGCAATAATTGAATAACCTGCAAAATCCGCAAAAATTTGCGCGGAATATCCATAAAGCATCATCAGTAAATCACCTGAAGATCTCCATTGAAAGTATGGATATGCTATCCAAAATGTCTGCTCGCTCAAATTATCTGCAACCACTGATTTAAGGAAGTACCCCAATATTAATAACCTGAAACAGCTTGTGAAATCGATATCACCAAATCGCTTGCGACTAACTTGCGGATAAAAATCCTTTGCTTTGATTATTGGACCAGCAATTAATTGGGGGAAAAAAACAAGGTACAACAGGGTTTCTGATAAGTGCTCGACAATCTTGGGTCGCCTATTTACAAACACTGACGCGGTGCCCCGGTATATATCAACCAAAAGACTAATCCCGTGGAAAGTATAAAATGAAATTCCAATCGGCAAGGGGGCAAGAATTAACCAATCGGTGATGGATTGCGCCGTGCCTTGATGCGATAAAATATAATCTGCAACGAATAATAATTTATATTTAAAAAATCCCAACATCAGTAAATTCGTTATCACCCCGGAAAATGCTGCCAGCTTTTGTTTATTTTTATTGGCAGAAGATAGGACATACCAGCTTGAGACTCCTGTGATAACCCAGGAGCAAAGAAAAATCACCAACAGCAGTGGCGCTTCCCAAGCATAAAAGAAAAGTGATGCCAGGATAATGATTAACAGTTGTTGTTTAACATTACTTGCCAAGTAATAAAGTGAAAAAGTGACAAGGAAAAATACAATAAATACTTGATCCGTGTAATTCATTTTTTATTGGTCCGCCATCTCTTAATTGCTGCCCGTTTTCCTTAATAATGGGGCTTCTTGAAAATATCCGGTCAACTGAAGGGCCGATACTGCATTGACACTCTCTGGCTGGCACGAAGGTTTTTTTCTTTGCTTTTGCTGCACAATCAGCCTCGTGATCCCCTTATCATTACCGGGCTTAACGACACCCGCAGCATCTGGTTAGGTGTGTTTTTTCTGCCACGATCTATGCTTCGTACATACATCGGCAAGCACAATAACTGATCCGCCACCAGATCAAAGCACCGTGAACACCACTGAAAAGCCGTGCCAAATATGGCTCATTGAGTCACCATGTGTCTGATTCTGCAAAAATGTTGGTGTCCTGCAGCAAAAAAGCTATTTTTCGCGACGATTCTTTCTCTACAATAAATGCAGAGAATTGGAGAGTGATTTGTTTTTGGGCTACCACATCGGCGGGAAAACCAACATTTTTATACTGGCCTGTCTTGAATTCAACCTGCATAATTTCTTTATCATTAGCGTTAACACTCATTACCAAATCAACCGGTGCTACGCCCGCAATATGCAAAACTTGACCTGACACCCTTTCTGTCGGCGCCACAATCACTGTCGGCTCAAGCCAATTGTCTGGCCAAAATCCAGTCACTGCAGTGCTTGATCGCGCAAGCGGAACTGTTTTTCTGGCCATCTTTTGCCAAACCACACCTAAAATCCTAAATCGTCGTTTCGCTCTTTTAAGAAAGTAGGCGACAATTTGCTTCATAGAATATTGATCTCGATGATCCCATTTATGGTGAAGCCAGCCAAGCTTCTCACACGAACCAGGGATTAGGCGCAGGGTTCTACTAACAATATTATTATTATCATAAACCAGATGATGCCAGTAACCATGATAGTAATCCTGAAGCGCATAATCGGCATGCTTTCTACAAACCTCAAAAATCTCTTTGTAAATTTTTCCCCGCGCCGACATCGTTTTGGTCTCTGGATAGAGCCGGGAGCACGCCAGCTTAACCGGCAGGAAACGGATATCACCGCCAGCCTTGGCAATTCGCAGCCAGTAGTCGTAGTCCATAACGTAATTCAGCTGTTCATCGAAAGGGCCAACTTTTTCTGCAATTCCACGTTTCCAGAATGCCGCCGGTTGACACACCATGCAGTCTTGCATAAGCCGGTTGAACGAATAATCATCCGTCTTATAGCTTCCGGTTACCCTATCTTCTTCGTCGATATAGTCCGCGTTCCCGTAGACCATATCGCAATCCGGATGCTGCTGAAAGAAAATAACAACCCGCTCAATGGCGCCTGGAGTCAAAATATCGTCGGAGTTCAGATACGCCAGAATCTCACCGTTAACGCGGGTCATGCCTTTGTTGATGGCATCGGTCTGACCGTGATCAGGTTCCGATATCCAATCAAAGCGATTCCCATAACTGCGTAGTATCTCGATAGTTTCATCCTTAGAGCCACCGTCAATCACCACATACTCGATTTTAGGATAACTCTGCGTGAGCACGCTCTCGATTGTCCGCTTGATAAAACGCCCCTGATTGTAGGAAGGCGTCACGATAGATACTAAGGGTAGAGGTTCCTGAATTCCGGAATGAGCTTCCGTCAAATGCGTTGATGCGACCTTGACCCGTTCGCAGGCCGCCATCAAATTATGTGCGGACTTATCCCACGAATAAACACCCAAGCGATCCCTGCCACGTCGCACGAGCGTTTCTCTCAATTTGTCATCCACGAGGATATGTTCCAGAAGTGTAGCCATCGCCTCAACATCTGTTGGATCACATGTCAGAACGGCATCTCCGCCTACCTCGGGAAGGCTCGCGGCATTGCTGCAAACGACGGGAGTTCCGGCATCGAAGGCTTCCAGCAGTGGCATCCCGAATCCTTCGTAAAGAGAGAAAAATACCAGGGCGCGAGCACGCTCCAAAAGCACTCGCAGAAGTTCCGGTCGAACAAACCCCAAGTGAGTGACAGGCAAATCCAGAAAATCTCTCGACAACTCTGCCCACCCGGCTGGATGGCCCGTCAAAATGAGAGGGATGTCATTGCGCCCGGTTTTTTCTCTAAATCGTCGGAAAGCTTGGAGCAATCTTGTGTGATTTTTATGTTTCCATAGATTGGCTGGAAACAGAAAATAATCGCCCCGAGGAATGAGCGCACGCTCCGAGTCACTCAACCTTCCGTCACCCTTTCCAAGTCCGTGAACAGTCTGTAACGAAGGCTCCATCAGAAACATGTCCTTGCAGCGAGTATCCGGAAAATCGAGTAATGCCTTTCGTGCAAATTCGGAAATCGTGCCAATTGCTCCTGCACCGGAAAGCGCTTTGGAAAAAGCGGCCCGGCGAATGCGCAGAACCTCGGAAGAAAAGAACTCTGGGAATGTTTCGTGCTGATTATCCGGAATCAAAAATATCTGCTTCCTGAGCGGAAACTGCAAAGTATCTTCCATGGGATAAGCACGAAATAGAACGTCTATATTTTCATCCGTTGCTATGTGATCCAGATGCTGAAAGTAGTTGGCTATCGGCAAACTAAAATAGCGGACATGTTCCGCCTCATACTCAATCAGGCTCCTATTGAATGGCGTACAGAAGACCATAAACTGATGCTCGGGATAAAGCGCGAACATGTGTTCGCAAACACCTTTAACCAGTTGTGAAATCCCACCTCCGGCACCCAGTACAATCTGCCTAAGATCAAGACCTATTTTCATGACAACAACCCTTTCTTCCGACTCACGATGGAACATATCCGCTCTGTTGTAAAACGCTCATACAGTTTTTGGGGCCTTTCGCCAAACTCTGCCGCGAACGGATACGGTCCGTCAAACCCATCCTCAATACTGTTTTGCAAAATAATATTGCATGTCCAAAAATAGCAGCCCCCAGAACTCATTGGTAAACCATAATGGTTTATCGTTATTTGTCAAAATACCCTCACCCGTGCAAAAAACCTGACGCTGTTTTGGCCGTCGCATATTCCCGCATGGATGCCAGGACGTACAGACTGCACAGATGTTGCAATGCTCGATAATCGTATCCATAAATCAGAGCCCTTTATTCTTTGATCATTGGAACGACCCATCGGCGCAGACGCCGTCGATGATTAGAACCTCAAGGCACTGGCAATCCTGCGAAAAAATCGGGTCGATGCACTGTCGTAGATAGCAGCCTTGATTTAACGGGGGAGTTATTACTGAAATCCTCGTCAAATGTTTTTCTTGGCTTATCAACCTCCGCCGCCAAAAATTTTCCTTGCTAAACTACTTTGGATTTCTGAAAGTCTAAGTGCAATCCTCAGAATTGGGCGAGAAAATGTATTCCGGAGTGTCGTTGCCTCGTTCCGTGCTTCCTGCACCCAATTGGTAAGGATATGGATCTGAGAAGTGGCATCTGCTCTTAATTCATCAATATTCTTACGGAGTGTTTTTTCCATATCCAGCAATGCCAAAACCTGCCGCCCGTTTGGCGTTGCCAGGAGTGCCGCTTCGATCTTCTCGGATGCATTAACCTGTAGCGGAGACCGGCTCACCACAAAAAACATGTCGTAATGGGAAAAGATTGCGGGTTCGAAATAGATATGCTCTGCGCCAAGTCGCCGGAAAAGTTCTGTTGCTGAGCGTTCGCTGAAGAGGTAAAGATGCTCATCAGATTTTAGTTGATCCAGAAAGGCGCCTTTGGACTCGACCAACTCGTCGTAACGCATATTTTCCTTGAACTGCGGAGCCTGGATCAGCAGCATGCCGTCCTGCTTGAGCAGTTCGAGACAAAGCCGCATCGTTGCTATGGGATCCGGCAAATGTTCCAATACATCCATCAAGGCAATCACGTCAAGACTGCCTGACTTAATGTCGAGATTCTCCACCGGCCCAACCGATATTGGCACACCAAAGGTCTTCTGGGCGAAATCAACCACCCACGGACTCATTTCGACGCCGGAGGCCTGATAGCCTGCCTGCCGCATCAAAGCAACAAAACTGCCGTGGGCGCAACCGAGTTCCAGCACTTCCGCTGGCGGCAACCGGTATTTCAATAACGCTTTGAGCCAATGCAGATTGCGCTCTGGCAGATCGTTTCTGGAGCGAGCCTGTATATCAGGAAAACCGAGATCCTGTTTCTGGTGATCCAGCCAATATTGCTTGCCGTAGAAATCCGTGTCGTCATTGTTAACTTGCAACTGTTCATCAGACAGGCTGTTTTGTGAAACCAAGGTGCCACAAGCACCGCACACCGAATACTCGGGGCTAAACGGCAATAAATTATTGACACCGCACCAACATGCTCTCATTTTTCCGACTCCTCAATTTTCCTTATTACGCGCGCTGGATTGCCGGCAACAACATGCCATGCCGGGACATCATGTGTAACCACAGAACCGGCACCGATTATTGCCCCTTCCCCTATCGAAATTCCTTTTAATATTATTGATCTCGCCCCAATCCAAGCCCCTCGCCCAATCACAATGCTTTCAATAGGGATGGCGCCCCAATCGACTTTCCCTTGCCTAAAAGCCTGCAAATCATTTTTCCGAACACTCAATCTCGTGCTATGCCCATCTGTGTCCGAGATCGTAACATGGTATGAAATCAATACATCGTCTTCAACCGTTATTGAGCCGGCACAATCTATGACAGTTGATCCGCCGATGTAAACGTTATTTCCGATACGGATTTTGCTTGTTTCATTCTCACAAACAACGTAACCCTCGATAAGGCAATCGTTGCCGATATCTATTGATCCACCCTCCTTGCGTATCTCCAGAGTACCCGAAATCTCAGTGTTAATGCCAATGCGTTTAATCATTGCTAACCTCATAAAATGGGCAGAAAAAGTAGTCAGCAAAGCGCCTGAAACGCCCCCCAGATAGCAATGGCACTGTCTTTATCACAAACTCTCGGCTTTGTCAGAATAGGTGTATTGAAAATTTCCAGGCAAATCTGCAACACCGTGGTGCGTCAGTTGTGATCCCTGGCGCTCTTTTCGCAAATTGACCCTTATCACGCCAGCACTTGGCAGATGACAAATACGAACAACCCGTGCATGAAGTTCATCGTGACTTAAGGATGCCCTTTCCTTGTAGCTATTTGAGTCAATGCTAGCCAGCCCAAATTCAAAGGTGTATTCCCCCACGGCCAGCTTTAACTCAATACTTTGCTTACAACGGATCAAGGTCCCGGCTTGGATATAATCCGGTACATCGACGCCATATTCCAACGAACCTTTTCCATGCACTAAAATTCCCTTGTCGTTTTGAATAACGATTCCACTAAGTGGCACAAAAATAGGTTTAAGTAATTTAAACTCATAATAAAAAACCGCCACTTCACCCTGAGCGTAACTCGTGCGGGGATTTCCTTGAAGATCACAAATAGCGTATCTCGTACAAATTGCCATCCCATTGCTGACTTGCGTTAATGGAGAAGCATCGTTAAATATTGAATCGGTTATCCACGAATCATCACCAGATGAGCTGTCTTCCCCCCTTACAAAATCTAAAACGGGACGTAGCTCTCCCTGTTCCGGAGCAACATCTGTTGGTTGGTGTAATAAATAATAGAGTTTGGCCGCCTCGCTTGAATCCCCTACAAATTTTGCTTTGCCATGATCTAATAACACAGCCCTCTCGCAATATTGTTCTATATCCGGCATTGAGTGCGATACAAGCAAAATCGCGGCACCCGCCGTTTTCAATTGTTCCAGACGCGCATAACACTTTTGGCGAAAGAATACGTCCCCCACCGCCAGCGCCTCGTCAATAATGACGATGGAAGCATCAATATGCGCCTGCACCGCAAAAGCAAGTCGTAAAAACATGCCGCTTGAATAAGTCTTTACGGGCTCGTCAATAAACTCTCCAATGCCGGCAAATTCGGCGATTTGGTCGTAGCGCGCTTCGATTTCTTTTTTATTGAGACCCAGGATGCGCCCATTGTGAAAAACGTTATCCCGTCCAGTAAATTCCGGATTGAAACCGCTCCCCAGTTCCAGTAATGCGGCGACCCTGCCTGTTACAGTAGCTTCCCCGCTCGTCGGTGCCAAAGTGCCAGCAAGAATCTGTAACAGGGTACTCTTGCCGCTGCCATTGCGCCCGATGATGCCTAGAGTTTCACCACGCCTTACCTGAAACGAAACATCGTTCAGCGCCCAGAATTCGCGGAAGTAATGTGGTGGTTCACGGTTTTCCGCAATTCTTAGCGCGGCAGCCGTGCGATTGACCGCTTGGTACAGACCCGGCATGATAAGCTGTTTCAGTCTGTCTCTAGGCGTAGCGTAAATTTCATAACGCTTGCTGAGGTTGCGTACGTCGATCACGATTTCGTCAGATGACATCGGCAAATCCTCGACGTGTTTTTTGGAACCACCAATAACCAAAATAACTGATTGCAATCCCGATACCCAAGCTAGCTAACCACGCATCCCATTGTAGATGCTTACCCCAGAGCATGGCATCGCGAAGTTGAACAACCGGCAAAGCAATGGGATTCAATGTAATCAGTGCCCGGTATGCTTCTGGAAGATTCTCGATGGGGTAAAAGACAGGCGAAATAAATAACGCTACGGTAGTGACCATGCCGATAATTTGCGCAAGGTCACGCATGTAAACCCCAAGCGAAGCCAGAATCCAGGACAAACCCATCACCATCAAAATTAATGGCAGGAGAAGTATCGGAATAAGTAAAGCCCCTATGTGTACTGTCACCCCACCCAAGAGACAAAAGACCAGCAGAACGCAGAAGCTCACAAG
Organism: Gallionella sp.; assembly: GCA_025350405.1. Lineage (GTDB taxonomy): Bacteria > Pseudomonadota > Gammaproteobacteria > Burkholderiales > Gallionellaceae > Gallionella. The sequence goes on from JANXXX010000181.1 coordinate 9,229, forward strand.
AAAATGTAAAAGGGCAGAGAAGAGCGCCATCCACGGCAATATTTCAAGGGGAAATACCACCTTTTTGACGTAATTGGGATGGCTGGTTATTAGTCCTGGCGCACGGTTAAGGCATTCGGCAAAAAAACTGTGAACGATCATGCCCGAGAAAAGAACGAGGGAAAACGCCACCTTGCTTTCTTCGCCCAAACCCCATCTAGCCTTGAAGGCAACGCTAAATACAACCGTATAGATTGCCAACATGAGTAGAGGACTAAACAGCGACCAGGCAACACCCATAATCGAGCCTTTGTAACGCCCGATAAAATCCCGTCTAACGAGTTCCCATAACAGCTCTCTGTGCAAGAAGAGTCCGCTAAACATGGCCCTCGGTGTGAGAGGATGTTTAGCGCCTATTTGCATGACGCGCCTTCTGATAAAAATATGGATTATTAACCAATTTAATATAAGCTTCGATTTCGTTCACCCGCAGCCACGGAATCATACCGCTGTCTCGATAGACGAAGTCACGGAAATAATGGTGTGCGCTCTTCTCGCCAACAATGATGGTGTTCTCGGCACTCATGCTGTTCTTATTAAGTTATATCCAGTCTTGCTCCGAATGCATTGGCCTCCTGCGCACCCGTCCCTTTATATATCAATTTCATCTTGAACGGGCTGAACCCGATCCATCTGCCTGAGATCAGACACCAAGATGCGCCCACCTTCTTCGCATTCTTCGCATTCTTCGACCACGGCTTCGGCAACGTATACCTTGCTGAATATCTTTCGGCAAAAGTTCCAATTGCCCAATACTTGCGAACGCGATGAAGGGCGTAGTGTTGGATAGACAATCACAACAGTGGAGTCTCCCCGGTAAAGTTATCTTCATTGTCTTCCAGAAGTGTCGCCAAACTTTCTCGCATAACTTTCAAAAGAAAATGTACACGCGCAATGTTCCGCCAGCGAGCCGCCACGCCGGAAGTCATTTTTTCGCGGAAAAGTACAATGGCTGCTCCCAACTCAACCAGCTCACCGAACTGTTCGGCATCCAAATGTAGGCCGAGCAGGATTTCCTCTGGGCAGTCAACTTCGATCCAAGCTGGCTGACCACTTCGCCCTTGATGATTTGCCATGTTTTTTCGGCCAGTCGCATTGAACCCAAACCCTTTCGTCTTGTGACTGGCTGCTTCATGTACCACGATTGAGCAGGCAAAGCATAAATCCCGTTCGGTGCGGCAACCCTACTATTCGCAACCGCGTCACTCGTGGTAATCGTACGCGGCAAAGCCGTGCTTCTTGACCAGCTCGTCTCGCTCGGCACTCTTGAGGTCTTCTCTGACCATCTCTGCCACCAGTTCCTTGAAGGTGATCCTGGGCGTCCAGCCCAGCTTCTGTTTGGCCTTGGCCGGGTCACCCAGCAGGGTCTCGACCTCGGTGGGGCGGAAGTAGCGCGGGTCGACCTGGACGATGCATTTGCCTGAACCATCGTAACCCTTCTCGTCGACGCCCTTGCCTGCCCAGCGCACTTTGATGCCCAGTTCTTCGGCGGCGGCATCGACGAAGTCGCGCACGCTGTATTGCACGCCGGTGGCGATCACGAAGTCTTCGGGTTTGTCCTGCTGCAGCATCAGCCATTGCATTTCGACGTAGTCCTTGGCGTGGCCCCAGTCGCGCAGCGAGTCCATGTTGCCCAGGTACAGGCAGTCTTGCAGGCCGAGCTTGATGCGCGACAGCGCGCGGGTGATCTTGCGGGTGACGAAGGTTTCGCCGCGGATCGGGCTCTCATGGTTGAACAGGATGCCGTTGCAGGCGTAGATGCCGTAGGCTTCGCGGTAGTTGACGGTGATCCAGTAGGCGTACATCTTGGCCACGGCATACGGGCTGCGCGGGTAGAACGGGGTGGTTTCTTTCTGCGGGATTTCCTGCACCAGGCCGTACAGTTCTGAGGTGGAGGCCTGGTAGAAGCGGGTCTTCTTTTCCAGGCCGAGGATGCGGATGGCTTCGAGGATGCGCAGCGTGCCGATGCCGTCGGCGTTGGCGGTGTATTCGGGGGTCTCGAACGATACCGCGACATGGCTCATCGCGGCGAGGTTGTAGATCTCGTCCGGTTGTACTTGCTGGATGATGCGGATCAGGTTGGTGGAGTCGGTCAGGTCGCCATAGTGCAGCACGAAGTTGCGGTTGCTGACATGGGGGTCCTGGTACAGGTGGTCTATGCGGTCGGTGTTGAACAGCGAGGCGCGGCGCTTGATGCCATGCACTTCATAGCCTTTGCCCAGCAGCAACTCGGCGAGATAGGCGCCGTCTTGACCGGTAATCCCTGTTATCAATGCTTTCTTCATTACTTCCACCCTGTTAAAAAATAAAAATGTTCCCAATACGCCCGACAATTACAGCCCTGCCATGAAGCTCCTGCGATGGGTTGCCCGGCACGCATAAAGTCGCAAGCATAGCCGCAAACCCTTGCAAGTTCAAGGTTAACTCACGCCTGCGGCCACCTGTACGACCATATCCTCAAGGGAAACACCTCAAGAGTAAAAACATCAAGACAGTCGCTCTTTGTTAACCTCATATTGCCTCCCTCTCAGCGGGTGTGAAAAGGACATTCACTCAGATTTTTGATGACGCAATTCGTTGGGTTGAATAATCCCACCGTATCCTTTATAGCGGATTTATGTCCTTGGTAATTACAGACCCGAAAGCCGAGCAACTCGCGCAGGAACTCGCACAAAAGATCGGCGGCACCATCCCCGATGCGATCGTCCACGCCCTCGAAGCGCAATTAATCAGCCTGAAAACACATAACACAACCGCCATTACTCGCGACGCTATACTAAAAATCGCCGCACGTTGTAAGTCTCTTCCTGATCTGGATTCACGCAGTGCGGACGAAATACTCGGTTACGGCAAAAATGGATTGCCCCAGTAAAAATGGTTGTCGATACTTCGGCGCTGATTGCGATTCTCCTGAATGAGCCGGATGCCGAAATACTCTCCGCTACACTTGCCGCATCTTTCCCTTGCATCATAAGTGATGTCTCTTTCCTTGAGGCATCCATCGTCATGGAAAGCAAAAAAGGAGAAGCCGGGCTTGCTCTTCTTGATGAGCTTATCACTACCGCACAGTTCGAAATTGCCGCCTTTGATGATGCGCAACATCGAATCGCGCGCGATGCCTACCGGTACTATGGCAAGGATCGACATCCTGCCGGATTAAAGAACGACCATGCCATTCCCATGATGGAACCGCGATATCGGCCCATCACCTCCCGACGGGTCATCTGCGCGATCAGGTCGCGATGCCGCAACAAACTGTGTGCCAGCGCTGTCAGTGAAGTCGGATGCTGCGCATGCGGATTAATCATATTAACAACTCCGTGTCAGTAATTTTATTGCTCACGCCGCATCCAACGGCTACCCCAGCTTGTGCGCACAGCAACTCGAGCCCAGTTAAGATTGGCCACATCAACAAACCTTCATTTGGACACTGCCTGCATCGGTTTGCGCAAAATGCAGCGATAAATCGGTAATGATCGTTGCTGACCAGTCCGTAAATAACGCCCATATCGATGTTCATGTAATCATGCACAATCCGGTTGCCCATGCCCAGTGCAGAATTCCACTGCTGCAATTCTTGCAGTGTGATGTCGCCATGCCGCTCAAGACTGGCAAAAGCATCGTAGGCCGATACGGGCACCGATACACCGGCCAATTTGAGCAGGTGTTTTGATTTTCCGATGGCATTTTCCACCAGAACTTGCAGGGCATGCAGCATGCCACTTTGCTCCAGGCGCGAAAGGGAAGCACCCGACATAATCCGCTGCCTTGCCTCGTCCAGCAGAGCAGTTTGTTCGCTGGCAATGCGCTTGCATTCTGCCTGATACAGCTCACGCCGCATGATTTTGCCTCCAGTAATAGTCTTCCAGCTCTCCCCATGTCCGGGTAAGGTAATGGCTCCAAGCCAGGGTATCTTCGCCCTTGAGGGCGATACCTTCTTCAGCGATCACTGCACGCATAGCCAGGCGAGCTGTCGGAATGTCGATCAAGTCCAGCTTATCCGGATGTATCCCGGTTGCCCCGGCAATTTTGTGCCTGAGCATTTCTGTGTGCTCCAAGCGAGCCAGCCCATCAACTTGTAATTCCCCGCAGTCTTGCTGCGGGGACACCGCTAAAATGAAGGGATGGAAGAAGGACGAGTAAAGAAGAGCAGCCACTGTGCGTGGCAAATACACTATCACATAGTGTTCCCGGTGAAATATCGGAAAGCGTTACTGGATGAGGACGTTGAGCGGATTATTGTTGAGACGGCATGCGGAATAGAGGAACGCTACGATATAGAATTTGAGCAGATTGGATGTGATCGTGACCACATCCACATACTGTGCGCGGGGCATCCGAAGGTGGCGCCTGGGCAAATAGTGAGGGTGTTCAAAAGTCTTACGGCGCGGGAGATATTTCGAGGGAAGCCGAGCGTAAAGAGAGCGTTGTGGGGCGGGCAGTTTTGGACGGATGGCTACTATGTGGCGACAGTTCGGGAACGAGGCGAATGGAAGGTGGTAGAGCGGTATGTAAAGAATCAAGGCAAGCCGCGTGAAGAACTACGAGCTCAAGCTCGGGAATGTTGCGCAACACCTCAATCGGGCGATCAGACTCTGTCACAAGCCCCCCGCGCGTATTGATTCGGCATGAGATTCATCAACCGGCGTTCCCGATCAATGCTTCTATCGTTTTCACATGTTGCTGTACCGCCGCAATATCTCCCCGCGTTTCCACGTTCAGCCTGAGCAGTGGCTCGGTGTTCGAGCCACGAATATTAAAACGCCATTGAGGGAACTCGGCACTGATGCCATCGGTGCGGTCGATGGTTGGAATGGCGTCCCTCACCCCATCCCCTCTCCCGGAGGGCGAGGGATTAAGGTAGTGTTGCAATACGCGCTCTATGGTCTGCGCCATGTTGCTCACCCGGTAGTTGATCTCGCCGCTGCACGGGTAGGCCGCTATGCGTTCGCCCACCAGTTGCGAGAGCTTCTTGCCGCTGATGCTGAGCAGTTCGGCCACCAGCAGCCAGGGAATCATGCCGCTGTCGCAGTAAGCGAAGTCGCGAAAGTAATGGTGCGCGCTCATCTCGCCGCCGTAAATCGCATTTTCGGCGCGCATGCGCTCCTTGATGAAGGCATGGCCGGTTTTGCTTTGTATCGCGATGCCGCCGGCCTGCTCCACCATGGCTATGGTATTCCAGGTCAGGCGCGGATCGTGGATGATTTTTTCGCCCTGATGCTTGATCAAGAAGGCCTCGGCCAGCAAGCCGACGATGTAATAACCTTCGATAAACTCGCCGTTCTCATCAAACAGGAAGCAGCGGTCGAAGTCGCCGTCCCAGGCGATGCCCATGTCGGCCTTATGTGCCTTGACAGCGTCTGCCGTCGCCGCACGGTTTTCCGGCAGCAGCAGATTCGGAATGCCGTTCGGAAAGTTGCCGTCCGGCTGATGATGCACCTTGATGAAAGTGACCGGTGCATTGAGCTGTTTGAAGCGAGCCTCCAGCGCATCGACCACATGACCGGCCGCACCGTTGCCAGCATTGACCACCAGCCTGAGCGGCTTGAGCGCTGCTGAGCTAAGGTAAGTCAACAGGTGATCAACATAAGGATCGATGATCGAGGATCGGGTCAATGTGCCGCGCCGGACTGCAGGCGCAAACTGGTTGGCCTCTACCAGTGACTGGATCGCCTTGAGACCGGTATCGCCGCTGATCGGACGAGCGCCACGGCGCACCAGCTTCATGCCGTTGTAGTCCATGGGATTATGGCTGGCAGTGACCTCAATGCCGCCATCCACATCCAGATGGAAAGCCGCGAAATAAACCTCTTCGGTGCCGGTCATGCCGATGTCGATGACGTCTGCGCCGCCGTCCATCAGGCCGTTGGCCAGCGCCTGTTTCAACGACTCGCTGGTCAGTCTCACATCGCCGCCGACCACCACACGCTTGGCGCTTAAGTGCTGCGCATAGGCACGGCCTATCCGGTACGCGATGTCTTCGTTGAGTTCATCGCCCAGACGGCCACGGATGTCGTAGGCCTTGAAGCAGGCGAGACTCATTGCGCTACCCGGCCGTATTTGTCGTCAAAGCGGACGATGTCGTCTTCACCCAGATATTCGCCGCTCTGCACTTCGATCATCACCAGATCAACCACTCCGGGATTTTCCAGGCGATGTTTGTGGCCGGCGGGAATGTAGGTGGATTCATTGGTGTTGACGAACAGCTCGTTGTCGCCGTTCACCACGCGCGCCATGCCGCTGACGACGATCCAGTGTTCGCTGCGGTGGTGGTGCATTTGCAGGCTGAGGCTGGCGCCCGGCTTGACCTCGATGCGCTTGATCTTGAAGCGCGGCCCCTCTTCCAGCACTGTGTAAGTACCCCAAGGGCGATGCACGGTACGGTGCAGCTTGTACGTTTCGTGGCCCTGTGCTTTCAGGCTGGCATACAGATGTTTGACATCCTGGGCGCGGTTGCGGTCGGCCACCAGCAAGGCATCGGGAGTATCGATGATGATGAGGTTATCGACACCCACCGCACCGACCAGCCTGTCATTGCTCTGGATATAACAGTTGGCCACGTCGTGCAATATTGCCTCGCCTTCGATGCGATTGCCTTTGACGTCAGGTTCGATCAGGTCGCCCATCGCGACCCAGGAACCGATATCTCCCCAGCCGATGTTGCACGGCACGACGGCCACACTGGCGGATTTTTCCATGACCGCATAGTCGATGGAGTCGTCGGTTACTTGTTCAAACGTTTCAGGATTAAGATCAACCTGGGTAAATCCTTTGCCTTCTGCTATACGAGATTTGGCCATGCAGGTGCGCATGGCAGCAAGGATGGCCGGGCAGTGCTGCTCCATTTCGCGCAGCATGGTTCCGGCGGAAAAACAGAACATGCCGGAGTTCCACAGGTAGCGGCCCGAGTTTACATATTCCCGGGCTTTTTCCAGGCTGGGTTTTTCGACGAAACGAATCACGGCATTGCCATCCGTTTCGATGTAGCCATAGCCGGTTTCCGGCGCTTCCGGCTGGATACCAAAAGTAACGAGCTTTCCTTGCGCGGCCAGCTGCGTGGCCTTTGCAACAGCTTGTGCAAAAGCCGCTTGGTCGGTAATCAGATGGTCGGCAGCCAGCACCAGCAACAGCGCGTCTTCGCCGTGGGTTTGCGCCACGCGCAGCGCAGCAGCAGCGACGGCGGGGGCGGTGTTGCGGCCAAAGGGTTCGAGAATAAAGCTGTTTGATATTTCTTTTTGGTCGGCGCTGGCCAATTCACGATATTCGTCGACGGTTTTAAAAAATAGTTCGCGGTTGGTGACGGTCAGTGTTTCGACGACATTCGGGAGTGTCACTCCGCGCAGCCATGCCTTCTGCAACAGACTTTGCCCGTCCGCCAGGCGGATAAAGGGCTTGGGATGTAACTCACGGGAAACCGGCCAGAGGCGAGAGCCTGCGCCGCCGCATAAGATCGTTGGGATTAGTTTCATATCGAAATGCTCATGGGTTATTTATGATGATTTAACGGATGATGCTACAGGCACATTACGCATTAATGACGCAGGCAAGGTGGATAATTGGCGCACGGATAGCTCATGCGAACAACTCCGCATCACTAAAACTTTTGCCTTGCGCATCTTTACCGGAAACGGCAGGAGCAGTTTGCTGCTTCCAATCTATCCCCAGCGTCGGATCATTCCAGCGTATGCAACGTTCGTGCTCAGGAAACCAGTAGTCAGTGGTCTTGTACAAAAACTCTGCGCTCTCTGTCAGGACAAGGAAGCCATGCGCAAATCCTTCCGGTATCCACAACATGAGCTTGTTGTCGGCAGACAATTCCAATGCAACATGCTTTCCGAAAGTTGGTGAGCTTTTCCGGATATCCACTGCGACATCGAGCACTGCACCTTGCACTACGCGTACCAGCTTTGCTTGGGGGTGCTGGATCTGGTAGTGCAATCCGCGCAGCACGTTTTGGGCTGAGCGCGAATGGTTGTCCTGCACGAAATCTGCATCCCGTCCGGTCAGCTCGGCAAATCTGCGCCGATTGAAGCTCTCGAAAAAAAAGCCGCGATCATCACCAAACACCTTGGGTTCGATGATCAACAGGTCAGGGATGGCAGTTTGAATAATTTTCATTCTGGTATATCTTTTTCTTTGAGCACCCGCATCAAGTAGGCGCCATAGCCGCTCTTTAGTAAAGGCGCGGCGAGCTTCTCCAGTTGTGCGGCATCGACAAATCCCATGTGATAGGCGATCTCTTCGGGGCAGGCGATTTTGAGTCCCTGGCGGTGTTCTATGGTCTGGATGAACTGGCTGGCTTCGAGCAGCGATTCATGTGTGCCGGTGTCCAGCCAGGCGTAGCCGCGCCCCATGATTTCAACGGACAGCTTGCTGCGCTCAAGATAGATGCGATTGACATCGGTGATTTCCAGTTCGCCGCGCGCGGAAGGTTTGAGGTGGGCGGCGATATCCACGACGGCGTTGTCGTAAAAGTACAGGCCGGTGACGGCATAGTTGGATTTGGGCTGCGCGGGTTTTTCTTCCAGCGAAATAGCATGCCCGTTCGCATCGAACTCGACCACGCCGTAACGCTCCGGGTCGCGCACATGGTAGGCGAACACCGTCGCGCCTGTTGCGCGCTGGGCCGCGTTGGCCAACTGATGCTGGAAGGAATGACCGTAAAAAATGTTGTCACCCAGCACCAGCGCGGAAGGGTGCTTGCCGATGAAGTCACGTCCGATGATGAAGGCCTGTGCCAAACCGTCCGGCGAAGGTTGCACGGCATATTGCAGATTCAGTCCCCACGCGCTGCCGTCGCCCAGCAATTGCTGGAAGCGCGGCGTGTCCTGCGGCGTGGAGATGATCAGGATGTCGCGTATCCCCGCCAGCATCAGCGTGGACAGCGGATAGTAGATCATCGGCTTGTCGTAGATGGGCAGCAGTTGCTTGGATACCGCCAGGGTAACCGGATGCAGACGCGTGCCGGAACCGCCGGCGAGGATGATGCCTTTTCTGGCAAGCTGGGAATTAATCATGCTTCGCTTTCTTTGATGCGTAACTGTTGACTCGACCTTCGCCGTAGCCGCGTTTGGCCGCCTGAATCTTGCGATCACTCATGAACGTTCTCCAGCAAGCCTTTTTGTTCGGCTTCGCGTTTCAATTCTTTAATCTCCACGCGCAGTTGTTCATATTCTTGCATTTTGAATTTGAGAAAAAGTACCGTCATGCGTGCTCTCTCTTCAACCCCGTGCGGGGTAAGCAGGTAGGCATAGGCCAGCTTGTTATCGCTATTGCGGAAATTATTGACCTTCAGGCAGCCTTTTTCGACCAGCGCATTGAGGCAGAAATTGACTTTGCCAAGACTGATGCCCAGACGTTTCGCCAAATCTCTTTGGGAAAGACTGGGATTATTTTCCAGTGTTTTGAGTAAGCCGAAGCTGGTGATATCGTCGAACATGAGGTGCGTTCAGCAAATGAACAGCACGCATTTAAACAGCTGCAGCCGGAAGCTGTCAAGTTCAAAAGCAGGGGCAGGATTCAAGGAGCAAGGGGTAAAGCTCAAGGCCGTGAGATTTTTTCTTGTACTTTGCCTCTTTTACCTTGTAACTGCTAGTGGAGCGCCTGATTGGCTTTGCTCAGGTCATCTTCGCCCAATGAACCCACCGCCTGTTTCAGGCGCAGCTGACTGAGAAGGTAATTGTATTGAGCCTGGTACAGATCACGCCGCGTGGAAAAAAGTTGTTGCTGCGCATTCAGCACATCGAGGTTGGTGCGCACGCCGACTTCGTGTCCCAGCTTGCTGGCCTCCAATACGCTTTCGCTGGAAGCCAGTGCTTGCTGTAATGCATTGACTTGAGCGATGCCGCTGACCACTCCGAGATAGGCTTGGCGGGTTTGTTGCGCGACGTTGCGGCGGGCATTTTCCAGTTCCTGCTTGGCGCGCTCATGATTGGCTTCTGCTTCGCGCCATTTTGAATTCACCGCACCACCCTGGAACAGCGGAATATTCAATTGCACGCCGACGCTCTTGTTGGTGGTATCGGTACCCACGCCGAAGCTGCCGCCATTGGCATTGGTTTGTGAATAATTCGCCACCAGATCCACGGTCGGGTAATGCCCGCCGCGATTTCGTGTAACTTCTTTCTCGGCGATCTCGGCGCCCGCCTGCGCGATGGCGAGCTGCAAATTATTCAATTGCGCGGTCTCCACCCACTTTTCCATATCTGCGGGCTGTGGTGATACCAGCGTGAGTTCCTTGCCAAGCGGCTTAAGCTCCTTCGGCATCGCATTGATCAGTTGCTGCAAGGCGCTGCGTTTTATTTCCAGATTGTTCTGCGCCGCGATCAGCTGTGCGCCGGTCAAGTCATAACGGGCTTGCGCCTCAAGCGTGTCGGTGATGGTGGCGCTGCCCACCTCGAAGTTGCGCTTGGCCTGTTCAAGCTGCTCAGAGATGGCAATCTTTTGCGCCTCGACCAGCTGCACGCTATCTTGCGCGATCAGCACGTCGAAGTAGGCTTGCGCGACGCGCAGGATCAAATCCTGCTCGGCGATCTTGAGCTGCATCCCGGCCTGCGCGGCCTGCAATTCGGACTCGCTATATGCCAGCCAATTTTGTTGGCGGAGCAACGGCTGCACCAAAGTCACGCCGTAGCCGTGGCTGTTATAACGATTTTCGCCGCCGGTAAATATGGGGGGTACTGCCGGGTTATATTGCGTAGTCAGATCGTTAAACGTGCTGTTCGCACTGAAGCTGATCGAGGGTGCCAGCAATGATCGGCCTTGCGATAATTTTTCCTGACCGGCTTGCTGCGTGGCACGCGCAGCTGCAAACACCGGATCGTTGGCCTGCGCAGCATGAAATGTTTCCAACAAATCGGCAGCCTGAGCACCGCTATTTGCGGCCAACAAAATTACCAAGAAAAGCTGTTTTAATTTCATCGGTTTTTGCGCAACCCTATATATTAGGATATTCTAATACTACAGACTACCGCTGCGTTGCGCAATCCCGATTGAAGAAATCAGAATACGAAACGCTTGGGCTGCAGCGCATTTTGCAATGGCGCCACGCTAGTTTCCATGATATTGACAGTCTCAAATGTATCCGCTGCAATGCGAGTGATCAACCTGGCTTCCATCACCGGAGCATCGCCGACGATAGCGAACAACCGCCCGCCCACATTTAGGCTGTTCTGAAACGCTGGCGGCAGCACCGGCGTCGAACCTGTCAGCACGATGACATCATAGTTCGTGCCGGTGCCAGAGCCTTTCATACCACCGCCCCAGCCGCGCGCCGCATCGCCAACTTCCAGTGCAATGTTGCCGCGATGGTAAGCGTGCAGGTGTTTCTTGGCCATCGCGCTCAATTCCGGCACAATCTCGACCGAGGTCACATGCCCCGCCAACATAGAGAGCAGCGCCGTCAAATAGCCACTCCCTGTACCCACCTCCAGCACCTTGTCGCTGCGGCTAAGGTGTAACTCTTGCACGGTACGCGCTTCCAGCTTGGGCTGCCACATGAATACACCATGACCCAATGGGATTTCCATATCCATGAAAGCCATTTCGCGCTTGTCCTCCGGCACAAAATGCTCGCGGCGCACGTGTTTGAGCAATTCCAGAATGCGTCCCTCCAGCACTTCGCATGGGCGTATCTGCTGCTCTATCATATTGAAGCGCGCCTGTTCCATATCCAGCATTCTCCTCTCCCAAGTCCGGCATCATTATTGAATATTTGTCATGGAGTATAGCAAGGCTAGCTCGGCTGCTCAATGACATTGGCTTGGATGAAGGCTGGTTGCGCCCTTGCTTTTGCCCGGTCTTTGCTTTACCTTGCGTCCTCAGCTAGGGGTCTTCGCAAGCATTGCTAAAAAGGCGGAGTGAGATACACCCTTTGAACCTGTACGGGTAATGCCGCAAAGGGAAGCATCCACCGATGCTCCCCGTTATTTTTGGAGCATCATCATGAACGCCAATCCCAAATTTATCGTGCCTAAGTTTAGCGCCGAAGCCGCGCACGTCGATGCAGCGGCGGTCAAGCCCTTGCCGAATTCGCGCAAAGTGTACGTGCAAGGCAGCCGCCCCGATCTGCTGGTGCCGATGCGCGAGATATCGCAGGCCGAAACTCCCGCCAGTATGGGCGCGGAGATCAATCCGCCGATCTATGTGTATGACTGCTCCGGCCCATATACCGACCCGGCGGTAAAGATCGACATCCGTGCCGGCCTGGCCGCGCTGCGCGAAGGCTGGATCACCGAGCGCGGCGACACCGAAACACTGAACCAGCTCACCTCCGATTATGGACAACAACGCCTGAACGATCCCGAACTGGCCGAGATGCGCTTTGACCTCAAGCGCGCACCGCGTCGCGCCAAGCCTGGCAAGAACGTGTCGCAGATGCACTATGCGCGCGCCGGCATCATCACCCCGGAGATGGAATACATCGCCATCAGAGAAAACCAAAAGCGTGACGGCCTTTCCGAGATGATGCTGAAACAGCATCCCGGCGAAAACTTCGGCGCGTTCATGCCCAAACAGATCACGCCGGAATTCGTGCGCAGCGAAGTAGCGGTTGGCCGCGCGATCATCCCGCTCAACATCAACCACCCGGAAGTCGAGCCGATGATCATAGGCCGCAACTTTCTGGTGAAGATCAATGCCAACATTGGCAACTCCGCACTCGGCTCGAGCATTCAGGAAGAAGTCGAAAAGATGACCTGGGCGATACGCTGGGGCGGCGACACGGTGATGGATCTGTCCACCGGCAAAAACATCCATGAGACCCGCGAATGGATCATCCGCAATTCGCCGGTGCCGATCGGCACCGTGCCGATCTATCAGGCGCTGGAAAAAGTGAACGGCAAGGCCGAAGACCTGACCTGGGAGATTTTCCGCGACACGCTGATCGAACAGGCCGAACAGGGCGTGGACTATTTCACGATCCATGCCGGCGTGCTGTTGCGCTATGTGCCGATGACTGCGAAGCGCATGACCGGCATCGTATCGCGCGGCGGCTCGATCATGGCGAAGTGGTGTCTGGCGCATCACAAGGAGAATTTCCTCTACACCCATTTCGAAGACATCTGCGAGATCATAAAGGCCTACGACGTGAGCTTCTCGCTCGGTGACGGCCTGCGTCCCGGCTCAATCTACGATGCCAACGACGAAGCCCAGCTGGGCGAACTGAAAACGCTGGGCGAACTTACGCAGGTGGCCTGGAAGCACGACGTGCAGGTGATGATCGAAGGCCCCGGCCATGTGCCTATGCACCTGATCAAGGAGAACATGGACCTGCAACTGAAGTGGTGCCACGAGGCGCCGTTCTACACATTGGGCCCGCTGACAATGGACATCGCGCCCGGCTACGATCACATCACCAGCGCGATCGGTGCCGCGATGATAGGCTGGTTCGGCACCGCGATGCTGTGCTATGTGACGCCCAAGGAACACCTCGGCCTGCCCAACAAGGACGACGTAAAGGAAGGCATCATCACCTACAAGATCGCCGCGCATGCCGCCGACCTGGCCAAGGGCCATCCCGGCGCGCAGATCCGCGACAACGCGCTGTCCAAGGCGCGCTTCGAATTCCGCTGGGAAGACCAGTTCAATCTCGGCCTCGACCCGGACAAGGCGCGCGAATTCCACGACGAGACTTTGCCCAAGGAATCCGCCAAGGTCGCGCACTTCTGCTCGATGTGCGGCCCGCATTTTTGCTCGATGAAGATATCCCAGGACGTGCGCGACTTTGCGGCCAAGGAAGGTCTCTCTGAACAAGAAGCACTGAAAAAAGGCATGGAAGCGAAGTCAGAGGAATTTGTGGAACAGGGCGGCAATATTTATCGGAAGGCATGAAGTGGATTTAATTTTATTGTTGAAAGCCGCGCTACTCGGCATCGTCGAAGGTCTCACCGAATTTCTCCCTGTCTCCAGCACTGGCCACTTAATACTGGCGGGTGATTTGCTCGACTTCAACGATGAGAAAGGCAAGGTGTTCGAGATCGTGATCCAGTTTGCGGCGATTCTGGCGGTTTGCTGGGAATACCGCGCAAAGATTCTGGCGGTGGTCTGCGGCCTGCCGCGCGAACAGGCTGCGCAGCGCTTTGCGGCCAATCTCTTCGTCGCTTTCCTGCCCGCCGCTGTGCTGGGACTGCTGTTCGCCAAGGCAATCAAGGCACATCTATTCGCACCGGTACCAGTGGCGCTGGCCTTCATCGTTGGTGGCCTGTTTATTCTGTGGGCGGAAAAGTGCGATCACAAGATCAGCGTCGAAACAGTGGACGACATGGGTTGGAAGGATGCGTTAAAGGTGGGCTGTGCGCAAGCCTTGGCGCTGATACCCGGCACCTCCCGTTCCGGTGCAACCATCATCGGCGGCTTGTTCTTTGGTCTGTCGCGCAGGGCGGCAACGGAATTTTCTTTCTTCCTCGCCATCCCTACGCTATTCGCCGCAACCGTCTATGAGGTAGTGAAATATCGCGACCTGTTCCATGCAGAAGACCTCGGCATGTTTGCGGTGGGCGGCATTACTTCGTTCATCAGTGCGTTCCTGTGTGTGCGCTGGTTACTGCGCTACATCAGCCAGCACGATTTCACGGCGTTCGCCTGGTATCGTATCGTGTTCGGACTGGTGGTACTGGGCACGGCCTACAGCGGTATCGTGAACTGGTCGGCCACCTGAGGTGCGCAAAAAGGGCGCACTTCATTTTCATCACAATGTCACAATTCAACGTCACAATTAGCTGCAGGAGTTTGGTATGGCAAGAATGGTTAAATGCGTAAAACTGGGGCGCGAGGCCGAAGGATTGGATCGCCCACCCTACCCGGGCGCGCTGGGTCAACGGATCTTTGAAAATGTTTCCAAACAAGCCTGGCAGGACTGGCTCAAGTTTCAGACTATGCAGGTGAACGAAAATCGCCTTAACCTTGCCGATGCGGCGGCGCGCAAATTCCTCGCCACACTGATGGAGAAATATTTCTTTGGCGAAGGGGCGAAAATGCCGGACGGGTATGTGCCGCCCAAGAATTAGGAGAGGCAGCGCTTGGTCAAAAAATTTCCCCCGCAACATTTCCTGAACCGCGAATTCGGGCAACTCGAATTCAATCATCGGGTGCTGGCCCAAGCTGAAGATGAGACCATCCCGTTATTGGAACGGCTGAAATATCTGTGCATCGTCAGCAGCAATCTCGATGAATTTTTTGAGATACGCGTAGCGGGGCTTAAGGAGCAAATCAAGCTGGGCGGCATCGCTGGTGGTGCTGACGGCATGACGGCCAAGCAGTCGCTCAAGCTGGTGCGCGAACAAGCGCATCAGCTGATCGAGCGGCAGTATCAATTATTCAACGCGGACATCATTCCCGCACTCGCGGAACAAGGCATCCAATTCTTGCGCCGTCCGGACTGGAATGAGACACAACGTGCCTGGGTCAAGGATTTTTTCTTCCGCGAAGTAATGCCGGTGCTGACTCCTATTGGTCTCGATCCGGCACACCCTTTCCCGCGCGTGCTCAACAAGAGCCTGTGTTTTGCCGTGGAATTGCAAGGCAAGGATGCCTTCGGCCGCAATTCTGCCCGCGCCATCGTACAAGCTCCTCGCGTGGTACCACGCACTATCCTGATGCCTTCCGAGATCAGTGGCTGCGAATATGGCTACGTTTTTCTTTCATCGATTCTGCACGCGCATGTCGGCGAATTGTTCAGCGGCATGGAGGTGCTCGGCTGTTTCCAGTTTCGCGTCACGC
The DNA here is from genome assembly GCA_025350405.1 of Gallionella sp. Classification (GTDB taxonomy): domain Bacteria; phylum Pseudomonadota; class Gammaproteobacteria; order Burkholderiales; family Gallionellaceae; genus Gallionella. Next base: position 24,985 of record JANXXX010000181.1, read on the forward strand.
GCAACAGCAATTTGTTCGTGGATGAGGAGGAGGTGAAAAACCTGCGCCTCAGCCTGCAGGGTGAATTGCCGCAACGCCATTTTGGCGATGCGGTACGCCTGGAGATTGCCGACAGCTGCTCGCCGCAAATCGCGGAGTTGCTGCTCAGGGAATTTAATCTTGCGCCGGAAGATTTGTATCGCGTGCGTGGCCCGGTGAATCTGGTCCGGCTGATGGAAATCCCGAGTCTGGTGGCGCGTGACAACTTGAAATTCCCTGCTTTCGTGCCCAGCGTACCGAGCATATTGCAGAAGAAGGGCGCGGACATCTTCAAGGTAATGCGCAAAGGCGATGTGCTGCTGCACCATCCTTTTCAATCATTCAAACCGGTGATCGATTTCATTCAGCAGGCCGCCAGCGACCCGAACGTGGTCGCCATTAAGCAGACCGTGTATCGCACCGGGGTCGACTCCGCCTTAATGGAAGCGTTAATCGCTGCGGCGAAGCAAGGCAAGGAAGTGACCGTAGTCGTCGAACTGCTGGCGCGCTTCGATGAAGAGGCCAACATCAATTGGGCGAACCGTCTGGAAGAGGTAGGTGCGCATGTGGTGTATGGCGTGGTCGGGCACAAGACCCACGCCAAGATGTTGATGGTGGTGCGCCGCGAGGACGGCAAGCTGCGCCGCTATGTGCATCTGGGTACCGGCAATTATCATCCGCGCACTGCAAGGTTCTATACCGATTTTGGCTTGTTCACCTGCAATGCGGAAATCTGCTCGGATGTGAATGAGGTATTCGGCCAACTCACCAGTCTCGGCAAAGCGCGCGCACTAAACCACCTCTGGCAGTCGCCATTCACTATGCATGCCGAGGTGCTGCGCGCCATTCACAACGAAACGCGCCTCGCCCAAACAGGCAAGCGCGGCCACATCATTGCCAAGATGAATGCCCTACTGGAGCCGGAAACCATCAGCGCGCTTTACGAAGCTTCGCAAGCCGGGGTAAAAGTGGATTTGATCGTGCGCGGCGTATGCGCCCTTCGTCCCGGAGTGGCCGGGCTATCGGAGAACATTCGGGTGCGTTCGGTTATCGGACGTTTTCTTGAACATACCCGCGTCTTCTATTTTCGCAACAATCTGAAACATGACGTTTATCTCGCCAGCGCGGACTGGATGGACAGGAATTTTTTCCGCCGCATCGAAGTGTGTTTTCCGGTACTCGACAAAAAACTCAAAAAGCGTGTGATCGACGAAGGATTAAAAATTTATCTGAAAGACAACTGCCAGGCATGGGACATGAATAGCGAGGGATATTACCGGCACAAAAATCCGCGCCGTTCCAATCAGATATGCGCTCAAACTGAATTACTCAGACAGTTTACTAAGTTGCCAATCCAGATAACTCCCTAGTATTGTCTAAGCATGCAGTATCAATGCCTCGCTCACAAGAGGGATACTGATCCTGTTAATCGTAAAGAACGAGTACTATACATATTGCAAATACTGGCACAATGGCAGAGGTTGAAAATCAGCTCAGCGCAGTTACTATGATAACCAAACGTATTCTTATCTTGGCCTTGGCCTTTTGCTGTGCGACATGCGGACTGATTAAACCGAACAGTAACTTTCAATCGCCGATAGCAGAATCCAGCACCGTCAACGAACCCAAGACGTTTGATCTCAGCAACCCGCAAAAGCGTAACGAACTAACAGAACAGCTTGCGAACAAGAGGGTGATATTCATCGGCGAGATTCACGATCGCCTGGAGCACCATCAGAATCAATTAAGCATCATTCAAAGTCTGTATGCGCGCTATCCCGACCTCGCGATTGGTGTCGAATATTTTCAGCAACCCTTCCAGTCGTACCTCGACGATTACATTGCGGGACTCATCGACGAAAGGGAAATGCTGAGAAAGACCGAATACTTCAAGCGCTGGCAATTGGATTACCGCATGCTGCAACCGATTTTTTCCTTCGCCCGGGAAAAACATATTCCAGTGCTGGCGCTGAATGTGCCTGACGAAATTCATAACAAGGTTTTCAAGGGGGGAATGAAAAGTCTAAGCCATCGAGAACTTGCACAAACCCCGGTCGATATCCAGCCCGCCAGCGATCATTACTTGCAAAATCTGGAGGCGATTTTTAATTCCCACCCCCCCAGCAACGATTTTGAGACCTTTGTCGAAGGTGTGCTGTTGTGGGACGAATCCATGGCCGACATCACCACGCGCTACCTGAAAGCGCATCCCCAAGCGCGGGTGGTGGTGCTGGCGGGGTTGGTGCATGTCATGTATGGTGATGGAATTCCGGAACGAGTCAACCGGAGACTGGGTGGTAACCAAAGTGCAGTGATCATTAACGGCAGCGACTTCGGCAATTATCCCGGTATCGCCGATTACCAATTGATAACCAAGGGCGGTATTGAGTTGCCGAAAGCAGGTAAGCTTGGAGTGTCTATCGAGGATAGCGCAGACGGTGTGCTCATCAGCAAGTTTCTCGCAGAAAGTGCAGCACAAGCGGCGGGCTTGGTGGCGGGCGACAATATCATCGCTATTAATGATGTGAAGGTGGCTAATCTGCTGGAGCTAAAAGCCATGATGTTCGACAAACAGCCCAGCGACAAGATTCTGGTATCCGTACGGCGCAATAACAAAGTCAGCTCGAATAATGAGTTGGCGTTCGAAGTGGTGTTACGCTGAGCGCAATGCAATTTCTACTTTGACAGATTTGCGCGCGCAGCCAGTTTTGCGCGTGGCACTTCCACTGTATTGCCGTCTTCCTGCTTCACTGCCAGCGCCAGCGGTGAACGTGCTATTGGCCACACACCCTTGATCAAATTGGTCAATTCCGGCCCGCTGAATGCGGCGTAGCTGAACTTGGCGTAGTGCGGCAATTTCCTGGCGAGTACCGGCAACATCGCGGCATCGGGCGCAGCGAGCCAAGCGGCGGGCGTTTTTCCGATGTGGGCAGTTAAAACCAGCGCGTGCTTGGTGCGCTGGTATTCTCCGGCCAGCCACACTCCGCCTTCCGACAGCATCGTCCCGCTTTGCATCAGCGCAGCCTGGAATTCGCCGCGAAAACGATTTTCTTCGCCAAACATCCATACCGCACCTTCGTCCGGCAAGCGCTCGATTTCATCGTCCCACTTAATAACGGTTTCGCGCGCCGGTTGTTTTTGCCAGGCTTGCGCAATGACGAGATATTGCGCGCGTAACGCCTCCGCTGCCTTGCGTGGCAACACGATCAGTAATTTTTCCGCGCCAAACACCTGCGACAGTGCAGCGGGAATTTCGGCGCGATCCAGGCGGCGGAACAAATCGAACTCCGGATCGAGATCTACACGCAACGGTTGTGCGGCAAGCGACAGGTGCAATTCGGCTTGTTTGTCCTTCATCTCCATCACGGTCGAATAAGCGCCATCCTGTCCTGCCAGCGTGACTGCGAGCGGCAGGTCGAGAACATAGGCAGGGCCGGGTTGGGTTTGTTCGACTTTGATACTGAGTTCGTAGCCCGCTGCGGCACGGCGTGTCTTGTCGTAATGTACTTGGGCCGAAACCAGGCGCAATTGCGGCGCTCCGGATTGCTGCACCCATTGCGCGAAGAATGGTTTAAGGTCTCTACCTGATGCTTGCGAAAGCATGTATTCGAGATCGGCGAAGCTCGCGCGCTTGAATCGATAGTTGCGGTAAAAGTTTTGCAGCGCGCGCTTGAACGTCTCATCACCCAGTTGTCTGCGCAGCATGTGGAACAGCATCATGGCCTTGCCATAGCCCACCGCTTCACTTTGCGCACTATGGCGGGAAGTGAATTGCGTGAGCGGGAAATCCCGTCCGGCGGAAACGAAGTCGGCATATTTTTGCAATATGCTGCGCCGATATTCCGCACCATTGCCTTTTTGTTCCTGCAACAGGTGATCGGCCAAATAAGCGGTGAGACCTTCCGACCAGTTGCCGCTGGCATAATCCACATATACGCCATTGCCCCACCAGTTGTGCAGAATTTCGTGCGGGTAAGACGAATCGACGATGAACGGCAGGCGGATCACCTGGCTGCCCAGCAAGGTGAACGACGGCATGCCATAACCGGTTTCCCAGAAATTTTCCACCAGCGCGAACTTGGCATAAGGATAAGGGCCGATGAGCCGTTGATACATCGCCAGGTAACGGGCAGTGGCATCCAGATAACGCTGCGCGAGTGCCGCATCGCCGTTGCGCAAATAGACCTGCGCTGCGATACCGTTTTCGTTGTGTGCGTATTCGATGAACGGCGCGGCAATCAGATATATCTCGTCTTGCGGCTGGATTTCTTGCCAAGTTGCATGGGCCTCGCTCACAGCGATTCGTTCACCCTGGCTGATGGCCCGCCAACCCGCGGGCATCGCAACATCCAGTTTGAACGCCAACATGCCGTCACTGAAGCGCGGATACCAGCCACTGTCACCACTAAGTACCGCCCCCTCAGTCGTGATGGTGCCCGGTGTGCTTTCGAAGCTGCGTGCCTCGCGCGCATCCTGCTGTGGCGGATGAAATATTTCGCCGCCATAGTTGAGCGTGAAGCTGTCGTGGCCGGGTGGCAGCGTGACGCGGTACCGCCGCAGCCAGTCTTCCGGCATTCCCCCTGCGGGTTTGATCTCGGCATCCGGCGAGGTGGGGTTCAAGTCGTAGTGCAATGAAAAATATAGCGTGCGCGGCGAGCCAGGTGGCAAGGCGATATGGTCTTCTGCTATCAGGGTATGTTGTTCTGGATGAAGTGCGATGTGCAGTTGGTGATGCGGCAGCGTTTGCGCAAAGCCAGTTACTGCAAAAAGAATAAGCGAAAAAGCGAATGCTAAGCGCATCATGTTAAATCCGCCGAAGACCTGCAATTATGTGCCCTACTATTTTTCATGCTGTCCCCGGCCTAGTGCGAATCGCAAACGTCTTGGAGCGTGGAGCAGCTAACTTAGGGCCAGTACTGTGCAGATACTGTCTCGTCATGCAAGCTCCCCAAGTTGGCTATGCCAAATGCTGACACTACCGGACCGGGCCATTCCTGTACACGCAGCCTGTTCCCCCAGCGAACCGGCCATATTGCTTGCATCCAACACAAACAACAATCACCTTCAATCTTCAGACACTTTTTGACTAATGCCGGATGCCTACTCATAATAGCCAGCGTATCGGCATGTTTCACATGCGCTCAGATCATACACAAATTTTCTTGCCCAATTAAATATAGGTATCATATTAAGGCCAATATCTTCCCAATACAAAAATCTTAGGGATCGCTTCTTAAAAAACCAGGAACATATTTATTGATATGGCTGTAGATTTAAAACATGTTTGACCACCGCCCGCCTCACACGAGGAGTTACAACTTGTCATCCAAATCGATCCGCATGCTTTCCGCAGCCATCGCCGCATCTTTCCTGATTCTGCTGATGCCTGCTGCCCATGCTGATGCAACATCCGAACAGAACGCACAATCCATCCTTCACATGCTCGATTACCTAGGTGTGGATTATGGCGGATCGGTGTGGTTTGGCAAGGTAGTCAACGAAAGGGAGTATCAGGAACAGGCCGAATTCGCCGGGCAATCCGCAAAACTATTAGCCAAACTGCCGAGTCATCCAAACCAGGCGGCGCTGGTCAATGAAGCTCAGGAGCTTGACCGCAATGTTCGAGCGAAAGCCCCTGCCGAACAGGTCAGTGCTGCTGCGCAACAACTACGCAGGAAAATCATCGCTGCATACAAAGTCCCTGTGTCACCGCGAAAAGTACCGGACTTCAAACAAGCCGCCATTTTGTACCAACAACTGTGCGTCGCGTGCCATGGTGCTGAAGGACATGGCGATGGTTTCAAAAGCGAAACGCTCAACCCGAGACCGACCAATTTCCATGACGCGATTCGCATGGGCAAACGTAGCGTCTATGGCCTTTACAATACCATTTCCCTTGGCGTCGCACGCACGGACATGCCGGGATTTTCGCAATTGTCAGATGAAGAGCGCTGGTCTCTTGCATTCCTCGTCTCCAATTTCCACAACCTTCCGGAACGAATGGATCTTGGACACAAACTTTGGGAAAAGCGTAATTTCCAGGGAGCCGCTCCAAACCTGGCTGCACTTGCCACTCTTACGGCAAATGAGGTCAGCATCAACCATGGCGACAATACCAGAGCAGTTTTCGAGTATCTGCGCGCCGAACCGCAAGCACTCGTCGCGACCCGTCATGCCACCCTGATATTCGCCGCTGAACAGCTCGATCAGGCACTGGCCCGCTACCGTGCCGGTGACCAAACCGAGGCGCTGCACTTTGCCATTGAGGCTTATCTGGAGGGTTTTGAACCAATGGAAATGGGACTCATCAACCTCAATGCCCAGCTTCGCGTCGACATCGAACGGGAAATGATGACGATACGCCAACTCATCTACAGCGGAGTCCCCATTGAAACGTTGACAATGAAAATCGAACAGGCGAAGGAGCTGCTCAGCCAAGCCGATGAATTATTGAGAGGGGGCAAGCTCACCATCACTGGCGCTTTCGCCAGCTCGCTTTTCATCCTGTTGCATAAAGGATGGGTGGTACTCCTGATACTTCCGACGATCCTGGCTTTCGTAGCGCGGAGCGAACGGCGCAGCGGTGCGCTGACCTACATTCATGCCGGGTGGGGTAGCGCGCTGCTGCTGGGTCTATTTACCTGGGCTGCAACAACTTGGTTCGTGAGCATATCCGGTTCTGCCCGGACCATCATCTCGGGCGTTACCGCATTGCTTGCCTCAGCTATATTGATCTACGTGTGGCTCTTGCTTCACGACAAGACGCATACTCGTGCCTGGCAGCAGTTCCTGAGAGATAAGGTTGGTACAGTACTGGAAAGAAAGACCCTGCGGGTACTCGCGCTAATCTCCTTTTTTATAGTGTATCGAGAAATCTTCGAAGCTGTGTTGTTCTACCAATCTCTTTGGACACAAACCAGCCATGTCATAAGAACCTCACTGTGGGGTGGCATATTTGCTGGCGGTCTGACGCTGCTGGCTGGCGGCTGGGGGTTATTCCGTTTCGTCATCAAGCTGTCACCCGGGGTTTTCTTTGCGGGCACGTCGATATTGTTCGCGTTCATGGCTGTGATCTTCGTTGGCCAAAGCATCACCTCGCTACAAGTGGCAGGTATAGTTGCTTCCAATCCTATCAATTTAATTTCGCTACCCATGCTGGGCTTGCTCCCGACCACCCAATCGCTGTTGGCCCAGGCAGTGGTCGTCGGAATATTAATTTTGTGCTATCGCCTTCCGATCTGGCACCGGCGCAATGATCGGAACGACAAATACCCACCAGCAACCTAAGTCAGATGCTTGGGATTGCCTCAATGGCGAGGTTTTAACGCGCAGCGATGAACAGATGAATGAGCCTCAGTGTTTCTGCGGACGTCCGGTTTTAATTTTTTCCAGGCTGGCCAAGACGGCCTTCAATTCCGTGGCATTGAGTTCAGCCAACAGCTTTAGCCCGGCTCGCAACACTTCGCTTTTCTTGACATGCACTTTCGCTTTCAGGCAAATAGCCTTGATCTCGGCAATCTTTGCATACTCGCTTTGCGGCATAGTAAAACTGTCACGCACTACTTTCTTTTTGCGTTCCTTTCCCGGATTTTTTGCGGCCAGTTGCGGTGCGGCTTTAGCGATTGCCTTGACCGCCGATTTTGTGATCGGCCTTGCCGGAGCAGAAACTTTTTTCGTCGGCGGTTTTTTTTCTGCCTTCACGGCAGTCTTTTTGGTTGTCATATCATTCCCTTCGTATTAGAGTGGCGCAAACAGTGTATACGGTATACGCTGATAAATAAAATGAAATTTCGGGAGCGATGATGGATCTGATCCTGTGGCGGCATGCGGAAGCAGCAGAAGGCACCCCGGACCATGCGCGCGAACTCACTGCGAAGGGTATCAAACAGGCAGGGAAGGCGGCTGCTTTCTTGCATCAACATTTGCCCGAAGAACACCGCATTCTGGTCAGTCCGACGACCCGCACCCGGCAAACCGCCGCTGCGCTCACCAGCAAATTCACGCTCGCGCCTACCATCGCACCAGGCGCTTCCGCTCATGCCGTGTTGCAGGCTGCGCGCTGGCCGGATGCCGGTGGCACGGTGCTGATCGTCGGACATCAGCCGACTCTGGGCGAAGTCGCGGCTCAATTGCTGGGCTGCGGGGATTCCACATTGAGCATCAAGAAGGGTGCACTATGGTGGTTCAGCCAACGCGAGGGCTCTGAACAGGTCACGCTGCGTTTGGTTATTACGCCGGATTTTTTGTAAGCCTTCTGTAATCGTATTCATTTACCAAGAGGGGCACGCCGTGTTTGAATCTGCAGAGCTCGGACATAAAGTCGACAAAGCCACTTACGATGCAGAAGTACCCAAGTTGCGCGAAGACCTGATCAACACACAATTCGACCTGGCGAAGAAGGCCACATTTCCGGTCATCATCCTCGTCGGCGGTCTGGACGGGGCAGGGCGCGGCGAGACCGTCAATCTGCTCAACGAGTGGATGGATCCGCGCTACATCCAAACCCACGGCATGGGCGAACCGTCCGACGAAGAGATGGAGCGCCCGATGATGTGGCGCTTCTGGCGCGTTCTGCCGCCCAAGGGCCGGATCGGCGTGTTCCTTGGTTCCTGGTACACCTGGCCCATCCTGAATCGTGCGCAGGGCATCAGCAAGGATGCCGAGCTGGTGCAAAGCCTGGAACGTGCGCGGCGGCTGGAAAAAATGCTGGCCGACGAAGGCGCGCTGATCATCAAGTTCTGGTTGCACCTGTCCAAGGAAAAACAAAAGGCGCGGCTGAAGATGCTGGAGGCAGACCCCAAGACCCGCTGGCGCGTCACCGACCGCGACTGGGAACATTACAAGATGCACAAAAAGTTAATGGGCATCCACGAGACCGTCATCCGCCATACCAACACTACCGAAGCCCCGTGGTGGATAGTAGAGGGGGTTGATCCGCGTTACCGCAGCCTGACGGTAGGCAAGCTGGTGCTCGAAGCGATCCGCAAACGCCTCAAGGAAGTAAATGTCAACGCAACCGAGGTGCGCTCACCGCCACTGCTGTCCCCGATAGATAACCTGCATATCCTTAAGTCGCTCGACCTCAGCCAGCAAATCGAGAAGAAAAAGTTTGCGGCGGAGCTGGAAAAATACCAGGGCAAGCTGGCCTTGCTGACGCGCGACCCGCGCTTCTCCGAACTCACCGTGGTTGCCGTATTCGAAGGCAACGACGCGGCGGGGAAGGGCGGTGCCATCCGCCGCGTCACGGGAGCGCTGGACGCACGTTGCTACAACACCGTCCCCATCGCAGCACCCAGCGAAGAGGAACGCGCGCAACCTTACCTGTGGCGTTTCTGGCGCCACATCCCGCAGCGCGGGCGCTTCACCATCTTCGACCGTTCATGGTATGGGCGCGTGCTGGTGGAACGGGTCGAAAAATTCTGCTCGGAAAACGACTGGATGCGCGCCTATAGCGAGATCAACGACTTCGAAGCGCAGCTTGTCCGCCACAACATTGTGGTCGTCAAATTCTGGCTGTCCATCAGCAAAGACGAACAGCTGCGCCGTTTCAAGGAACGCGAGAAGATCAGCTTCAAGCGCTTCAAGATCACCGAGGAAGACTGGCGCAACCGCAAGAAGTGGAACGAGTACGAGACCGCCGTGTGCGACATGGTGGACAGAACCAGCACCGAGATCGCGCCGTGGACACTGGTGGAAGCCAACAACAAGAACTTCGCGCGCATCAAGATTTTAAAAACGTTGTGTCAGCGCATCGAAGCGACGATGAAAAAAAAATAGCCGCAAACCTGTGACAAAAATTTGCCGCGGTACACATCGCGGTTACACAGAGCCCTGTAGCTTGGAGCGTGCGCTGGATTAACGCCTGAAACTGAGGATCACCACACCGGTTCCTACCAACAATATCCCAAACCACTCGCGTATGCTGGGGCGTTCGTTCAGAAAGATGACCGCAAAGATCGCGACCAGCACCAGACTGAACTTGTCCACCGGCGCGACCTTGGAGGCCTCCCCCGATTGCAGCGCTCTAAAGTAGCACACCCAGGATGCGCCTGTAGCCAGTCCGGACAGCGATAAGAACAGCCAGGTTCTTGGACTGAGCGCGAAGGGGTCGCTCCACTTTCCGCTGGAATACACGAAGCCAGCTAGCACCAACAAGATCACGAAGGTGCGGATCAGTGTGGCGTAATCCGAATCGACACCCTCAAGGCCGATCTTGGCGAAGATGGCGGTCATCGCGGCGAACACTGCGGAAAGCAATGCCCAGTAGAACCAGCTGTGCGCAGATAACATTGATACCTCCGATCGATTTATTACTGAAGCTGCCGCACCGGCTGCACCAATACCCACGGACTGACCACCACGGCCCACAATATCTCATCTGTGGCTAACCAACCCTGTGCCTGTTCTTCCGACACCCTGCCAAACTTTCTTGCGGCGATCCATTGCTGAATCTGCGCCGAGTTGTCTTGGGACATCTGGTACGCGACCTCGACCAAGTCCAAATCTGGTGCTACCGCCAATGCGACGCCGCTGGCGAAATAGCGTTGTAATTCTTTCCAGGCGATCTGCGCGGTTTCCAGATTCAGCTTGGCGCGGAATATTTCGCTGCTATCTTCAGTCGCTTCCATTTCAGCCTTTATATTTCCACGTCACATTTTCTCCGGCGCGCAAAGGCACCAGCTTATCTTCGCCGAACGCCAGGCTATCCGGCACGCGCCAACTTTCCTTGTGCAAGGTGATCTTGTCGGTGTTGCGCGGCAAACGGTAAAAGTCCGCGCCGTAAAAACTGGCGAATCCTTCCAGCTTATCCAGCGCGTTCAACTGCTCGAAGGCTTCCGCATACAGCTCGATGGCGGTATGCGCGGTGTAGCAACCGGCACAGCCGCAAGCCGCTTCCTTGGTGTGTTGCGCGTGCGGCGCGCTATCGGTGCCGAGGAAGAATTTTTTGCTGCCGCTCGCTGCTGCTTTTCCTAGCGCCTCGCGATGGATCTCGCGCTTCAACACCGGCAGGCAATAATAATGCGGGCGCATGCCGCCATTGAACATCGCGTTGCGGTTATACAGCAGATGATGTGCGGTGATGGTCGCGGCGATATGATCGGGCGCACCGATCACGAACTGCACGGCCTCTTTGGTGGTGATGTGTTCGAACACCACGCGCAGTTGCGGCAGGTCACGCAACAACGGAATCATCACTTGCTCAATGAACACCGCCTCGCGGTCGAACACATCCACACTGGGACCTGTCGCCTCGCCATGCACCAGCAGCGGCATGCCGCAACGCTGCATCTCTTCCAGCGCCTTATACGTCTTGCGGATATCGGTCACGCCCGCATCGGAGTTGGTGGTCGCCCCCGCCGGATACAGCTTGACCGCATGCACGATGCTGCTTTGCTTGGCGCGCTTGATTTCTTCTGCGGTGGTGTTGTCGGTCAGATACAAGGTCATCAGCGGCTCGAACTTCGCGCCCGCAGGCAGCGCGGCGATGATGCGCGCGCGATAGGCTTGTGCCTGCTCGGTGGTGGTGACTGGCGGTTTGAGATTGGGCATCACAATGGCGCGGGCGAATTGCCGCGCGGTATCCGGCAACACCGCCTGCATCAGCGTGCCGTCGCGCAAATGAAGATGCCAGTCGTCAGGGCGGGTAATGGTCAGTTGTTGCACGATGTGTTCCGGCTGGATGAATGGGCGAGATTGTAATTCAAAGTCGAACATGGCGCGTAGACACGGGTCGGAAAAAACCATCCGATTGCTCAAGTTAGGAATAAATTGCGCAATAGCCAATGACAATCTAAACTAGCCGCAAAGGAGTAAGTGTTCCTACCGTACTGATACTTCACAGTTTCCGTTTTTTTTCAGCGGCGAAGGCGGCGAGCCGCCGCATATTCACGTTGAGCATGGTGACAAAGTAGCGAAGTATTTGTTAGAGCCGGTGCAGCTTGCAAGCTCGGAAGGGTTCAGGAGCCACGAGCTAACCAAGGTTCGCACCATTATTATTGAACACAAAATTTTGTTCCTGGAGAAACGGAATGAACACTTGAGCAATTAAGCTGGATGCGCACGCAGTGGATGTTGGTTTTGCCAATGACGCCGTGCATTTTGTGCTGGCCGACGGACGGGAGATCTCAGCGCCTCTGGAATGGTTCCCGCGCCTGCGTGACGCAAGCGACAAGCAACGCCAAAACTGGCGGCTCATCGGCAAGGGAATGGGCGTTCACTGGCCGGAAATAGACGATGATATTGCGGTCAGCACCATCATCGGGGGGTAACAATCCTTCGGCGGCTTTATACAAAATTTCCATTAAACCGTTCGTGGTGAGCTTGTCGAACCACATACACACTAAATACTTCGACGAGGACGATATTCTCGTCATACGCCTGTCGGACAAACCAATAGTCCGCGAAGTATCACAAAACTGGAACACATACATTAGCTATGCCGAGGATAGCAGTGCGGTAGAGGTGTTGTTGGAAGTTCGCGACTATGTGGCTTACCCGCCGGAAGTGCAACACACCCGCGCGGCTTGTATCCCATGTAGGGTGGGCAACTTTGCCCACTGATTGATTCAAACCTCCACATTTAAAGTTTCGCCAACACAGCAAGGCAAGTATCTCGCGTTAGCTATGCTGTTGCGGCAGGAACAGCTCCGCTATAGGTACATTGACAGCCCTCGCAATTTTTTCGATATTGTCAAGTGAGATGTTACGCACCCCCCGTTCGCAATGGCCGCTGAATGTGCGATGCAGCCCAGTCTCGAACGCCGGAAATTCTTGAGACCGACCCCGCTCGGCACGCAAAGCTCGCATATTCGCCGCGAGCACTTCACGCGCAAAACCAACAGGAGGGGAATGAAAAGCCATGCGGCTAATTTCACCCTGTTGACGCTTATAAGTCAGCCGCGTATAAGTCGACTGCGTTTGAATAGATTTTGCTTGTACATATCAAACCAAAACTAATTGCGGGGGAAGCAACATGAAATTCATCAGAATTTTGCTGGGAGCAATTGTTGGTTTCGCATTGGCAAACAATGTTTACGCTGCAAACAAAACACACGTAACCGATACACTTGGTTCTGGAAATAGCAGGGTAGATATTTCTTATGCGTTTGTCAGTGCCAGCCTACCGGGTACTTATGTGTTCGCCGGTGGGTCATCGTTTTCCATGGACTCCAAAATATCCACCAGTCGGCTCACTGCTGCTTACTACCTAGGGGTAACCGAGCGACTAGACGTGGGGATTTTTCTCCCCTTTTCAGAAAATTCAAAATATACTCAGGACTACACTATCGGCGCGAACAAATATAACGAAACTTCCAAAGAAGAAGGGCAAGGTGATGTAGTTTTTGGAGCGCGATATCTCCTTTTGGACAAGCAGCAAGATAAGATAAGTTGGAATGTGCTCGGTTCCATTTCTCCTTCTACGGCACCATCGGATCCAAGTAGTTCAGAAGTTGTAACCAATGGTACGGTGACGCAGGCAGGGAAAACAGAGATGGCCTCGGTAATTCGGACAGTGCGATAAGTGGTAGCCTTGCTCAACCCAAGCCGTGCAGAATACGGCCAACAAAGGAGCAAGCGCATGAGAAGGACGAGAAGGAATCACGCACCGGGATTCAAGGCCAAGGT
>JANXXX010000035.1 GCA_025350405.1 Gallionella sp.
AGAGAGTCGCCTTCCTGCCAGCGGTCCCACATTAGAGCTTTCTGACTTTCAGTATAAAGAATCCTCGGCCTTCGTTTCATTTGCAACACTCCTCCTGCTTGCGCAGTGTATAGTGTGTTGCATCGACCGGTTGAAACCGCAACCCATTGCAGTCATTGAGAAACCGTGGTTCCCTATTGTTCTTAGGCGAAAAGGTTTGTCATGGCTTTCTGCCCGAGGTAGGTCTGTATGGAATGTGGATTGTCATTGGCGACAGAAATGCTGGCAGCGATCAACTGACCCACCAGAACTTCCCATGGCTTACTACTGCCAAGTTCGGCCACAATTATGTTTCGAATATCTTTGATATTTATGGTCCTACGATTTTCGAACTCTTCAACAGGCGCATGCACCGCAGCCGTGTACTTGTGGTCGGGGAATTTTTCTACCCTAGCTTGCAGGGCGGCTCTGAAGGAGTCAGCAGTGAATCCGTGCGCTTCGAGGACCTGATTCGACAACAGTAAGTTCTCGATGGCGTAGCAATTCAAACGGATGCGGCATACATGATTAAGGTCGTTGATTGCGGCAACTTGGGCATCATCGAGATCGCAGAGCGAAAGAGCTCGCGGAGTGTCGTACAAGACCGGAAGAAACTGATCCAGCCAGTCTTCCCACTCCGAAAGCTCATTTACGGTACCCACGACACATGGTGCGAACGCAACCCTTCCACCGCTCGAACGAACAACTTGCTCCAAAACTCGTCGGTCGTCGTCTCCTTCCACTAGAACAACTGGGGACTTATTAAAGGCTGTCGAAAGCGGATGAGTACCGAAGATGGGCAGAATTCCTTCACAGACATCAGATCGCTTGAAAGTAGGAAAGTGGGCTTGGCCGCGCTGTGAGACGGGAACAATCTGAAGATCGGCTGTCTTCGAGAATGCGCCAATGATTGCGGTACTGTGGGTTGCGATGACAACGCGGATATTGTGTTCCACCGCAACTGATTCGACAAAAGCAGTGAATCTCTGCTGCAAGTCAGGATGCAGGTGCACATCTGGCTCGTCCAATAGCAGAATTTTGTCCGCCATTGACTGTCGCGAAAACACCAAAACCTCGATGGCTAAAGCTATCAGTTCTGATTCACCGCTAGAAATGTTCGACTCGTCAAGCGGCTCCCCCGCTTTCGTTTGAACCGAGAAACCGCCTTTGTCATTGCGAACCATCCTGATTGCAGGAAGCAAGGCATTTATCTGTTCGAGAACCACATCAAACGTGTACGTTGGATCAGCACGCTTATCTGCAGATTTTTCGATCTCGCGTAGGACAGACGTCTCAAGATTTCTGAATTGAGCTGCACTTTGCTGGCGGAATTGCTCAAATCTATTCGTCTGTCGGCTCTGCTTCAACCAGTTCGCATTGGTGGAAATGTTGTTATCGACGTTCGGATCGTATTTTAGCGTTCCACCTCTCTCGGGAGAAACGTACTTAACATTTGGATGATCGCCAGCATTCAGCGCGCGCAATAATGTGCTCTTTCCGGCGCCGTTCTTCCCGATCAGCACTGTGAACTTGGATTTCCGTACAGCTTCTTCCATGCTCATAATTTCTATCCTTTGGGTCATTGATTGCTGTCAATCCTAACGCGAAACTACTAGATTGGAATGACAACAGCAAGCAACCGCTTAGGCCGATCCATGCCGCTTCGTAGGCGCATCATCCAACGTCTCTTATTCACCTGCAAGCAGCCGCTCGATTGAAATATGTGAAAGTCAGCAACTGGCACAGACCGGCTATACGCACATCATAACTGCTTGCCAGAAAGCGGTCATTCGCAATGAGCAACCCACGACACGAACCGGAGCTTCATAGTATTGAACTCAATGTTCCAAAGCCGCCGTTCGTTAGCCTTCTGGGGTTGTGACATTGTGCAGCACTTCCGTGCGATTAGGCGGAGTGGTTTATTGGTATTCGTTCTATTTGCGTATGCCGTCTGGCAAGGTAATGTTTAATTCCAGTACATCGTATTCGCCGTGCTTTTCGAGTTGAACCTTGATTTGTTCACGGTCGATATGGATGTATTTTGCAATGACGACTAATAATTCCTCCTGAAGAGCTGGCATGAAATCAGGGGTGGATGCACCTCGTCCAGCTCGCTCGTGTGCAAGGATGAGTTGTAAGCGTTCCTTGGCGACGGAGGCAGTATTCTTGTCGTTGCCACGCAAGTATTTAAGCAGGTCAGGAATCATGGCCATTTTAGCGTCCTCCTAGCAGACGCTTCATTAAACCAGGCTTCTCATAGGTTGCAAAGCGCATGGGCACGTTTTCCTCTCCCATGAAACGGGCTACCACATCTCGGTAGGCCTCTGCTACATCGCTTTTTTCTATGTGAATGGCCGGTGTCCCGGAGTTGGATGCTTGCAATACTGATTCTGATTCCGGGATGATACCCAGCAAAGGGATGCGCAGTATTTCTTGGATATCCTCGAAGGATAACATTTCTCCTGCGGCCACTCGTTTCGGGTCGTAGCGTGTAACGAGCAGGTGTTCTTTCACAGGTTCGAGCCCATCCACTGCTCGTTTCGATTTGGCCGCAAGTATGCCCAGGATGCGGTCAGAATCTCGTACAGACGAAACCTCTGGATTGGTTACTATTAATGCTTCATCCGCAAAATACATCGCGGTGAAAGCGCCGGACTCGATACCTGCTGGAGAATCGCACACAATGAAATCGAAGGTTTCTTTGAGCTCATTCAGTATTCGCTCGACTCCTTCGAGGTTGAGCGCATCCTTGTCACGCGTTTGCGATGCCGGAAGGATGTAGAGGTTGTCGCAATTCTTGTCTTTGATGAGTGCCTGTTTAAGCGATGCTTCACCATTGATAACGTTGATGATGTCGTACACCACGCGCCGCTCGCAGCCCATAATGAGATCTAAATTACGCAATCCCACGTCGAAGTCGATGACGGCCGTCTTGTTGCCACGCAGTGCAAGACCGCTAGCGAAGCTGGCACTGGTGGTGGTTTTACCCACGCCGCCTTTGCCGGAGGTAACTACGATGATTTTAGCCACGTTTCAATTCCTTGAGAAAAACGACAATTTTACATCTAAAAGCGCAACAAATAAGAACCTCTATTCTGGCAATGGCTGGAATATAAGCCGTGTGCCATCCAGACGCACTTGAGTAGGCTTGCCCCGTACATTTTCTGGAATGCCATCTTCGAATACCTGAAAACACCCTGCGATTGAGATCAGTTCTGCTTCCATACGCTGCACGAAAATGCGTGCTCCTTGGTTGCCACGAGCACCAGCAATCGCCCTGCCACGCAGCGGGGCGTAAACGTGAATATCCCCATCGGCGATCAACTCTGCTCCGGCGTTAACGACGGCCAGTACTACCAAATCGGCGTATTCGGCGTATATACACTGACCGGTGCGCACGGGTTTATCGATGACCATGGTAGGACGGGGAGCGGAGGATGTAGATTGAAGAAGATGTTGTTCTGTTTCAATGGCACTATCGGGGATATGCTCTTCGAATGCAGGTTTATCTGTTTCCTTTGTCACTTCAAATCCGGGGAATTCAGATTGACCTTCAATATTTATATTGACAGGGGGTTCGGTGGAGCTGGCCGGTTGCAGTGCACGGCGTACTGGTGTGTCAGTAAATAGCCCCAAGCCTGCTTGCACGGCAGCTTCACGCTGCTCCGGTGAGCCACCAACTACGCCGGCAGTTCTCATGCCGAGGACGCGCATAAAAGATACCAAGTCGACAAAGTCCGGAGTGATACCGGCTTTTTCAATGGCAGTGAGGCCGAGAACCATGGGTGTGTTGGAGAAGAAATCCGGTGTCTGAGTAAGGCGTGTTTCCAACTCGCTCTTGAGCTTCTCCATGTCGGTTGTACAAATGTGGAGAACCAGTAAAGGAAGATGGGTGTTTTTTATTTTGAAGGCGGGTTCTTTACGGATCATTAATTTGGGTTCTTTGGAAATTGTGAACGGATTCGTTAATCTCGCCAGTTATGAATAAACTTTTGTAGTTTAACGGTGCAGCTCACTTTGTTCAATCAACATCAAACGAAATAGTCTTTGAATAATATTGATGATCAATAATTTTCATATCTCAATTCATTTTCTGAAAATCCAGAAAAGAAACGATAACGCCAAGGAAATAATGATGCCGGTAGTGATCGGAAAGTAAAAGCTGAACCCTTTATGCTCAATATATATATCTCCCGGAAGATGACCAATGCCCAGCTTGGACAGCCAAGGCCAAGCCACGCCAACCAGAATGAAAATAATGCCAATAATGATGAGCCACTTTGCCATGGTCGCTACCTCTCTGAGTGGGAAGCATGAGAGTATCTTTTCGCTGAGCTTCAATTAAGCCAAGAGGAAGATGCCAACCATAAAAAACAGACTGTGCACGCTTCGGTATATAGCGCAATCTATTCAGGGCGACTGAACCGTGGCTGAAACTGGACGCTGGACGGCGGCTTGTCCTTATCATTGTGGAAGACCGGAAATATCGCTACCACCCCATCTGCTTACAGCCCGGAAATATACTCGGCCAATGCCTCCAGATCCGCATTGCTTAGAGATCTGACTATCCTGTTCATGATGGCGTTCGGGCTGTTGACACGATCATCTTGCTTGAAATCGATGAGTTGCTTCAACAGGTAAGCCTTGTGCTGTCCGCCAATCACAGGGAACATCGGAATGTCGGGAGTCAGGCCTTTGCCGCTTACTCCGTGACAATCGACACAGGCCATCACCATCTTCGATATATTGCCTTTTAAAAATATGTTTTTTCCTTGTTCGTTGGTCGTCGAACCGTCCCCCTTCATTTTCGCTTGATTGGCGAAGTAGGATGAAATATCGGACAGCTCCTCATCGCTGATGGCCGCTGCCATGGCGTTCATGATTTGGTGCGAGCGTACACCGGCCTGGTAATTACGGAGCTGTTTTGCGATGTATTTTGCGTATTGACCGGCAAGCTTGGGAATCAGCTCGTCGGTGCTGTTACCGTCCTCTCCATGGCAACCCTGGCAGAGCCGCGATTTCTCTTTGCCTGCGACAGGGTCGCCGACACCGGTACGCCGTTTGATCGTGTCCGCGTTGTCTTCAATAATGGCGGGGCGTCCCGTGAGCGGATCCGTGCCGTCGCTCCGCGCAAATGCCGACGGAACGGCAAGCAGAACGGCCAAGGCTAAGCAGACGGCCATATTGTTTTTGATGTAAATCATGTCATTCTCCTCATGTCATTTTGATACGCGAATACGCTATTGTTCATTAATCACGCCGTGGTGCTATTCTCGCCAGTGCGAGCATGAATCGATTTTTCGAGGTGTGCAAAATAAAGGCGCGTTCATGGCGCAGCTCTGGTAACCGTAGACAGGAACGCGGCGATATCCGCGATGTTCTCGTCGCTGAGCTTTTTCGCAATTCCCCGCATGACTCCGAATTGATTGACCGCCGGATCATTGGCCCTGCTGCCGTCGCGAAAACTATTCAGCTGATTAACCAGATATACAAATTTCTGCTGGTTAATTGCCGGGATGAGCGGAGCGCGCCCGCTAAACCCGTGGCAATCCTGGCATGCTGGAACCTGACCTTTTATTCCTTTAGTCACGATGAGTTTTCCAATTTCCGGTTTGCCGACTTTACTTCCGTCAGCGGCGAGTGATTTAAGGTCGGATGGCTCAGTTTCATATTCGAACGAGTCCAGATACGCTGCCACATCGCGGCGATCCTGCTCATTCAGCGCCTTGGCAATGTCGTTCATTGCCACTCCCACTCCCGGCGCAATGCGCTTGCCCTCGGCAAATTCATTGAGCTGCTTGACGACATATATCTGGCCAATATTTGCCAGACGCGGCGCACCCATGGAGTCATTGCCCAACGCTTTTTCTCCATGGCAGCCCTGGCAAGCAGTCGCATCACCTTTGCCTTCGTTATAAATTGTTTGACCATTGGCAACATCCGCACGGATGTTCGCAACCGCATCAGCCGCAAAAACCGCCTGGGATTGCAGCATGACGCTGGACAGCATCAGCCATGACGAAAACATGAATGTTGATTTGCGCATTTTATCTCCCTGGTTCCTTCTGTAATTTAAGGATGAAGTCACGATGAAAGCACAGCTTCAGCCCAAAGTTGAAGTGCATGGTTATAGTCCGGAAACGTAGTCTGCCAATGCCTCGAGTTCGGCATCGCTCAATCTTTCAACGGTTATATTCATCACCCCGCCCGGGCTGTTGTTGCGGTCGCCTTTTCTGAAGCTGAGGAGTTGCCTGAGCAGGTACTCCTTGTGCTGTCCGCCAATCACCGGGAACACCGAGTTGCGCGGGTTTTGGCCCTTGCCTGTGGCGCCGTGGCAATTGTTGCAGCGAACCATCATTCTGGACAGATCGTCTTTTTCAAACAGATTTTTTCCGATCTGGTTGCTGGACGGTCGTGCACCTTTCATCATCGGCTGGCTGGCAAAATAAGCGGAGATATCTGCCAGATCCGCATCGCTGACGGATGCTGCCACAGCGCCCATGATCTGGTGAGTGCGGATGCTGGCCTGGTAATTACGCACCTGTTTGGCGATGTATATGCCATATTGGCCGGCCAGCTTGGGAATCAGCGGTTCTATGCTGTTGCCATCTTCTCCGTGGCAGCCAAAACACAGCTCGGCCTTGCTCTTGCCCGCAACGGGGTCACCGGGGCCGCTACGTAATTTGGTTTCATCCACGCTATCGCTGCTGGTGTTGGCGACACTTTTGCTTTGAACAGAGGGTTGCTGCTTGGCGGGATTTTGGGATGGAGGCTTAGGCGATGCCGGGTTGTCATTTGCGGCAAGCACCACCATCGACGCAAGCAGAACGACCAACGCGATGCCGACGGTAATGATACTTTTACTGTGAAGCATGTCATTCTCCTCATATCATTGTTTTATTAAAGCAGCCATACTTTAATGGGTTTCCGCTATGTGGGAAATCAATGCCCGTCCACAATTGGCGCGACGTAGTCACTCAGTCCCGTTCGGTGATACTGATCACTGCTGACAGGTGACTGTCAGTGCAGGCCGGACATCCGCCTGCGGATTGCGAAAATTGATACTAACACCCGAAGCGAAAGTTCGCATTCCCCCTAAAACACCAACAAGATTTTGGCGTGGCTTGCGCTATTGATGCAGAGATTTTTTCGAAATGAGTTGTTCCAGGTTACCGCATCCGCCGCATGGCTCTGAAAACCACCACCAGAAACAGGATGCCACCAATCACTGCAATCAGCCCGCCGAAGCCCATCAAGCCCATACCGGCTTTCTGCGCGAAGCCATGCAGTTCTTGCGCGGCGCCGGCCACCTTGCGCTGCACGCCATATCCGCCTGACCACAACAAGCCGAAGATGTGGAGCGCCTGCCCCGCACCGTATATGTAAGGCATCAGCGTCGCCCATTTTAAATCCGGCTCGCGGTAACCGAGGCGTTGCAGCAGATGGAAGGTCAGCCCCATGAAGGCCAGGCTGATCGCGCCTCCGGTTCCATGATAGTGCGCGGTGATGATGGTGTTGCTATCCCTGATCATCAGGCTGATCCCGCCGCCGATCGCAAACAGGAGCATGGACGACAGCAAAGCCGCACGCTGGGGACCGGTCGCTGGCGTGCGTTCGCCCTGCACGATTCCGTAAAGCACTGCGAGGCCGATAGGCACGGGGGCAAAAGCGCCGCCCACTTTCATCAACTGGGTGAACTGTCCCATGTAGTCGGTCATCGCGCCGGCAAAGGTCAAGTATATGACGGGGACATAGAATACCGGCAACAGCACCAGCATCAGCAGGGCTGTCGCGATCCGCGGGGTCAGCGGGATGCTTGCACCGCAGGCATCTGCCAGCCACAGCCAACCGGTCAGCATCAGCAGCAGGTAGGTGAATTGCAGCACATGTCCGCCGCCCCAGAACAGCAGGTCATAATATTGCGTGCTGTCGTATGTGCCGGGAATCATGATGTATGACCAGCCGAAAGCGGCCAGCGCGAACAGCGTGGCAATCGCAGCGGCAAAAAATCCGAAGCGTATCGATCCTTCTCCGCCGCGCCACAGATTTGCAGCGGGCAGCGCGATCAAGCTGCGCAGCACCAGTAATGCGATGCCTGCGGCAAAAACGATCAACCCCGTCATGAAGAAAGTGCTCTGAATGACCGGCACGTAATTGCTCATCACCGGTTTGCCTGCCTCGACAAAGGGTGACAAGACGATCATCGCTGCGCCAACAGCCGCCAGCACCAAGGCCAGCCAGCCGATACTGATATATCTGGATGAAGAATTCAAACTCCACAACACGCCGGCGAATGCCAGGAACCACAGCAGCACCGACAGATCAACGTGCACCACGAGTGCGGTATGAAAAAAGTCGACCCAGGGAAAAATATCCTGAACATAAGGAGTGCGCGAAAGCACCAGCAGAATGGCGAACAGCCCGGCGCCTACCAGCGCTGCCATGCCCAGCCACAACCAGCCGGAAGCTAATCTGCGGCTGGCATCTGACGGCATTGCGAGCGCGAATCCGCGCGCACCGCCATCTTCTGCTTTGATATCTGTTTGCTGATCTACTGCATTCATCTTTTGTCCCCAGCTTTAATTTTGTTCTTGAAAATAAATCCGCCGTCCGCATCCTTGAAATCGATCACCAG
Organism: Gallionella sp.; assembly: GCA_025350405.1. Taxonomy (GTDB): domain Bacteria; phylum Pseudomonadota; class Gammaproteobacteria; order Burkholderiales; family Gallionellaceae; genus Gallionella. Next base: position 8,654 of record JANXXX010000035.1, read on the forward strand.
GATTCGCCCCGGCGCAAGGGTTACTGTTTCCTCATGCGTAAAATTAAAATCATTTCCGTCACGATCCCTGAGGCGCGCCTTCAAATTGTGAACTCCAGCCTTGACGGGTATGCGCCGGTAAATATTCGACGTGCTGCTGTGTGCCCAACCGGTCGGTCGCAATACCTCGTGATAGAGTTGCTTGCCGTCCATCTCCAGCTCAACGACCACATCGGCGCGCTCGCGCGGGCATTCCATCTTTCCTTTGCGCTGGTAAGAAGGTAACTTGGCAAGTTCTTCCGGAGTGCGTTCGCGACAATCGCCTTTGAGCTGACCGGCATGCCTGAAACTCAGCTTGATCAACGTCTCGTCCGGCGGCAGGTGGGTATATGCCGGCGAAGTGGAGAAGAAGCCGATCACCGCCACGAACATGGCATAGAACAATCCTTGTCCAATATACTGTAATGGCTTAGTCATGCTTCACTCCCCCAGCGGATAGCAGAGATTCTGCAACCGGAGTCTTGTAATGGGTAAACAGAAATGCGTCGGAAAAATATTGGTCTTCGGGCAATCCCTTCGCGATGAATGCCGCACGACCGGCATCGATCATCGCAGGTGAACCGCAGGCGTAAATCTGATAGCCGCTCAACTCCTGATGATCCTGCAATATGGCTTCCGTAACCAGGCCAGTTCTGCCCTGCCAGCAATGCTCGGGTTTGGGCTCGGACAATACCGGAATGAACTTGAAATTATCATGCTGCTGTTGCCATTTTTCCGGCAAGGCCGCGAGGTACAGATCAGCCGGTTTCCTGGCTCCCCAGTACAACACCATGGGACGCTTCAGCCCTACATTGAAAGCATGCTCCACCATGCTCTTGACCGGCGCAAAGCCGGTGCCGCCCGCCATGAAGATGATAGGCTTGTCGCTGTCATCATGCAAAAAGAAAGTGCCGAGCGGGCCTTCCGCTTGCAGCACATCGCCCTCTTTCATTTTATTGAAGACATGGCCGGTGAATTTCCCGCCTTCCACCAAACGGATGTGCAGTTGCAAGCGATCCGGTTGATGCGGTGCATTGGCAATGGAAAAACTGCGCTTGCTGCCATCGTCCAGCAACACCGCCACATACTGGCCGGCGATAAAATTCATCCGCGCATCTCCCTCGGGCTGCAATTCGAGCAGCATCACATCCTGTGCCGCCCGTTCCATTTTCTGCACGCTTAAATTTATAGTCCTCGCCGGAAACTTCACCAGCTCTGCGACTTCATGGCACTCTATGTGCAGATCGGTTAATGGCTTGGCGCAGCAGAACAATGCCATGCCTTGTGCTTTTTCCGCATCGCTGAGCACGCCTTGCTGGTAAGTACCGTAATCAACCTTGCCTCTGAGTATCTTGCCCTTGCAGGTTCCGCACGCACCGTCACGGCATTGGTAAGGCAGATTCAATCCCTGATGCAGTGCAGCCTCCAATATGGTCTCGCCCACCTTGACCATAAACTTGCGCCCGCCGGGAACAGCGGTGATCTCATATTCATCCTGGACGCGTTTCTTCCCGCCCAGGAACGGCAGCAATAAAAGAAAACCGGTAACTCCGCCTGCCAGTAGCCACACCTTGACTGGACCCCATGTGTAGAGCAACGGATAACTCCACAGGTAGAACCAATCCAGATTCAGAATGGAGGGTGATGAGTCCAGATCTGCTTGGCCTTGGCTTAACGCCGGTTTGAGCAGCGCAAGCGCGATCATGGACAAAGCCAATCCGATCTTGAGCGCTCGCGGCGGCGAGGTCTTGGCCTGCGGAACGCGCTGGGTGTGTATCCAGATCAGCGCAAAAGCGCCCAGCGGAACACCCAGATGAATAAACGAAAGCAGCGAGAAGAAGCGATCATTCACGCTGCCTTGTTCCAGAAAATTGCGCGCCATCGGGACACTGAAGATCGGCAGCGCATCCAGCCATTCAACGCTCGCCACCGCAACGAACTGCGCTAGCTTGTCCCAGACCAGCCAGTATCCGTTGATGCCGGCAATATAAATCAGCCACAGCACGATGACGCCCGTGTACCAGGAGAACCAGCGGAAATTCCGGTAGCGGTCAAAGAAAAAGTTGCGCAGCATATGCAATACAGCGGCCAGTATCATCCCGTCGGAAGCATAACGATGCAGGCTGCGCATGATGCCGCCCAGATACCATTGCTCGTGGGTGATACGCTCCACAGAATTGAAAGCGTCATTTACGCCGGTATCGTAAAAGGCATAGATATAAAAGCCGCTGACGACGATGATCCAGAACATCCAGTAGGTGATCGCGCCCAAAAAATACAGCGGATTCAATGCCGGCCCGAATATGCCGTTGAGTCCGTTTTCCAGACGCAAAAAAATGCTCTGGCCGATGCGATGGATGAATTTGATCACGTTAAATTTCTATGTAAATAATATCGACGATACCGGAACAGGCGCAGAAATAGTGTTTCATCCAGACCTAACTCAAACATGGTTCGGCTTGCTCCGCTTGGGACTGCGGCGATACTCGCACACGATCCACCAGATAATAAACAACGAAACAAGTATCCCCATCCCGATGCCATAAAAATAACTGTAGTCGACTTTATATTTCCCTGTCCTGGCGTCATACACCGTGCAAAACAGCCGCACCCTGTTCGACAGGCCAGCCAAACCCGGCTCCGCCGCCTTGATGTTGTATATCATATTCTTCAAGGGCTCGATCAGTGTCTTGTTATCAAACTCCTCCCCGTATATCTGCTGATAGACCTTGCCTTGTCCGTCGACAAAAGTCGTTTGGGTTATATGATCGAACCCGCCACTAGGGGCAGGGATAAAAACGAATCCCAAATTCTTGCTCAATTTTTTTATCGTGTCTGCGTCAGCGCTGACGTATTCCCAGTTGGGCATTTTCGCATCCATGCGTTTGCCAAAATCGTCCATCGCCTCCGGCGTATCGTTCTCGGTATCAAAACCGATCGTCAGTACTGCGAAGCTGTCAGCCCCCAATGCATCCTGCGACAGCTTGAGCGCTTCCAGATTACGGGTTTTGATTGCGCAGACAAACGGACAATGGGTATAGATCATGTCGATGACCAGCGGCTTGCCGCGGTAGTCGGACAGGCGCACGGCACGTCCGCTGCGATTCATGAAAGTGTAATCGCCGAGTTGCTTGCCTATCGCGGCCTGGCTTATTTGCAGTGCTTCTTTTTCGTCAAAATACCGAGTGACAACTTTTTCCGGTTGTACATGTAGCTTCGCATTCGATACAGAATTTTTATACAGCTTGACGCCACTGGTATCACTATCCTGTGCCGAAGAAGGCGGTGATGCAATTAGCAGTGCCGCCCCGATCAGCGGCAGCAGGCAATGCCTGATGGATGCTTTACTTGTAGATTGATTCATAGAAATGATAGCGACTGGGTCCAGCCAAGAATAAAGATCCATAATCAAAAAAACATCCCGTCTGTGCGCATACCAGACGGGATGTATATTTGAACAAAGCGAGCGTCAGGTTGCGAAAAGCACTTCCAGCATCAGCGCGAACATCAACAAACTAATCTGCACCAGTGAGGCGAAAAAATTAGACATCGCCGTTTTTCTCGTCGGATTTTGTACCAGTTGCACGCTTTTAATCAGGAAGTAACCGCCACCCGATAAGGCGCCGGCGAGATAGATCCAGCTTAATCCGTAATACATCGGCATCAGGGAAACGAACACCAGCAAAATGGTGTGGCCCAATATGATTTGCGCTGCTTTGTGGTCGCCTTTTACCACGGGCAGCATGGGCACTCCTGCTGCGGCATACTGATCGCGAAGTGCTATCGCCAGACTCCAGAAATGCGGCGGAGTCCACAGGAACAGCACCAGCGCCAGCAATCCCGGAAGCGGGCCGAACGATGGGTCGACCGCTGCCGCACCCGCAAGCACCGCGAAGCTGCCGGCCAAACCGCCGAATACGATATTCAGCCAGGTACGCCGTTTCAGCCATACCGTATAAACAATGGCGTAAGTGAACGCGCCGAGAAAAATATTCAGCGCAGCCATCGCATTCAGCACGTATGCCGCACTTGCTACCGCAACCAGAAGCAACAACCCGATTATCGCCAGCCACTTCAGACCATGCTGAAAATAACCTGTCACAAATGGCCTGTTCCTGGTGCGCGGCATTTTCGCATCCATGTCGCGTTCGCTGTATTGGTTGAATGCTCCGGCTGCCGCCGACCCCATCAAGACTGTCAGCGCAAGCACCAGTATCTTCCACACCGGCAAGGACGCGCCCGGTGTGATGGCCATACCGCCCAATGCGGCAAAGGTAATCACCAAGCCGATGCGCAACTTGAATACATCGATATATTGTCTGAACATTATCTTATGCTCCTCTCTTTAGGGGTGCCCTTACTTCACTACCTTGTGCGATCAGGCAAGCCGGAAAATCCTCCCAACCCGATCTCTTCTTGTCCTGAAAGAATCTGGAAAGGATGCCACGGCACCCTGTCCATCATCTCGTTTCTAGGACATGCCCCATACCGTGGACAGATACTTGAAGTTAATAAAATAGTACAGCACGAGAGTCACGAACAGGATCAAGGCCAGCACAAAAGTACCCGGTGCCTCGAAGCCTCCGATACCGATATGTTTCTTGCCAGTCTTCGCAAAGGCGACATCAGCATCTTCTACTTTCGGCCATTGTGCGGAGCCTTCCGGAATACGTTCACCCGCAAAAATAGACGCCAGCACGATCACGACAAACATGATCCCGCCAACCGCCATGATCACCGCGAAGATCTCGCCAAAATCCATCAGGCCCTTGGCGATTTCCGGATACTCATAAGCCAACGGCTGACCGGCAAAAGTGATATCCGCATGACGACGCTGCACTCCCAGCGTACCTGCACCCATCAGGGCAATTGAAAATACCCAGGCGCCCAGACTAAAGACATAGGGCTGCCATTTCGCCAGCCATGGCAAAGCGATCTTGCGCTGGAACACCACCGGGATCAGCCAGTAAGTGACCGCCATAAAAGCCATAGTGGTACCGGCTACCAGGGTGCCATGAAAATGGCCCGGCAGATACATGGTGTTGTGGATGATCATGTTGATCTGCTCCACGCTCATCACCACACCGGTGATACCGCCGATGAAACCGAAACCGACCAGCGACAGAAACATGCCGGAGAAGATCGGGTTACCCCAGGGCGCCTTGCGCAGCCAAGTGAACAAACCGGTATCAAGCCCTTTCTTGCGTTGCGCGACTTCGATCGAACCAGGAACGGTCAAACCGTGGATCATGCTGGCCAGCACCGCGAGATAAAGCATATAGCTGGTGTTGAATATCTTCCATGCGGAAGTCAATCCCGGATCGGACAACAGGTGGTGCACAGAACCAAGCTGCAGGAACAGGATATACAGCAGGAACGCAAAACGGCTCACTTTCTCGGACATCGGTTTGGCGCCGAAAACCAAAGATGCGATCAAATACCAGATGGAGATATGGGTAACGACGTTGATCTGCTGCGAGGAATGGCCGAACGCCCACCAGACGACCCGGTACATCATCGGGTTGATAGTGAAGCCATCGATTATATGCAACGACCAGATAAAAGTCGGGATCAGGATCAACGCGCCGGAAACGATCGTGAATATCGCGATCACGCAAGCCGTCACGCCGCCGAACACCACCAGCGGAAGCGATCCGCTGTAGGTTTTTTCTTTCTTGGCAACCACCAGCGTGCCGAGAAACACGAAGCAGCCGATCAACGC
>JANXXX010000032.1 GCA_025350405.1 Gallionella sp.
AACACCGAGACGATCTGCGGGACGACGTAGGTCAATAAAAAGATCACGATCAAAAAAGCCACCACGGTGACGATGGCCGGATAGGTGAATGCCAGCCTGACCTTTTGCACCAGCGCGTTGCGCCGCTCGATGTAGTCGGCCAGCCGCGACAATACCCGCGACAGTTGGCCGATCTGTTCGCCGGATGAAACCAGCGCGCGGTAGATATCGGCAAAGTCGCGTGGATGTCGCGCCAGCGCATCGGACAACGACGCACCCCCCATCACTTCCGAACGGATCGAAGCGATCAGGTCGCGCACGTAGGTGCGCTCGGCTTGTTCCAGCAATGCGGAGAACGCCTGCTCCAGCGGCAGGCTGGCTTCCAGCAGGCTCGCAAGCTGGCGCGTGAACAATGCCAGCTCCACCGTGGAGAGGCGGTTGCCGAATGCATTGCGCTGCAAGCCGGTCTCGCCGATCTGGTTCGCGATCGATTCGACGCTGATCGGCGTCAGCCCGCGGTTGCGCAGGTCGCCGCGCGCGGCGCGCGCGCTGTCGGCGTTGACCACACCTTTTTTGGTGTCGCCTGTGGCATCGACGGCTTCATAGCTGAAGGCGGGCATGTTGGTTAATCCTTGGTGACACGCAGCAATTCCGCCTGCGTCGTCGTGCCATCGGCCAGCCAGCGTTCACCGTCCTCGCGCATCGTGCGCATGCCGTCTTTTTGCGCGGTGGCGCGGATGTCGGCTTCCGATGCGCGGTTATGGATCTGGGCGCGGATCTGTTCGGTGGTCAGCAATAACTCATACACGCCGACGCGGCCCTGATAGCCGGTGTGGCCGCATTTGTCGCAGCCGACCTCATGCCAGAATTGACCATCATGCCGTTTGCAATGCGGGCATAGTTTGCGCACCAGTCGCTGTGCGACCACGCCGAGCAGCGACGAGGACAACAGGAACGGTTCGATACCCATGTCGAGCAGGCGTGTGACCGCCGCCGCCGAATCGTTGGTGTGCAAAGTTGCCAGCACCAGGTGGCCGGTCAGCGAGGCCTGCACCGCGATCTGCGCGGTCTCCAGGTCGCGTATCTCGCCTATCATGATGATGTCCGGATCCTGGCGCAGGATCGCGCGCAGCGCCTTGGCGAACGTCATGTCGATGCGCGGGTTGACCTGGGTCTGGCCGATGCCGTTCAGTTCGTATTCGACCGGGTCTTCTACCGTCAGGATATTGGTGTCGGTCTTATTCAACCGCGACAACGCGGCATACAGCGTGGTGGTCTTGCCCGATCCTGTAGGCCCGGTGACCAGCACGATGCCATGCGGCTGCGCGATCAGCTTGTCGAATTGCGCCAGCACTTCAGGGCTCATGCCCAGATTCTTCAAGTCGAGCTGGCCGGCTTCCTTGTCGAGCAGGCGCAACACCGCGCGTTCGCCGTGTCCGGTAGGCAGCGTGGAGACCCGCACATCGACCGCCTTGCCGCCGACGCGCAGCGTGATGCGGCCATCCTGAGGCAAACGTTTTTCGGCGATGTCGAGCTGTGCCATGATCTTGACGCGCGAGATCAGCGAGGCATGGATCGCCTTCTTCGGCCTGACTATATCGCGCAGGCTGCCGTCGATGCGAAAGCGCACCACCGAAATCTGCTCGAACGGCTCGATATGGATATCCGATGCGCCTTCGCGCAATGCCTGGGTCAGCAGCGCGTTGATCATGCGGATCACCGGTGCGTCATCGGCGGATTCGAGCAAGTCTTCGATTGCGGGCATGTCCAGCATCAGTTTGTTCAAGTCCAGCTCGGATTCGTATTCGTCGATGACCTGTGCCGCGTCGCCGCCCGAACTGGCATAGGCTTTGGCGATCGCCGCTTCGAGCTCCTCGCGCGGCAGGGATTTCAGTCTGATGCGCCCGAAACAGCGGCTTACTTCCGCGATCGCTTTCGGTGCGGTCGCATCTGACACCCAGACTTCGACCGGGCTATCCGCAGTGCCGCTGCGCTGCGCCAGCAGTGCGAAGTCGCGGGCGAATGCGTAGGGGAGGAGGTGAGTGTTCATTACAGAATCACCTATTGCAAATTACTGCTGAGGTGCCGCTGCCGGTGGTTGCGGAGCAGCGCTTGGTGGAAGTTCCAATGGGGAATCTTTGGGTGCATTCGGCTCGGTCTTGTTGGACAAAGAACCACCGACCATCCGGCCATCCTGTAGCGGCGGCAACTGCGGCGCGTCCATGTTCGGCAACACGATAGTCCGCTCCGGTTGTCCGCTGATTTCCGCGTTGCGGATGTAGTCGTAGCGATCGGCAGACAGATTCACGCTCTGTTCATTGCTGCGGATGATGGTCGGCCGCAGGAACACCATCAGGTTGGTTTTGACATGGCTGCGCTTCTTGTACTGGAACAAACCGCCGATGAGCGGAATATCACCCAGCAGAGGCACTTTCTCGATGCCGTCCTGCATGTTGTCATCGATCAAGCCGCCCAGCACGATGATCTGTCCATCGTCCACCAGTACGTTGGTATCGAGCGAGCGCTTGCTGGTGATCAGCCCGGATGAGGTTGACTCCTGAATGTCTGATGTTTCCTGATAAATCGCCAGCTTGACTGTGCCGCCTTGTGAGATCTGCGGCTTAACGCGCAACGTCAAACCGATGTCCTTGCGATCAAAGGTCTGGAACGGATTCACCCCCGCACTACCGCCAGCCGAGGCCGCTGTCGTGTACTGGCCGCTCAGGAACGGCACGTTCTTGCCGACGATGATTTTTGCTTCCTCATTGTCCAGCGTGATCAGGTTGGGCATAGACAGGATGTTTGCGCTGGAGTCGGATTCCAGCGCATGGATTAATGCGCCCAGGCCGGACTGGTTTAACAAGCCCAGGGTCAGGCCGTTGCCCGGCGGCAAGGGTGCGTTTCCGGCCGCTTTTGCAGCGGCCTGGCTGATCAGATTGTTGCCTCCTGTACTAAAGCCGGTTATTCCACCGACCTGGCGGTTGCCGACGCTGCCGGCCAAACCGGCCCATTGCACGCCCAATTCGGCTGCTTTGCTGGCCGACACTTCGACGATCAGCGACTCGATATATACCTGGGCGCGGCGCGCATCAAGCTGGTCGATGATCGCCCGCAGATTGCGGTAGACCGCTTCGCTGGCGGTGATGATCAATGTATTGGTGGTCGGGTCGGCCTGAATGAATCCGGCTTGGCCACCGCTGGGCAGCGGCTGAGCTTGGGATGGAATCGGTCCTGCCGCTGAAGGCGGCGGTGATGTCGTGATTGCGGAAGTATCCGAAGACACGACGGCGCGCAAGGTTTGTGCTAGCTTGGTCGCTTCGGCATTCTTCAGATAGACCACATGTACATTGCCGGGCTGTGCGGTCGGCTGATCGAGTTTTTCAATCAAGGCTTTGGCCAGATTGGCGCGTGCCTCGGATGGTGCGCGCACCAGGACTGTATTGGTGCGCGGATAGGCCAGCAGGGTGACGCGTCCGGCATCGCCTCCGGCCGTGCCGCCCGGCTCCAGCAGCCGGTTGACCATCACGGCAATGTCGCTGGCGAGTGCATAACGGATGGGCACCATATCCAGATCGCTGCTGGCGGGGCTATCCAGCGCCGCGATAATCTTGCCCAGCCGCAGCAGGTTGTCGGCGTAATCGGTGATGACCAGCGTGTTGTTGCCGGGGTTGGCGTTGATGGTGTTGTTGGGTGAGATCAGCGGGCGCAACACCGCCACCAGATTGTTGGCGGATTCAAAACTCAAATGAAAAACCTGCGTCGCGATCTGGTCGCCGCGCACTGCACCGCTTTGAATCGGGCTGGCTTGCAATTTGGCATCTGCCTCCGGTACTACTTTGGTGTAACCGTTGCCGGTCACCACCGTGTAACCGCGCATGCGCAACACCGAGGTCAATAATTGAAACGCCTGAGCCTTGCTGAGGGGCTTCTCGGATACCAGGGTGACTGTGCCTTTTACACGGGGATCGATGATGAACGTGGTATTGGTGTAATCGCCGACTGCCGCGATCACCGATTCGATATCGGCGTCGACGAAATTGAGTGTGCTTTGATTCGAACCGATGTTCTTACTGGCGCCCGCAGCTTCATTGGTGCCAGAAAGACCCGGACCAGTATTCGCATCCTGCGCCTGCGCCAATGGTATGGTCGACGTTGCGAGCAGCAACATTGCCATTGCATTCCAGAGACGCCGCATAGTAGTGTTTTGCTCTGTTACCGGCGTTTTATTTTTCATTGGCAATATATTATTTATCATTTGAATTCTAGCGTGATCACGTCTTTGTCGCCTTCTCTGCGACGTTGTCCCAGCAAATTCAGGAAGTTTTCCAGTTGCTGTTCCTGTCCTGCCTCGGCTTGCGCTGTGCCGGAGAACTGCAAGCGTCCGTTGATAAACATCCCTGAGCCGTTTAACAACATTGGTCCTTTGATTGTCTTGAGCGTCACAGATGCCTGAGTCCCGCGCCAGTCGAATGCCAGATCATAGCTGCCCAACGGTTTGATCGGTGACATTCGCGATGCGAGTTCATTGATCCCGAGATTCATCGCGCCGAGCATCTCTATTTTTCCATTTTGCTGCGTCAATTGCAGCGGCTCCCATGATAAGCGCATCTTGCCGGATGGCTGTACGGTATTTAGCGGTGCGCCCAGCGCAGCCAATCGTTCCGCCGGTAATGAGATCGCGCCCGGACTCACTTGCCATTGATGCCAGTTACCCTTCACGCTGATAGGCTGCGACAGTGCTGCGTCGTTTTCCAGCTCGGCGTCGATATTGCCCAGCAACAGCAGCGGCGAAATACGCCACAAAAAACGTCCTGGCAACAGCGGAGTTACCGGATCACTACCACTAGCTGCGCCACCGATAAAGGCCGAGCCGCGCCACAATGTGCCATGTGCGTCCCCGAGCGTCAAGCGGCCGGCGCTCTGTTTTTCAGCCATAACTGCCACCCAGCTCGCCGGAAAAAATGCAGCCACGGTGAGCGCGATGCTAACTATCCCCGCCAATATCCAAGTCACAATGCGGCGCAATGGATGTCCTTTAAAACTTTATGCGGGTGGTGATTATTCATTTTTGGGTTGTCGCAGCGTAAATGTCGCATTGACCATATCGGGCTTTTCCAGCGCAACGATATTGGCATCGACCACAGAAAGCAGTGCAGTCTTTTGCATCTCGTCCAGCCAATTCAGCGTCTCTGCAAAAGAGACTGCGGCGAGTTGCACCTTGGCAAAGTCGCTGGTTAACACCATGCTTTGCGGCTTCAAGCCGTTGCGTGCCAGTGCTGCTTCGATGTTTTCTTTGGACATCGCAATCAACGGCGCAGCGGATTTTCCGGAAAGTACAGCCGCTTCTTTAGCCAAGGCTTGCAATTGCGCGACTTGCTGGCGCAGCACGGGCAGATTTTTGTTCAATTGGGCGCGACCGCTCAGTGCCGGATCGATCAGCAAGGCGTAGATCAAGCCAAGCGTAACGGCTAGCGCAGCAACAGCAAGCATCGCGCGCTCGCGCGCATCGCGTGCTGTCCAGAATGCCGCTAAAGATTGCCTGGCTTGATTCAACAGTACAGGCAGATTCATTTTGCGTTCCTGATCTGCCAGACGACTGCGCCTGATTGTGCCGGCGCAAGCTCTAGCGTCAAGTCGCGTTTGGCCAGCGCGACTTTCATTTGTTGTGCCGGGGCTTCACCACCAGGTTTCAAGCGCACCAACAGGCTGCGTTCGCGGTATTCGAGCGCGGCGATGACTGGTGCCGCCTTGCCTGTTGCCGGGACGATGCTGGACCATGCTTCACCAAAGGCCGCTGTGATTGCCGTAAAATCATCCGCTGCAGCCAGTCCTGCATCGTGTTTGGCTAACGCGATCTTCTGTTGCATTTGTGCGAGCGGATCGATGATCACGGATTCTTTCGGATAAGCCGATTTGTAGACTTGGATCATCGTTGCGCGCAGTGCTGAGGCTTCGCTCTTCATGCGCCACCAGTCGATATTCACGGCGGTGATATTGATGAGCAGGACTGCGGCGGATAGCGCAAGCGGCCAACGCCATGCACGCAAGTCCAGCTTGGGGCCGTTTCCCAAGTTCAGCCCCGCCATCAGATCAAGAGTCGTGCTGTTGGCGCCGGCAATCCAGCGCGACCAGTTGTCGGCAGACACGTTGATGCGTTTACTCAGTGTGACTGTATCGTTGACCACTTCCTGGTAAGCGCGCACCAATGATTGCGGTACGTAAAGCATGATCGGTGCTGCAGGTATCAGCGTGCATAATGTCCGGATCGCAACACTTGCCGCAGGTTCATTCTGTTCAGGCGCAATCGCCAAACCGATGCCATCCTGTTCCAACAGGCGCAGCGTCATGTCGATATCAGTTCCTCGTTCATCGATAGCGGCGGTCACGCTGGCCGGTTGGCCAGACTGACCAGATTGAGGCTGAGAAGACAGGCACATTTGTGCGGGCAATGCCGTGATGTGACGTGCGCCGAACGCGATCAAGGCCTTGGTTATGATGTCGAGCCAGGCGCGCTGTACCACTGCGACGGTGCGCAATCCATCGGAAACGCCACCCGCAACGACTACGCAGTCAGCCGGATCGGTGATCAATTGCTCTTCCACCAGGTTGGGTAATGCGGCCTTCAGCCGGGCAGACGATAGTGGCGGCACTTTCACGCGCAGCAGGCTGACATCGTTGGCGGCCAACAGCAATACTACGCGTTGCGACTTCGCTACTGTGTCGGATAAATCCGACAACGGTGCCATACCCTGACGTTCGATTGTGCTACCCGACATCAGAGCGAACGGGCAGGCCAGGGCTAGCCAGTTCGACGCGATGTCGGCGGCAGATTTGCAAGGTAGGCGGATATAGAGTGTGCTCAAAATATTTATTTTTATTTTAAAATTCGCGGATCCAGATCAGCTTGGTGTTAGTGCCGTTGCGTTCGAGCAACGCCTGCACTTCCAATCCGGCCCGGTTCATGCGTACTTTACCATTGACCAGAAAATAATTGGTCGTGACCGCAGCTTCCTGGTTCGTTACGGATAAGGAGTGACTCGTCAAGCGTTCGGTAAAGTCGGCGATATGGCGAAAACTGGCGGTACTGCGGCTGGCCACCAGCGCCGTCGCATCGGCCAGGGTAAGCCCATCGACTCTGGCTGCCAATACCTCGGCTGCTGCGGTGTTTACATTGATCGGCGTAGCGTGCGGTAAAAAAATCACGAAATCTTTTATCTTGGCGAGCGTCTCCGGAGAGAAGCCCGGCACTGCGAGCAAATCATCCACTTGAGTCAGGTTCATCGGCAGCGGGCCGGATTGTTTGTCGCGATTTGCAGCGTTGCTGGCCGGAATTTTTTGCGCAGCCGCCATCTGGTCTGCAGTTGCTTGCGCCAAGGCTGGATCCAGATGTGCATTGTTGAGCATCTGCCTGAAAGCAGCGACTTCGGCAGGGTTGATGGTTCCATCCGGGCACAAGTTGGTCAAGTTGTATCGCGCCTGAGCATCGCTGATGCCGCCCGACAAGGTCGCATCGGCGATATCGTCATCGGCGCGGCCATTATCCACATATTGATCGAGTCGTGTTTCCGCGAGTGGCACTGCCCACGGTTCATCCAGGGAATCGACGCTCGAATGTTTGGCATCCTCGCGCAGGATCAATCCGGCCCAGTCGAGGGCTCCTCTCAAGATCCATTGTTTTTGCAGTTGCAGGCGCTGATTTTCAATCGAGCGAACTTGCACTTGCTGCTGCCAGAAAAGACTGGCGACGATGGTGATCGCCAGTGTGGTCAGCAACAGCGCCATGATCACCGCGACTCCGCGTTGCTGTTGGGGTGGAGCAGGGCGCGCTTTCACACCGCACCCAGCAAGAATATTTTCAGCAGGCCGGTATCTCGCCCGTGTAGTTGCAGCGTGATTTCCAGTCCGGTCGGTACCGGAGGGCTTGCAGTTGTCCCGGTATTCGAGGACGGTGACGGCATGCCGAGATCTGTACGCCAGCCTTTGTTGACCCAAAGCCGCATCGTCAGCGCGGTCACTTCTGATTGCAACACCACCGGCTGACTCGTATCGGTGTCGCTCTCGGCAGTTAGCCACAGGGTATCCAGTTCCCTTAAATCGCGCGTTGCGACCGATTCGCGGCGTGTCAGCATGCCATCATTGAGCCGATAGGCAATGACTTGCAGGCGTGACGGCTGGTTGTCGGCAAACACTGTTCGCACCAGCGTGAGACGCCCTTGTTCGATGGCGAGCGGGCTCCTGTTCGGCAGCGCGGTGGTGCTGGCTAGATGTGCACAATCGCTTTGCAACTGCGCAAAGGCGAGTTGCATTCCGCGCGTTTGCTCCAGGTCGCTAGTGAGTGCGATGCGCGCCCGCACGATGCTGTCGAGGCCGCGCCAGCCGAGTATCGCGACGAAGCCGAGCACGCTGATGGCGACCAGCAATTCGACCAAAGTCAAGCCGCAGTGTCGGCTTTGATGCGATCTTCTTGGGTCGCTATTGCGCATTTGGCACCGCTTGAGCCAGCTTGATGATGCGCCGCCCGGTATTCTGAGAATCAAAAACATTGACTTCGACGCGGCGAAAGAAAGGATTCGGTGTGGTGTATACGTTTTCTTCGCACACCAGATGCAATTCGCCTTGCGGACAATCGAATCTGCGTTGACCCAGTGTCGGCCACTCATGGGCCAGACGGATCTCTGCCAGCCGGTTTTCGGCCGACCAGGTCGCCATCATCGAAGCGCGCAAGTCACTGCTGTTTTGCGTCAAGCTGCCGACCGCGCGCAGACTGGCACCCAATGCCGTACCGACAATGACTAGCGCCACCAGCACTTCCAGTAGAGTAAAGCCTGCGCTGTGATGATTTGATGGGCGATGATTTTGGCGCATGCTATTCCACCACGAAGTGTCCGATACCATCAGCGCGGATAACGACTTGGGCATCTCCGGCGGCAAGTGTCAGTACAAAAGGTATGCCGACCGGTTCGCGGCCGAAGATGATACGCAAGGGGACGTTTTGTTCTGCCGAAGGTGGACTGACCGTGAACAAGACCGGCGCGCGTTTAAATTCACGCTCGCGCAGCAGGTCATCTTGCTTGAGCACTTGCCAGGCATTTTCTTCAAGCAACAGGAAACGATAACGATCAGCTTCGGCCTCGAATGCGATCGGGCGGTTGCGCACGATCGCCTCGTCGCGCGCCAGTTGCAACAACAGCGCGATCCGTTGCGCATCGTTTTGCAATACCTGGCGCTCGCTCGGCATCGCATTGAATGACACCATGCCGAGTGTTACACCTACGATCACCATTACGACCAGCAACTCCAGCAGCGTGAATCCGCGTGCCAGTCGCCGACATTGCGCGCTGCGATAAGCGCGATCCGGCCCGAGTAAAGAATACTTGATTACAGATCCCACGAACTGATATCGGCATCGTTGCCGACGCCTCCCGGCTGGCCATCCGCACCCAACGAAAAAACATCGAGTTCACCCTTGATGCCGGGAGACAGATATTGATAGGGGTTGCCCCACGGATCTTTAGGCAACTTGTCCAGATAACCGCCGGCTTTCCAGCCATCGGCGGCGGGGCCTACGGTCGGTTTGGCTATCAGTGCCTGCAAGCCTTGCTCGGTGGTTGGGTAACGCTGATTGTCGAGCTTGTACAGTTTGAGCGCTTGCATCACCGTGGCGATGTCCTGCTTGGCTGCGATGATGCGCGCATCGTCGGTGCGCCCCATCAGTTTGGGAACGATCAATGCGGCCAGAATGCCCATAATGACGACGACGACCATGATTTCGATCAGGGTGAAGCCGCGTGCTTTATTTGCAGCCAGCGGCCGCCGCGTCGAAGAGATATTAATATTTTTCATGGAGATATTTCTTGAAAGGTGAGGCGTGAATTGTACGCCCTGACAGGGAGGTATGAAAGGAGCTACATACCATTGTTAGACGCGCTGCATGCAATTGGCCGCATTCATATTGTTTATATAATATTGTTCGGGAATGCTATATTTTGATAACGTGGTCATATTCATTATCCAAACGCAATATCGAAGAAGAAGCGACAGCATGAATTTAAAACATGAATTTTCCGTTGCTTACCATGCACTGACCGCGATGATTATGGCAGCCGTGTTGATGGCAGCGTGCAATGGGGGAAGCGGTGGAGGTGGTGGCGTTGGTACTCCAAACCAGAGCACGAGCCGGAAAGGCCCCGGTACGCTGATACAGATACCTCCCGCAGCGTTGCCCGCTAATGTCATGCCCATCGTGATTGATGCTGGACCGGTAGCGGGGATCAGTGAAATCAATATTGCCTACGTTTCGGTCACGGTCTGTACGCCGGGGACGTCTGGAAGTATGGCCGCCTGCCAAACGATAGACCACGTGATGCTGGATACGGGTTCATCCGGGCTGCGGCTGCTGAATTCCGCACTTTATTCCAACTTGATCTTGCCGCCGGTGACAAGCTCGAGTGGTGCGATCGGCGAATGCATGGCGTTTGCAATAGGCACAACCTGGGGTTCAGTGCTTACTGCAGACATCTACCTCGGAGGCGAGGTTGCTAAATCCGTTCCCATCCAGATCATAGGGGACCAGCCTGGGGGAGCTACTGCAATTCCCGGCGATTGCTCCGCCACTGGCGCTATTCAAAACACCCAGGCGTTGCTGGGCGCCAATGGAATACTCGGTGTCGGACTTTTTGTGAATGATTGTGATATCTGCTCATTATTACCGGTTGTGCCAACCATGTATTACATGTGCACCGCAACCGGGTGTACAGGTTCTACCGTGAGTACCGCGCAGGTCGTCAAAAATCCTGTGGCCTTCCTTGCGCAGGACAACAACGGTGTTCTGGTTAATCTGCCAGCAGTTCCGCCCGGTGGGGCGATTAATCCCCAGGCCGACGGCTCCCTGATTTTTGGCATCGGCACACAGCCGAACAACGCGCTTGGCAGCGCAACCGTGTATCCAACCGATGCATCCGGCAACTTCAGTACCACATACAATAGGACGAGCATGACCAGTTATATTGACAGTGGCTCGAATGCTTTGTTTTTTAATGACAGCATTGCCAAGTGCACTGTTACGACATGGGCTTACTGTCCGTCTGCAACGATGAACCTGAGCGCGATCAATACCGCGGCAAGCGGAGGCAACACCGGCACCGTGAACTTCAGTTTGGTCAATGCCGATAACCTTGGTACAAACGTCGTTGCGGCGAGTATCGGTGGCTCATATGGCCCAACCGGCAGGTTTGGGTGGGGTCTACCGTTCTTTTTTGGCCGACCGGTATTCACGGCCATCCAGGGTGTGCCCCCGCCAACAGGGGTCCCTGCTGGACCGTTCTGGGCATACTGATATGATGAAGCTAAGAGGATTATATGCACTTCCACATGCACATTTCAACGATGAATAAGCCGCTAAAGATAACTGCGTACGCCGCATGTCGATTCTTCATCATGCTGGCGGCATTAAGCCATGTCACCTCGGCCCACGCATCGCTTGGTGGCGATAGCGCCAGCGTCGAGGCGGACCGGCTGCACATGAAGGTAAAGCATGCAGCTCGGCAAACACCGTCATCGACCGGCAGCTACACCGTGCATGAGACAACCTTGCCCACCGGCACGCTCGTTCGGCAGTATGTATCCAGGGCGGGTGTGGTGTTCGCCGTTACCTGGTCAGGATCCTTCATGCCCAATCTTAGGCAACTGTTGGGGCCGCATTTCGACACCATGGTTGCCCGCCAGGCCAGGCAGGAACACGCTGGTCATCGCTCCGTCAGCCAACACGAAGCGGACCTGGTGATTGAATCGGGCGGTCACCCGCGCAGCTTCGCCGGTCGTGCGTATCTGCCGGGCGCGCTTCCTGCGGGTGTCGCCGAGAAAGATATTCAGTAGACCAGCCCCGGGTTAGCGACGATTATTCCTTCTATCGGTCGGGTGGAGTGAAAGCAGCATTTCCAGATTGTTGCCATGAAGCCTTACCCTGTTAAGCGTATGAACTTCAGCCAACAAAATAATAGGGAAGCGCCGAACAAGTATCCGCATGAAGCGGAAACTATTCAGGCGCGCCCGAATTGTTAAAAAACTGATCTGTTTTCACTTTTTTTCACCCCCAGCAGACTTCTCGCCGGGGTTTTCTTCTTCATCTTACTC
>JANXXX010000117.1 GCA_025350405.1 Gallionella sp.
CTGCTCGTACTGGTTCAGCATGCCAAAGGTGTCCTGCACATATTTTTCCAGTGTGCCCAGATTGGAATAGACGTAGCCGATCGGGTTGTTGATCTCGTGCGCCACCCCCGCCGCCAGCTGGCCAACCGAGGCCATCTTCTCCGATTGCATCAGCTGGTGCTGCGATTCCTGGAGTTTCAGATTCAGTTGCTGCATCTCAACCAGCCGCCGCTTTTGTTCGATATGCAATTGGATGTTGCTCAAAGCCAGACTAACCATGCTCAGCAGCGCCGAACCCAGTTCTATATCCTCTTTCAGAAATGGCAAGCGTCCGCCTGAATTGTTGCTATCGATCAAACGGTTCACTGCGATGCAACCGACTGTGCGTTCATCGATCTTCAGCGGCCAGCAGATCGCCGATGTGGTCGCCGAATTTTCGCGTCCTTCCCTGCGGCGCAGTTGGAAACGCGGATCGCTGGAGACATCGCCGTTCAGCAACAGGGCCTGTCCCTGCTGCGCCACCCAGCCCAATACGCCTTCACCCATGTTCACGCGCTTGCCGATGACACCTGCCGGCAGGTCGATGCCGGCGACGATGGTCAGGCAGTTCTCGGCATGGTCCAGCAGTGCGAGTGAACCACTGTTGGCCTCAAAGCCATCAACGATGTGCTGCAAGATACGCTGATAAACGGATGAGGTGTCATCAGCTGCGGCGGATTCCTGACCCATGCGATTCAAGTCATAGATCCAGGACAGTTGTTTCAGTCGATCCAGGGACATATATTTCTCCTGCGCTAGTTGGCCTGAGTTAGCTGATTTGGGCCAAGTTGGCAACGGCCTCCAGTTGATCAGGGTGCGGCAGGCACACTTCGATGCGCTCCCAAGTCATTTGCATACGGCTACAGCATGTCTTCGACAATCCGGCTATCAAGTCTTCCCCGCTGGCACCGCTTTCCAGTGATGCCGCTATCTGCACCAGACATACCAACGGGTTGAAAGCTTTCTGTTGTTCAGGCCTGTGCCAATAGCGAACGACCTGCTCGATCTCCTGAGGGAAGTTCCACAACCGGATCACCTCCGCACCGATCTCGGCGTGGTCGAAGCCGAGATCGGATTGTTCGATCTCGAGCAACAGCAAATCGGAGGCCGGATGGCGCCCCAGCATTGCTGAGTAGCGTTCCGTAATGCAAAGGTCCAGCACCAGCTGCCCGATGTCGTAGAACATGCCTGCGATGAATGCCAGTTGCTGGTCTTGCCGGAAGTTTTTTCCCAGCGCCATGGATATGGCGGCCACGCGGAAACTGCGCTGCCAATAAGCTTGCCGATCAAACGAGCTTCCAGGGGTAGACGGAAAGGCCTGAGCCATTCCTGCCGACAATACCAGGGAGCGAACGGTGTCGAAGCCCAGCACAACGACAGCGTCATGTATAGAACCGACCTTGCGTGGCAGTCCGTAAAATGAGGAATTTGCCACCCGCAGTATCTTCGCGCTCAGCCCCTGGTCTTGCGCGATCTTGTCGGCCAACGATACGCTATCCAGATCGGCATCATTGAAACTGGCGATCACTTCCTGCACGATCGAGGGCAAGGAGGGAAGTTGACGCAGCTTGGTAATAATTTCTTTTTTACTGATCGTCGTGGACATCATTTCCCCCTCAAGAGCCGGTCAATCGTTGCTCAAATGTTTGATTGTCGAACCCACAGCGATGATCAGCAGCACACCCTTCGAACGTGAGAATTCACCCATCGAACGGCACCAGCAGAGGACATCATGTCCAGCGACGGAGAACGGTTTCGCGTCTTCATGCCGCGGATGCAATCCAGACGACACCCAAGCCGAGAGATCAGCCGGCAGCATCGTGTCTGCCGTTTCACCCAGCAACGATGGACTGGTTCCGCCCATTGAGAATAGCTGGTGAGCCATCTGATTTGCGATGACGATCAAGCCATCTTTGTCGATGCCAAAGGCTGCCACTGGCATGACCTCAAGCATCTCTTGCGACGCCCTGAGTACTTCCAGATTATGCACGACCTCACGCGCCTTCCGTTCCACGCGTTGTTCAAGGTCCATGTTAATGCGCTTCAAGTCATTGTTAGCTTGTTGAAGCTCCAGGGTCAACCGTGTATTTTCGACCTTCATCTCGTGCCGTTGGAAAGCCTCTTCCACATTGGCGCGCAACAGGTCATCCTCCCATGGTTTGGTGAGAAATTTATAGACCGCGCCGCGATTAATGGCATCGGTCACCGAATTGAGTTCGGTATAACCGCTTAACACGATACGCACGGTATCCGGATAAAGCTCTTTCACTTTGCTCAGGAACTCTGTCCCGGTCATCCCCGGCATGCGCTGGTCAGATATGATTACACCGACCCGGTGTTGCGCCAGCAACGCCAAACCTTCTGGTCCGCTGTTCGCGCGCAGGATGTTGTAACCATCCCGCCGCAACAACCTGGTCAGTGCGGAAGTGATGTTCTCTTCGTCGCCAACAAGCAATAACGTTCTTTCCATCACCCCTCCCGATCATATCCAAGCCTACCCCGCTTTGTAGCAGACGCGTCATTTCATCCGCCGGAACCGGGCGACTGAACAGATAGCCCTGCATTTCATTGCATTCCATTTTTCGCAGATAGTCCAGCTGCTCGACAGTTTCCACACCCTCCGCGATCACTTTCATTCCCAGGCTGTGTCCCAAGGCGATGATGGCGTTCACGATCGCCGCATTGTCACTATTATCCGAAATATCACACACAAAAGACCGGTCGATCTTGAGCGTGCTGATCGGGAACCGTTTCAAATAACTCAAGCTCGAATAACCGGTACCGAAATCATCGATAGAAAACCGGATGCCCAATGCATGCAACTTGTTCAACGTGTCGATCGTCCGATCAACGCTTTTCATCAACAAACTTTCAGTCAGCTCAAACTCCAGCATTCCCAAGTTTGGATCCAGGTCGCTCTCTTTGAAAATATCCAGGATGATCCCGGCGAGGTCGATCTGCTTGAACTGCAATGCCGATATATTGACTGCGATCCGAATCGCCGGAAAACAAAGTTTTTGCCATGTACTTGCCTGTTTGCACGCTGCACGCATCACCCATTCACCCACTGGCAGGATCAAACCCGTTTCTTCGAGCAGCGGAATAAATTCACCTGGCGCTACAAGCCCGCGTTCAGGGCTCTGCCAGCGCAGCAGAGCCTCCATGCCTATCATCTCCCCGCCGGCCAGTTCGATCTTGGGTTGGTAATGCAACACGAACTCGTTGCGTTCCAGGGCGCGGCGCAACTCCATTTCCAGCGTCAATCGCTGCCACGCGGTGGCGTTCATCTGCTTCGCATAATACTGGAAACCGCCACGGCCTTCATTCTTGGCATGATGCAGCGCCGCTTCCGCATTCTTCAGCAGGGTATTCGCATCCACACCATCCATAGGATAGACGGCGATTCCAACACAGGTGGTGACAAACACCTCGTTGTCGTGGAGCAACAGCGGTTCGCGTGCGAACAAATCGATCAGCCGCTGTGCGGCATCGGCTGCTGCTTGGGCATTCCCGATGCCGGGCAGCACGAGACAGAATTCGTCTGCTGCCATATGCGCCAGAGTGTCGCCTGCCCTGGCTTGCTCCTTCAATCGTTCTGCAACGATTTTGAGCAGCACATCTCCCATGGAATGGCCGAATGAATCGTTGATCTGCTTGAACTGGTCAAGGTTGATGGACAAAACCGCCACCGAACTATCGTCACGTTGCGCACGCGCTATATCCTGTTCCAGTTTCTCAAGAAGAAATGGACGGTTTGGCAAGTCGGTCAGGGGGCTGTAATGGGTGATGCGTTCGATCTGGATGTCCCGCTGCACCATAGCTGCAACCCATTCCTGATTGGCCTGCGCCAGCATCTCGTTCGCAGTCTGGATCTCTCCCATCAACCGTTCTTTTTCCAGGATCAACTCGTGATGCCGGAATGCCTCCAGCACTTCGGCGCACAGCACTTCGTTGTTCCACGGCTTGGTGAAAAACTTGTAGACGGCGCCGCGATTGGTGGCGTCCATCACGGCCTCAAGATCGGCATACCCGCTCAGCACGATGCGTATTGTGTGAGGGTAGAGCCCCTTGACCTGTGTCAGAAATTCCACCCCGGTCATCTCGGGCATGCGTTGATCAGAGACAATCACGCCAACTTCATTATTGGCCATTATCGCCAATCCATCTTTTCCACTTTTCGCGCGCAGAATCTTGTATCCATCCCGCCTTAATAATCTTGTCAGTGCATTACCGATATCTTCTTCGTCATCGACCAGCAAAAGCGTGCGTCCCATCATGTCGCCTCTCGCAATCTAATTACACATGCCATCTGCCACAATTAACTGAACGAAGCCCGCTCATTAATCTGGGTGGTATTTTAGCAAGCATAGCGTAAGCTCTGCCTGTGAACGCCAAAAGTTGCCCAAGCGCACTGGGTTTTTGCTCCCGGAGTTTTCACGTAACTTCGCCTCAAAATCAGCCGTTCAGTATTCGCCACATCCTCAACAGCGATCAACCCTTCTTCACTAACGCCTCAAACTGCTCAACGGGTACCGGCCTGCCGAACAGATAACCCTGGAAGTGAGTGCAGCCACTGTTTATGAGGAATTGTCGTTGCTCTTCCGTCTCCACCCCTTCGGCAATGACGTCCATGTTCAGGATTTGTGCCATGACAATGATGGTGCTCACAATCGCTTTATCACTGCTATCGGTGGCAATATCACTTACGAACGACTGGTCGATCTTGAGCTGGGCGAGCGGCAGCCGTTTGAGGTATTGCAGCGATGAGTAGCCGGTGCCGAAGTCGTCCAGTGAGAACTGAACACCGATTTCATTTAATGCGGTCATGGTAGCAATGACGTTTTCGATGTTTTCGAGCAACATACCTTCAGTCAGCTCCAGCTTGAGCAGCCCCGGGTTGATGGCATGACGTTGCACGACAGCCTGAACTTGAGCCACGAATTCAGCCTGGTGGAATTGCTTGGCACTCACATTCACTGCCAGAATAAGATTACGGGTGAGCGCATCTTGTTGCCACGCCTTGATCTGGGCGCAGGCCGTCTCCAGTACCCATTGCCCGATCGGCAGGATCAGCCCGGTTTCTTCCGCCAGCTGAATGAATGCCATGGGAGGCACCAAACCGCGTTCAGGGTGCAGCCAGCGGATCAATGCCTCCGCCCCCAATGGACGGTGCGAATTGTCCACCTGGATCTGGTAATGCAAATGGAATTGCTGGCTCTCAAGTGCTTTGCGCAATTCATTTTCCAGCGAGGCGCGAGCGGTAATGCTCGTCTGCATCTTCAGGTCAAAGAAGCACAGGGTGTTGCGGCCGGCTTCCTTGGCCTGATACATGGCGATGTCAGCTTGCTTCATCAGTTCATCTGTCGCCTGTTGGTTGCCGTTAAACAGGGTGGCACCGATGCTGGCGGTGCAGTGGTGCTCGTACTTGTCAAGCAGGTAAGATTGGCAGAGGGAAGAGAGAATCTTCTCACCGATGGCTTCCGTCTGTGCCGCCGCTTCAATGGGTTGCTCGCTCAGGTTTTCCAGCATCACTACGAACTCGTCACCCCCCAGACGGGCTACGGTGTCGCCGTCGCGCACGCAGGACTCAATTCGTTGCGCGACCTGCTGCAAGAGCAGATCACCGATTTCATGGCCGAGCGTGTCGTTGAGGGTCTTGAAATTGTCCAGGTCAATAAACAGCAGCGCCCCTTCTCTGCCCATACGTGCACTGGAAGCCAATGCCTGCTGGAGCCGATCCATGAGCAGCCGCCGGTTGGGCAGGCGGGTGAGTGAGTCATAGAACCCCAGATACTGGATTTTTTCCTCTGCTGCCTTCCGTTCCGTAATATCGATATGTGATCCGACATAATGGGTGACGGTCCCGTCGTCCCCTTTGACGGATGAGATGGTGAGCCATTTTGGATAGATCTCACCATTTTTACGCCGATCCCAGATTTCTCCCTGCCATGTTCCAGTGCGATGAATAGCCTCCCACATCGTGCGGTAGAACTCTGCTTTGTGGCGGCCGGACTTGAGCAGGCGCGGTGTTTGGCCAATGACTTCCTCGGCCGTATAGCCGGTGTCTTCGGTAAAAGCCTTGTTGACCCGCAGGATCACCCTGTTAGCATCGGTGATCATCAAGCTTTCGTGCGACTCGAAGGCTGTGGCAGCAATGCGAAGGTTGGCCTCGGCCAGCTTACGTTCGGCGATATCGCGCACAAAGGCATTGAAAAAGTAACTCCCTTGCCGCAGCACGGCGATAACGGCAAGCTCAACGGGAATTTCCGATCCGTCAGAGCGTATTCCGGTTATTTCAATGCGCTTGCCGATGATTGTGCTGCCTCCCGTTTTCACAAAGTGCTGCATGCCCTGCTTGTGCGCTTGACGGTAAGCCGGCGGCACGATGAGTTCGGCAAGCTCCTTGCCCAGAGCATGATCAGCCGCATAACCAAACATGCGCTCCGCCTCTTGGTTCCAACCGGTTACCATACCCTCCTGATTGATGCTGATCACCGCATCCATTGCCGTATCAAGAATCAGCTGTGTGCGCGCCTCGTTTTCCCGCAGCACTTCATTGGCACGTTTGAGCTCGGTGATGTCGCGTGTAGTGCTGATAATGTGGGGGACACCCTGAATCGTGGTGATTCCAGCAGACAAAATACCGGTATGTTGGCTGCCATCTTTTTTCCGGAATTGCGCCTCGAGATTTTCGCAGAATCCTTTGGTTTGAAGTTCATGGATAAATTTTTTGCGGTCATCCTGATTCACCCAGAGATTGAGACCGAGAGTTGTATTCCCGATCGACTCTGCTTTTGTATGCCCGCTGAGATTGATAAATGCATTATTGACGTCGGTAATATAGCCATCGGACAAACGACTGATAAAAACAGTATCCGGACTGGTATTGAAGATGGTCTCAATACGCTCTTTGGCTTCCAGGGTTGCTTGTTCTGCTTTCTTGCGCGTGGTGATGTCGAGGCAGTAGCCAATATAGCCGATGAATTCACCCTTGCTGTTATAGCGCGGGCAGCCGTCGTCCTGTATCCAGCGGTATTCGCCATCATAGTGAAGCAACCGGTAATCAATGCTGAATTTTTCACGTCGACCGAAGGACGACATATACACATCCAGACAACGCTGAAAATCGTCCGGGTGGATGCCGTCGGTCCAGCCGTTGCCCAGCTCCTGTTCAAGGGCGCGCCCGGTAAATTCCAGCCAGGATTTGTTAAAGTAGTTGCACAGTTTGCCCGTTCCCGATGCCCAGATTAATACCTGGCCGGAGTCAGCCAAAGTCCGGTATTGATGCTCGCTTTCACGCTGCACTTCCATTTCCCGCCGCAGCTCGCCAGTGCGCTCCTCAACCTTCTGCTCGAGCAAAACATTGAGCGACTGCAACTGCTCCTTCACCTGGCGACACGCAGCGAGAGTACGGCGCAATTCGAGTTGCGCGATGACGGTACGGCTCAGGGCGTGCAGCGCAGTTTTTTGCTCGGCGTTCAATTCGCGCGGTACGCGGTCGATCACACACAACGTCCCTAGCACAAGACCGTCAAGCGCGACCAGCGGTGCGCCGGCGTAAAAGCGAATATGCGGGTCTGCGGTGACCAGGGGATTGTCGGCGAAGCGCGGGTCGATCTGCGCGTCGCACACTTCAAGCAGTTCGTCAGGATTCAAAATAGTGTGCGCACAAAAGGCTACGTCGCGCGAAGTTTCAGTCACACTCAGACCGATTATCGATTTGAACCACTGCCGGTTTTCGTCTACCAGCGAAACCACTGCGATGGGTACCCGGCAAATCTGCGCGGCGAGCAGCGTCAAATCGTCGAAGGCCGGCTCCGGCGGCGTGTCCAGCACTTCATAGCCGCGCAGGGTCTCGAGGCGCCGGGCTTCGTTGGGCGGAAGTGGGGCTTTCATGGCCAGCTTGATCTGTTGTTGCGGGAGGGTCGATCCTGCGCAGCGAGCATCTGCCTGTAGCCGGATGCGATAATCCACAGCGCGGCATCAGCTTCGGTAAATTCAAGGAATGCTTTGCGCGCTACCATTTTGGCAGCGTCGACGCCGATTAGGGTGGATACAGAGTCGATCGGTCTGTTCATGCAAAACCCCCGAGCAGATTTGCTCTCCAATTACGGCGGGGTCGCGGCCGTTGCAACGATCAGCTATTGTTGTTGGCGGTAGTCTCGAAAACTTCTTAAATATTTTACGTGTACTGCGTGGGTAAGACTAAGGCACCACGATTTTTCCTGCCAACAGTATACTAAGGGCTTGAAGTAAATTGCAATAACCAGTCACGATTAAAATATTCAATCGGGAGTATTGAGCGCCTCGATCGAGGCTACGATTTCCCTGGCGACTTCGGCCAACTTTTTGCGGCTAGGGCGCGCCTGGACCCGCAGTAATTCGTAGGCCTCGACGGCGTTCAATTTGCGCCGCTCCATCATGATCCCAATCGCGATGCTGGTATCGCGTTCAGCGGCCAGCGCCCGGCTCAGTTGCGCTTCGGTAGTTTTGAGTTGGCTCAAGTCGGCGGCGCGCGCCAGTGCCGCCCAAATTGCCAAAACCAGTTGATGGACTTCCACCGGCTTGACCAGATAGCCCATGCCGCCTTGCCCGATCGCCTGCTCCACGATGTCGGCATCGTCATAGGCGCTCACGAAAATGACCGGCACCTCGACCGTAGCATGGATACGTAGGGCCGCCTCAATGCCGGAAATGCCGGGCATGCGTATATCCATCAGGATCAAATCGGGTCGCTGTTGCTGGCAGATCTGCACCGCCTCCTCTCCCGAAGCAGCACGCAGCGTGACAAAGCCCGCCTTCTCCAGCCCCATCGTCAGCGTGGAAAGAATCAGGCGGTCATCGTCCACCACCAGAATATTGGAGCCGCCGTGTCTCTTCGTCATGACGCGTCGCCCTGCACTGTGTCGGCATGGATCAGTACCGGCGGGGTCAGCCTCAATTCGGCCCGCACGCCGCGTTCGGCATTGGCGATGCTGAGGCTGGCTCCTGCGGGCGGCAGCAGTGATTTGACCAGGGTCAAACCAGTGCCGAGTCCGCGCCCCGCAGCGAAATCGAAACCCTGCGGCAGCCGTCCGTGCAGGTCATGCACGATGAAACTCATTTCGTTTTCGCTGCCTTGAAGCATGATATGGATAACCTGATCGGCTTGCGCTGTAGCTCCATGCTTGACCGCGTTGAACAGCAGCTCGTTGACGATCAGCGCGATCGGCACCGATTCCGCATCTGCCAGCAACACCGGC
>JANXXX010000157.1 GCA_025350405.1 Gallionella sp.
CGATGATGCCGATCTTTTTGGCGATCTGCTGCATCGCGGCGACGGTCTGTTTCACCGCAGCGCCGCCTTCGGTGGCTTCCTTGGATGCCTTGGCGGCCATGCCGTCGGTGATCTTGGCGTTCTCGGTGTTCTGGTTGATCGAGGCGGACATCTGTTCTATCGAGGCGCTGGTCTCTTCCACGCTGGCGGCTTGTTCGCTGGAAGCCTGGCTCATGCTTTGTGCGGTGGCGCTGACTTCTTCGGAGGCGCTGGAGAGGTTGTCGGCTGCGCCGCGCACTTCGGTGATGATGGCGGAGAGTTTTTCTACCATGTTCTTCATGGCGAAGAGCAGCATGCCGGTTTCATCCCTGGAAGTGGCGTCGATCTTCACGGTCAGGTCGCCTTCGGCCAACTGGTTGGCCACGCCTACTGCAATGTTCAGCGGCCTGGTGATGCTGATGGTGATCCAGAAGGCAACGCCCAAACTTAACAGTGCTGCGGCGATGGATAGCGTTATCATCATATCTCGCGCGGCTTCGTATGTTTGCTCGGCGTCCTTGCCGGAGTTATCCACGATAGTTTTTTGAAATTTCGCCAGATCGTTGACGGCTGCAGAATAAACAGCCAGCGCAGGAATCGACTCATTCACCATGATTGCGGTAGCCGCCTCACGGTTACCATCGTCGAGCAGAAGTTTTGAGACCCGGGCAAAAGAGGCCGCATTAGCTTTGCGTGCATCTTTAATGGCGGCAAGTTTTGCCTTACCTTCGGCCAGGTATATCAAGTCTTCGAGCTGCGCGATATCGTCAGTGACTTTCTTCTTGTTGCCATCGATGCGCTCCAGCAGCTTGGCAATCGCCGCTTTATCCGTGACCAGGAAAAGCTCCAGGTTCGCCTTGGCGTTGTCATTGGCGGTGTCCACAATCTCGTTGGCCAACTGAGCCTGGACCCAATCCTTGTTAATGATTTTAACGGTGACAGTATTCATGCCATTCATCCGCGTGATGCCGATGGTAGCAACGGTGACCACCACCACCACCACCAGGGCGAACCCCAATCCCAAGCGCACACCTATTTTCATGTTCTTGAACATGGCTCACTCCTCCTTGAAAGCTTGTAATAAAATTATTGAGCCGTTGTGGTATGGTTAGTCAGCTTGCGGGAAACAAGCTGTGTCTCGCGGGTGATCGCCTGTTGCACCAGCGAGGGCACATCCAGGATCAATGCCACTTCGCCGCTGCCCAAAATCGTGGAGCCGCTGATGCCGCGCAGGTTGCTGAAGATCTTGCCGAGCGGCTTGATCACGGTCTGGAACTCGCCCATGAGTTCGTCCACCACCAGTCCGGCTTTTTGCCCGGCGTATTGCACCACCACCACGTTTTCGCGCCGCGCGCTGGCGCCCTGGACTTCGAAGTGCTCGCGCAGCAACACGTATGGCAGCACTTCGCCACGCAGGTTGAGGTAGCTGCGCTCGTTTGCTGCCTGGCGCTCGGCTTCGGAGAGCTCGATGCATTCGATCACCATGTCGAGTGGTACGACGTAGCTGGATTTGCCGACGCCGACCCGGAAGCCGTCGATGATGGCCAGCGTCAGCGGCAGGCGGATGCGCACCATGGTGCCGAGTCCGGGTTCACTGTCCAGATGAATCGAGCCGCGCAGGGAAGTAATGTTGCGCCTGACCACATCCATGCCTACCCCGCGTCCCGAGATATTGGTCACCGTTTCGGCAGTGGAGAAGCCGGCCGCGAAGATGAAGTTGTAAATTTCCTGGTCGGTGGGGGTGGCGTCCTGGGCGATCAAGCCATGCTCTCGTGCTT
Organism: Gallionella sp.; assembly: GCA_025350405.1. GTDB lineage: Bacteria > Pseudomonadota > Gammaproteobacteria > Burkholderiales > Gallionellaceae > Gallionella. The sequence continues at coordinate 1,797 of JANXXX010000157.1, forward strand.
TTTTCAGAATCTTGTCGCGGTTCAGGCCGTTGCCGTCGTCGGAGATTTCGATCGCGATGCTGCCGGAATCATGATACGCATTGAGGCGTAACGTGCCTTTTTCGGGTTTGCCGGCGGCGATGCGCTTATCCGCCGACTCGATGCCGTGGTCTATGGCGTTACGCACCAAATGCATCAATGGGTCGCCGATTTTTTCTACCAGGGTTTTGTCCAATTCGCTTTCGCCCCCCGTTATGACCAGATCGATGTCTTTGCCCAGTTCACGGCCTACATCGCGGACGACGCGATGAAAACGGTTGAAAGTTTCACCAATCTGTACCATGCGCAACTTGAGTGCGCTATCGCGGATCTCCTCGACCAATCGGGACATCACTGAGGTTGATTCTTGTAGCGGGATATTTTTTGAAAGGTGAGCAAGCATGTTGGTACCCGCACCGGCAATCACCAGTTCGCCGACCAAGTTGATCAATTCGTCGAGCTTGCCAGCTTGCACACGGATGAATCGGCTTTCTTTGCTTTTTTGATCCTTGGCCTGAGTCTGCTTGTCGAGGGCGGCCTGTACCACTTCTTGTG
>JANXXX010000002.1 GCA_025350405.1 Gallionella sp.
GTCGTTGAACTATCCGTAGGTCGGGTTTTAACCCGACAATGCGCAATGTCGGGTTGAAACCCGACCTACGGATAAGGGTTGAAACCCGAGCTACGAATAAGGATAGAACCGCTGCGATATTAATTATCAGGTAACTTTGCGCCATGAGCTTTGATCTGAGTCAATTTTATCAAGTTTTTTTTGAATAGGCCGGAGAGCATTTGGCCTCCATGGAAAGCCTGCTGCTGGCTTTGGATGTGGACAATCCGGACATGGACGAACTGAATGCCATCTTCCGCGCGGCCCATTCCATCAAGGGCGGTGCGGGCACTTTCGGCTTTACCGACATGACCGAGGTTACCCATGTGCTGGAAACCCTGCTGGACAAACTGCGCAAGCAGGAAATGATGCTGACCACCGAAATGGTGGATGCCTTTTTGCAGGCGGGCGACGCCATCTCCATGCAGCTTGCCGCACACCGTGGCGAAGGCGAAGTAGACCAGCAGCAAATCCGCGAAATATGCGAAAAACTGGAACGCCTGACCAACGCATCGGCAGCCAATACTGTCAAGGAGAGCAAGACAGCAAGCACCAAAAAGTCCAAAAAAACCGTCGAAAAAACCGACACGCCGGCTCAGGAAGATTACGGCTTTTTTGACCCCTTGCCATCTGCATTCGTTGCAGACGAGGGCTATGGATTTTTTGATGCTGCAGCGCCAGCATCCGCAAGCGATGATGCGGGCTATGGATTTTTTGCAGACACAGCTCCGCAAGCAAGTGAGCAGCAGGGGCAAGAGGGCTACGGCTTCTTTACCGAAGTAAAGCCGCCTGTTGCCGCACCAGCTGCGGAGAATGCGGCACCCGCATCTTTGCTTGCAAGCGAAGCGCACCCTAACCGTCGGGCAACAGATAGAGCAGCGCCGCCAAGTGCGGAAACATCCATTCGCGTCAGCGTGGAAAAAGTCGACCAGATGATTAACCTGGTGGGGGAGCTGGTCATTACACAGGCCATGCTGGCGCAGTCCGCATCCAAGCTGGACGAGTCCGTGCTGGAGCATCTGCAGAATGGGCTGAACCAGCTGGACCGCAATACCCGCGACATACAGGAAGCGGTGATGTCGGTGCGCATGCTGCCCATATCCTTTGTGTTCAGCCGTTTCCCGCGCGTGGTGCGCGATGTGGCGAACAAGCTCAACAAGAAAGTCGAACTCAAGACCTTGGGCGAAAACACCGAGCTTGACAAAAGCCTGATCGAAAGAATAGCCGACCCGCTCACCCACCTCATCCGCAACAGCCTGGATCACGGCATCGAAACTCCGGAGAAACGCCTTGCGGCCGGCAAGCCGGAACATGGCACGATTATCCTCAATGCCTTCCATCAGGGCGGCAATATCGTGATCGAGGTATCTGATGACGGCGGCGGCCTCAATCGAGCCAAGATACTGAGCAAGGCACGCGAGCGCGGCTTGCCGGTTACAGACGAAATGAGCAATCAGCAGGTGTGGATGCTGATTTTCGAAGCCGGATTTTCAACCGCCGATGTTGTGACCGATGTTTCCGGGCGCGGCGTCGGCATGGATGTGGTCAAGCGCAACATAGCCGACATGGGCGGGCGCGTGGAGCTGGATTCGGCTGAAGGTATGGGTACGCGCACCACCATCCGCTTGCCGCTGACGCTGGCGATTCTGGACGGGCTATCGGTGGCGGTGGCCGGGCAAACCTTCATCGTGCCGCTGGGGTCAATTGTTGAATCGCTACAGATCACCGAAAGCGATTTGAAGTCAGTCAGCGGCGAAGGCCGCTTGCTGCGCGTGCGTGGAGAGTACCTGCCGCTGGTGGCCTTGCATGATGTCTTTAACATCAAGCCGGGCGTGACGGACCTGAGTCGCGGCATCGTGGTCATCATCGAAGCGGAGGGCAGGAAGACCGCGCTGCTGGTGGACGAGCTGCTGGGCCAGCACCAGGTGGTGATCAAGAGCCTGGAGTCGAATTTCCGCAAGGTGCCGGGCATGTCCGGCGCCACCATCATGGGGGATGGCAAAGTGGCGCTGATACTGGATGTGACGGCACTGGGCGCACACCATCAGGCGCACTAGGCAAGCTGCATTGCGGCAGCATGAAATCTTGATGGAGTAAATCGCTTGAGACTGACAATGGCTCGCTGTCAGTGGCTTTTTGGGGAATGGGCTGCGGATGACTGATATTCAGCCATCCTGAATTGAAGGGAGTTAAAAATGTCATTCGCAAATATGAAAGTTGCCAGTAAGCTTACGCTGGGGTTTGGTATTACCGTGGTATTTCTGGTCATCGTTCTGGTTATCGGCATAAGCCGCATGGCCATGCTGAATGACGCAATGAACGTGGTGGTCAATGACCGCTGGGTAAAGGTGGCCTTGTCTAACGACATCTTGGAAAACCTGAATATTATTGCCATCAGTGTGCGCAATGTGGCGCTGTTCAGCAACAAGGATGATATTGCCAAGCAGAAAGAGCGGATTCTGGAGAGCCAGCGCGTGATAGGCGAGGGCCTCGAGAAGCTGAAAAAAATTGTCCTCCTGCCCAAGGGGATGGAAATGCTGAGCAGCATCCTGGAGCCGCGCGCCAAATATGTAGAGTCGCAGGAAAAATTCATCAGGCTGACTGATGACGGCAATGTCAGTGAAGCAAATACCCATTTGATAAATGGAATGCGCCCCCTCCTGGCGGCATACAAGGGGAGGGTCAAGGAATTTATCAAGTTTCAGGGAGGTATGCTGGATGAGGCTGCCAAGCTGGCTAGCGAGTCATACACATCGGC
>JANXXX010000007.1 GCA_025350405.1 Gallionella sp.
CTCCTGGCCCCGGTAGCCATTTTCCTCCTATCGCGTTGGCCGAACCGGCAGGCGTTGCCCAGTAACTCGCAAAGCCGCGAAAATGATCGATCCGGACAAGGTCAAAGAGTCTAAATGCATGTGACAATCGTGCTATCCACCATGCGTAGTTCGTTTGTTCGTGAACATCCCAGCGGTACAGCGGATTTCCCCATAATTGCCCTGTTTCACTGAAATAATCGGGCGGCACACCAGCAACCACAATAGGCCGTCCGTTTGCATCAAGCTCGAACAGATCTTGATGCTCCCATACGTCCGCGCTTTGCAGAGATACAAAAATGGGGACATCACCGATGATACTGATGCCGCGATCATTCGCATATTTCTTTAACGATATCCATTGCCGGTAAAAACACCACTGGCAGAATTTACAAAAATCGACTTCATCCGCATAACGCAAATTTGCGTCCGCAAGTGCATCTTTATCCCTGGAAATATATTTTGCAGGCCATTGATCCCACTCCCGCAGCTGTTCGTGGTGTTCGATAGCCTTGAACAAAGCAAAGTCGTCCAGCCACTGCTTTTCTGACTCGCAAAATGACTGATACTCGGTGTGAGCGCTCGTTCCGGGTTGAGCGAGGAATCGTTGTGAGGCGAGTTGCAATCGTTCCAGTCGATAGAGCTTGACCAGATCAAAATGCGCATGATCAGCACTGAATTCGGGATTGGTCGCCAGTTCGCTTGATTCGAGCCACCCTTTTTTTACCAGTTCCTCCAAATCAATCAGTAGATGGTTGCCGGCGAATGCAGAGTTGCTGGTGTAAGGTGAGTTCCCGTGACCTACTTCTCCGAGAGGCAACATCTGCCAGTAGCTTTGTCCGGCACTGGCCAGCCAATCTACAAATTGATAAGCACCAGTACCGAAATCACCCGAACCGAACGGTCCAGGAAGAGAGGTGGGGTGTAACAGTATTCCGCTTGCTCTTGTTGAAATCATATTCATCAATCGAAAAAATAAATGCCAGCGAGCGGGAGCAGAAAAACAGTTTAAGGATATACGTGTTTTTACCTGTTAGGGGATTTTAAACAACAAAACACAGTGCAATGTTTGACATAAATACTACGCTATGCGTAGCATGCAACCAGTAAAAAAGTAATAATCAAGAACCGGAGGATAAACAGCAATCGAAAACGGTGCCGACGTTATAACAAGACACTGGATAAGTTGTCAGAACTACCTGAAAGGCAGTAAGAGCAAGCAAAGGGGGTACTCAATTGCAATTGCTTAGCCTGGAAGTTCTAAAATGAACTTCGGAACATGCGAAGTCAGACATATTGCGTTTAAGATCGCGCAATGCCTCCTGTTGTGCTTGGTTCTATCACCCCTCTCCGCATGGGCATCAGATTGGTCAGATGACGTGTTGTATTTCGTGCTCATCGACCGGTTTGCAGATGGCGATAACACGAATAACTATAAAGTCGAACGCAGCAATCCCGGCGGTTACCATGGTGGCGATCTAAAAGGGCTCACCCAGCATCTGGATGAACTTGCAGATCTCGGAATCACCGCGCTCTGGATCAACCCGGTTCAGAAACAGATCACTCAAAGTTTTTACGCCAGTGCCCCGGCCAAACTGGGCATCCCGGAATTCAGGCATTGGGGTTTCCATGGTTACTGGATAGATGACTTCACCAAGTTGGAGCCGCAGTTCGGCAGTCTGGAAGACCTGAAGAATCTGGTAGAGGCGGCGCACAAACGGCACATAAAGGTGTTGCTTGATGTGGTGTACAACCATGCCGGTTACGGTTCGATCTATGAATCGCGCAGGACTTCCGACGGCCAAAGTTGGCTGCGTACCGGCGAGGGCAATTGCGAGGTCGATCCGATAACGTGCCGCGTGGGTGGTTTGCCCGACTTCAAGACCGAATTGCCCGAAGTCAGAGACTATCTCCTCAATGCCAATATCGAGTTGGCCAAACAAGCCGGTGTAGATGGCTTTCGCCTGGATACTTTCAAACATATCGAAACGGACTTCTGGCTGGAGCATCGGCGCCGGACGCGCACCGAGATCAACAAGGATTTTTTTCTACTGGCCGAATATTGGGGAGGAACCGCGAGTTCCCTGGATCCATTTTTTGCGCAGGACGAAATCGATGCCGGATTCGATTTCAGCTTCAAAGGTAGTTGTGAAGCTTTTGTAAACAATCGCGGACGCGCCATTGCGTATGGCAGCTACCTTGGCTCCAGGCACAAAGTGCGAAAAGGCTATCTGTTGGCACATTATCTATCCAGTCATGATGAGCCCATGGCGTTGTATAACATGGATGGAGACAAGGACAAGTTTCGCATTTGCGCTGCGATCCAGATGACATCTTTGGGGTTGCCGGTGATCTATTACGGCGAGGAGGTCGCGCGCTCGGGAAGTGAATGGCCGCTCAACCGCACCAATATGCCGTGGGGTGATCGCGACATCAAACCGGGGAAAGGCGATGCTCGCGACGAGTCGATGCGCGAATATTACAAGACACTCCTGCATATCCGCCACTTGCACCCAGCGCTGAGCCGCGGCGACTATACGTTGCTCACCGGGGCGCAGGATACGGTGCTTGCATACACTCGTCACGACGCTAAGAGCGGAGACGAGGTGATGGTTCTGGTCAACCGGGAGCCCGGGGAGTCGGTAGCAGACTTCATTCTGCCCAACGCCTGGAACGACAAGGTGGTATCGGACGAGTTGCATAATAAACCGGCAACAACTTCTGCAGGGCGTATAAAGATATCCATGGCGCCAAAGTCGGTGCTTATCCTCAGCGTGGATTCGGGAAAGGTACGGCACTGATGGCTTCAATTCGACTCGAGAACATTGG
>JANXXX010000008.1 GCA_025350405.1 Gallionella sp.
CGGCAATTGCCCCTGGTTTAAATCCTTGCTGGAGCTGGGTTTGAATCAAGACTCTATCATCCAAGGTGAGGTGTTTGTATTTTTCCGCCATCCAACATTCTTTCATGAAAGAATGTTGCACTTGGTTTTCGCGCCCGCCCTTCTTATATCCTCAAGACACCAGTCGTAAATGAAATGCAATGCTGTCCCTGCTAGTTGCGCACAGCATCCTGCTCTGGATTGTACGTTATCGCCGGGCATGAATTCCGGCCCCGCGCTAGAATGGCCGCCATCCCCCGGATAGCCGCCGAACTTCCCCATCCACCAAATTTGCAGAGCCACCCCATGAATGAAGAACGTCTAGAAAACATCGAAGCAAAAATCACCTTCCAGGAAGATCTGATCGAGGAACTGAACAAAACGATTTATCAGCAGCAACAAAAACTGGATCGCCTTGAAGCGATTTGTGAAGTGCTTGCAAGACACATCCAATCGCTGGCAGCAGAGGGTAACGAGGGCAAGCCTGCGAACGAAAGGCCGCCGCATTATTAGCGTGCAGCACCGCTGCCAGAATCATCACCCGAATCGGGTGACAAAAACAAAAAAAGCCTCACAGCAATGCAAGGCTTTTGCATGGACAATACTCGTGGGTGTCGCTAATTATTCGCTTCTACGAGGCCAGCGCGGTCAGCATGCTGGCGATCTCTGCCGGGTCATGTTCTAACTTCAGCCCGGTCTCATCACCCTCACACCAGATCACTGTCGCATCGTACTGGCCGAATTTGGCGATCTGAATGCGCACCGCCTTACCTTTCGCGACACTCATCCGCAGGTACAGCCTGCCCCCCGCAGATGAAATGTTGGTGATCACGCAATCATGCCAATGGTCATCGACCAACAGCCTCGCCTTGGCGCGGGCCGGTTCGCGGAGACAACTGCGTTTGTCTTCCATAGCGGCCTCAGCTCAATGCACGGCGGCACTGCCGTCCAGTGCCACCCCTGATGCGAACGCCTGGGATGCGAACACCTGCTCGGCATCCACCTTGTCGAACCGGTATTGGTGGTTGCAGAACTCGCAGGTCACCTCCGCCACGCCCTGCTCGTCCAACACCGACTGCACCTCGTCCCGCCCGAGCATCTTCAGCATGCGCGCCACCCTGTCGCGGGAGCAAGAACACCTGAACGCCACCTGCTGGGTGTCGAACAGGCGCACATCCTCCTCGCCATACAGCCTGCGTATCAATTCCACCGCAGGCAGGCCCAGCAACTCCTCGCGCTGCAACGTATCGGTCAGCATCGTCACGCGTTGCCACATATCTGTGTCGTGCTCGTCATCCTGCTCTGCAACGGCATACCCGCCCTCGCCAGGCATCTTCTGTAACAACAGCCCCGCCGCGCCCTGTGCATCCGCCGCCAGCCACAGGCGCGTCTCCAGTTGATCAGAGCGCAGCATGTAGTTCTGCAACACCTCGGCCACGCTGTCGCCATCCAGCGCGACGATACCCTGATAAGTCTGCCCGCCATCGCGCGGATCAAGCGTGATGACAAAACGCCCGTCGCCCACCATCTGCGCAAAAGCGATCCCATCCAGCTCGCCCTGCCACTTCGCCGTGGCGCGCACATTCAACTCGCCGTCGCACTCCACCACCAGCAGTGTCACCGGCCCCCGGCCTTGTATTTGTAGTATCAGCAAACCTTTCAGCTTCAGCGTCGCCGCCAGCAGCACAGCCGCCGCCATCAACTCGCCCATCACCGCGCGCAGAGACGGGGGATAGTCGTGCCGCTCCAGCACCGCGCGCCAGGCATCATCGAGATGCACCAGCTCGCCGCGCACATGGGACTGTTCGAACAGGAAACGTTGCAGAGAATCGGGATGGGGTTTCATGGGTGAAATGATAACACGCAGGCTAGTGGGTTTTCGATGGACACCGTGAAGCGCTTGCAAGAAACATCCAATCACTAGCTGAAGCAGGAAACGAGGGCAAGCCCGCGAACGAAAGGCCGCCGCATTATTAGCGTGCAGACTCACCCTGATATAAATAGCGCTGGAAGCCGCTAAACAAATTGCGTATCTCCGCAATATCACCGCCCAGATCGGCGACCGCGTCGGGAATAGAGTCGTGATAGCGCAACCGCAGCAACTTGGTGAGTTTTTCCTGTTCCAGTTCCTCCACGCCTTCCTGCACATAATGCGCCAACACGAAATCGAGGAAGGCTTGCTGCTTGTCGCTGAAGCGCTCATGCACTTCTCTGTGAGCCGCGTCTGCCCGCGCCTCGCGGCTGATAGGTTGCATCGCGAAGGCCACATGCGCCAGCACATCGAAAAGGTCGCTGTTCTCAGCATCGATGATCTTTTGCATCTCGACCAGTTGATCCTTGCCGAAGCCTTTTTCCGCCAGCCCTTCAAGCAATTTCTTGCGCGTATCAGGCAAGCTCCACAGCGCGCGCAACTCGTCCTCGTCCTTGAAGAACTCCGGCAACTGGCCAAACAGCAGCGCCAGAAATTCCGCGGCAGAGATTGGTTTGCCATCCGGCCCCCAGAAGGT